>JAHITJ010000092.1 GCA_018817795.1 Myxococcota bacterium | reverse complement strand
TGGGCCGCGGAGTGCTGCGCGCCCGGTCGCGTCCGACGCTCGTGCTGCTGGGCAAGCCCTACACGCTTCACGATCCCTATCTCAACATGGGACTGGCCCGGCACCTCGAGCGCATGGGGTTCGACGTCCTTCCCATGGACTTCCTGCCCCTGGACGAGGTCGAGCTCGGACATGAGTATGATCGCCTGCCGTGGGCGTTCTCCCGCGATCTGGTCCGCGCCGCCCACCTGCTGCTGAAGCACCCGGACATGTATCCGGTCTTCGTCAGCAACTTCGGCTGCGGCCCCGACGGATTCTCCCAGAAGCACTTCGAGAGCATCCTGAAGGAGCGCCCCAAGCTGGTCCTGGAGTTCGACGAGCTGCGAGGCGAGGCCGGAATGGTCACGCGCATCGAGGCCTTCGCCGACGAGATCGAGGCGCACCGCCGACGCAACGGACACCTGAAGGCCGACGCGGAGTACCACTTCCACCGCCCCGCCCGGGTCGTGCCGCGCACCTTCAACCGCGTGTTCCTGCCGTACCTCGGCCCCCACACCGCCGTGCTCAACGGCATGCTGCGCAGCCTCGGCAACATCGAGGTCATCGACCTCCCGCCGCCGACCCACACGGTCATGCGTCGCGGCGAGGAGATCACCAACGGCAAGGAGTGCCACCCGTACGCGTGCGTGGCCGGCGACGTCATCCAGCTGGCCGAGCGACACGAGCTGCGAGCCTCCGACGCCTTCTACATGCCCAGCACGCTGACGCCCTGCCTGCTGTCCCAGTATGGTGACGGTTACCGCCTGTGGCTGCGCGAGCAGGGAATCCCGCTGCAGATTCTCGACGTGATCGGCCACGACCAGTGGGACCTCTACGGTTTCGACGGCCTGCGCCGCCTGATGGACGGCTTCTATGCCGTGGACACGCTCACGATCCTGCGACACCGCCTGCGCCCGTATGAGCTTTCCGCCGGCCGGGTGGACGCCGTCTTCGCCAGGGCCCTGACCGACGTCTCGGACGCCCTGGCCGAGAAAAAGAGCCCCATCGGTGCGTTCTCGGCGGCCGTCTCGCGGCTGCGGGCGATCCCGATGACCGAGGTCCGTGACCGCCCGCTGGTGGGCTTCACCGGCGACCTCTACACCCGGCTGTGCGAGCCCGCCAACGACAACTTCGCCGAGCGCCTCGAGGAGGCCGGCTGCGAGGTCTACCACAGCCCGTACATGTACGGACTGATCTGGTTCTCGAACTACTTCGACGCGTACCGGCAGGCCCAGCGCTCGCAGGTCCGCCCCGCGATGTTCGAGGTGCTCGCGATCATGGCCACCGAGGGTGCACGCCGGCCGTTCGATGAGGTCCTGGGCAAGGATTACGGCCCCTGGTGCGCCGAGCCCGACTACGCTGCGTGCATGGACATGGTGACACCGTACATCGGTCGCAGCAGCAACTACCTGGTTTCGGCGACCCTGGCCAAGATGGTGGACTTTGCACAAAGAGGTGTCGACGGCGTCGTCTCCGTGGTCGCCACCGGCTGCATGGTCGGCACCGCAGTGAACTCCGCGGTGGATGCGCTGGCCCGCGACTATCCCGATTGCGCGATCCTGCCGCTGGTGCTTGGCGCCGAACGCAACCTTGCCCACGTCCGCATGGAGACCTTCCTGCACCAGGTGCATCAGAAGCACCAGCGCCGCGCTCCGCTCACGATGGTCGCCCCCCACGCCGCCCATCCATAAGACGAAGAAGGTCGGACTGGTCGGACCATTCAGACTGGTCAGACCTTTCTTTGAATCAGGCTGAACGATTCTGTCCACGCCGCAGGTTGCAGTCTCACCTCTTCGACGCTACACTGTTCCGTCAGGGAGGTCCCATGTACCATACGATCATCCGGGGTTTTAGCACCGGTCTCCTGCTTTGGGCTTTTTTCATCGGAGCGGGCTGTGACGTGAAGGTCAAGACCACCGATTCCTGCGGCGACGGGCTCGTCGACCCGGGGGAAGTGTGTGACGGTCCGGACCTGGGCGGGGCCTCCTGCGAGGCGGGTGGATACTATGCAGGGTCGCTCTCGTGCAATTCCGACTGCACCCTGGACTTTTCAGCCTGCACCCAGCGGTGCGGCGACGGCGAGACCCAGGCCGAATTCGAGGACTGCGACCGTCAGGACCTGCAGGGAAAGAGCTGCATGGATCTGGGGTTCGCAGCCGGTTTTCTCGCCTGCGGCGACGACTGCCGGTTCGACTACTCGGATTGCCAGTCCGTGTGCGGGGATGGCTGGACCGATCCCCTGGAGGAGTGCGACGACGAAAACCGCACTCCCGGGGATGGCTGCGATGCGGCCTGCCAGGTGGAGACCGGCTGGGAATGTGTCGGCACGCCCAGCCTCTGCGACGGCATCTGCGGGGACGGCCAAGTCCTGGGGGCCGAGGTCTGTGACGACGGGGTCAACGACGGCGCCTACGCCGGATGCATGGCGGATTGCCATCATTGGGGTCCCCGCTGTGGAGACGACGCCCTGCAGCTCGCGGAAGGCGAGGTCTGCGACACGACAGACACCGCCGGGCTCACCTGCACGAGCGAGGGCTACTTCGCGGGCACCCTGGGCTGCCTCGAGACCTGCGCCCAGATCGACACCACCCCCTGCGCGGGCCGCTTCGTGCAGAGCCTCTTCGCCTCCTGCATCGGCGAGAACTGGGTCGCCGGCGTCAGCATCACCTCCGACGCGGCCGGCAACCTCATCGTCGGGGCCAACTTCAAGGGCGTGCTGGATCTCAGTGGGATGGGCCTGGAAATCAACTTGACCAGCGGCACCGCCATCGACATGGTCGTCCTGAAGTTCGCCCCCGACGGCAGCCTCACCTGGGCGCGGCGGTTCGGCGGCACGGGGGACGACCAGATCACGTCGCTCGCCACCGACTCAGTTGGCAATATCTGGCTCACCGGATATTTCAAGGGCGAGCTGCAGTTCAGCGGCGAGCTGCTGGTCAACAACTCCTCCAGCACCGACGACATCTTCCTGGCCAAGCTCGCGCCCGACGGCACCCCCCTCTGGGAAAACCGGTTCGGCGAACTCGCGACCTCGGAGCGCGGCGTCAGCCTGGCGGTGGACACCGCCGATGCCGTGTGGGTCACCGGAACGTACAATGGATCGCTCAACCTGGGTGGTTCGACCTTCGTCACCGCCCAGCGCGAGATCTTCATCGCCCGGTTCCTCACCACCGGGGCGCACTCCAGGAGCGTCAGTTTCTCGGGGACCGGAGAGAAGGATGTCCGCGGTCTGGCCCTGGACCAGGCCAGCAACGTCTACCTGACCGGCAGCTTCAGTAACCGGCTGGGGCCCACCATGGGGGGCATCCAGAGCCAGGACGGCCAGGACGCGTTTGTGGCCAAGTACAGCCCGGTGCTGGTTTACCAGTGGGCCAAGCGCCTTGGTGGCAGCTCGGCCGTCGACCTGGGACGCGGCCTCTTCGTCTCCTCCGCGGGCGAGGTCTGGGTGACGGGGCTCATCGGCCCCGACGCGGATCTCGGCGCCGGGACGGTCCCGGGATACGGCGGTGCTGACATCTTCGTGGCCCACCTCGACGCGGCCGGCGACACCGTCTGGGGACGCGTGTACGGTTCGGTGAACGATGACTTCGGCGGT
>JAHITJ010000091.1 GCA_018817795.1 Myxococcota bacterium | reverse complement strand
CTTTTTTGACGATCCGTCGTCACACGCGGAAAACCACCCCAGGGTCAGGGTTGAAATCACGAGAAACCAAAGAGAAATGCGCATTATTGATCCTTTCTGCCGGAAACCCGGGCAACTCATCTTTATGGCACGATCCACAGGAAATTCAAGTGGGTTTTATTTTGGTGAAGACTTGTTCATCTGCCGAGCATCTTCGACAGGGAGACCGCCGGCTGTGCGGTCTGCAGATAAGTGGCGAACCACTCGAGGTGGGCGGTGTAATACAACGGAAGGGAGCGCACCGGGTGCGGCCAGTGGCCGTCATCGGGAAGCACGACAAGGCGGGCCGGGATGTTCTGGCGGCGCAGGGCGGTGAACAGGTGCAGGCTCTGGGTGTAGGCGATGCGGTAGTCCTTCTCGCCGGTGATCACGAGCATGGGAGTCTTCAACTGGGCCGCCCGGGAGGCGGGATTGAACTTCTCGTAGGCTTCGGGGGCCTCCCAGGGCGTTCCGCCCAGATCCCACTCGGGGAACCACAGTTCCTCCGTGGTGCCATGAAAGGAAGGCAGGTCCCACACGCCCATCATCGAGGCCAGCGCCACGAAGGGATGGGGATGGACAGCGACCCAGTTGACCAGGTAGCCGCCCCAGCTCCAGCCCATCAGCGCCATGCGGGAGGCATCCACGTAGTCCTGTTTCGACAGGTGGTCGGTCACGGCCATCACGTCACGATAGACCTTGCCGCCCCAGTCCCGGGAGATCGCCGCCGTGAAGGGCTGCCCGTAGCCGGTGCTGCCGTGGGGGTTCGGGAAAGCGACCACGGCCCCGGCCCCCGGATAGACCTGCCAGTCACCCCGGAAGCTGTCGGACCACTGCATCTGCGGGCCACCGTGCACGTTGATCACCAGCGGATATTTCTTTCCCTTCCGGTAACCGTGGGGGAGCACGACGAAGGTGTGGATCTTCGCCCCGTCGGCGCCGTCGATCCAGAGCTCCCGGGCCGGCCGGAAGTCGACTTTTTCCAACAGGTCGCGGTTGACCGCGGTCAGCGGACGAACCTTGCCGTCGGGCTGCCGGACGTGCAGTTCGGCCGGTCGCCCCGCGGTGGAGTGCGTGAAGGCGATGGTGCCGTCGGCGGCGCAGTCGAACGCGCGCACATGTCCCGCGCCGGAGACCGGCGAGACCTTTCCAGAGGCGACCTCGAGCTCGAACAGCGGGAAACGTCCTTTCACCGGTGCGACGAACACGATGCGGTCCTTGACCCAGCGGAACTCCTCGATCCATTCGGGGAACCCCGGGGCCAGGTCGGTCAGTGCGCCCGTTGCGCGATCGATCATGCGCAACGCGAACCGGTCCGCCTCATAGCCGGGGGTGGGCTGGGTGCGCCAGGCCAGGCGGGTTCCGTCGGGACTGTAGGCGGGGGAGCCGTCGAAGCCGGCGTTGGACGCGGTGAGGTTTCGCGGCTCGCCACCGGAGACGGGGACGACGAACACGTCGGTGTTGTTGCGCACGGCGTGGGCGTCGGGATCCACCTCGCGGTTGCTCTCGAAGGCGAGCTCCCTGCCGTCGGGTGAAAACGCCAGTCCGGCCTCGCCGAGCGTGAAGGCCGGGCTGTCGAAGTCGCCCGGCGTCAGATCCGTGAGCTTGCCGGTGCCAAGCTCCAGCACGAACACGTGCCGCCGGCGGCCTTCTTTCCAGGCATTCCAGCGGCGATAGAACAGATGGTCGGCGACCATGGCCCGGTGCGGACTCGCGGCGCGACCGGCTTCGATCTCCTTCTGCCGGGCGGGATCATATTCGCTCTGCCGGCCGGAATCGCCGCCGGCCTCCGGGTACACCTCCGAGATGAACGCCACGTGCGTTCCCGCCGGAGACACGACCGGGGACTCCAGGCCCGATTCGACGTGCGTGAGCCGTTCGGGATCCCCGCCGTCGACGGGCATCCGCCAGAGCTGGACACCGCCTTTGCGCGCACTCAGGAAAAAAAACGAGCGACCGTCGGGCGCCCACAGCGGCCAGAAGTCGGCCCCCTCGAAGCGCGTCATCTGCCGGGTTGAAGTGCCGTCGATGCTGATCTTCCAGATGTCGGTGTCGGACTTGCCCGTCTTCAGATCCGGTGTGGAGATGGTGTAAAGAACCGTGAGGCCGTCCGGGGACAGCCTCGGGAAGCCGACGGACTTCACCTCGTACAGCGCCTCGAGGGTGACCGGCGCGCGCTTTGCATCGGCAGGATCGTCAGGTTCCCGCGTGTCGACCAGCGAGGCGACCGGCAAAGCGACCGGCGTCGCAGAAGGGACCTGAGCCGTCACCGCCCCTGCGGGTTCGGCGGTGCGCTTCCCGTCGGCGGTCGACCGCATGGCGGCGCACGGCGGACAGGGCGGAATCTCGGGCTGGTACGGGGTGCTGTCGCAGGCCGCGAGCGTGAGGGCCACGACCAGGAGGATCACGTTGGCGTTTTTCATGCGTTCACCTTCAGGAGGCTTTTTTGGCGCGGACGAGCTTGAGCACGATGGATGCGGCGACCTGGCACAGTTCCTGGAGCAACTGGACCTCGTCGGGCCCGGCCACCTCGTCGTCGAGCACGCAGACCACGACCATGACGGGCCGTTCCTTGAGCAGGATCGCGCCGCCGACGAGTATGTCCTCGGGATCGGCGCCAAGCAGTTGCAGGATGCGGCGGTTGACCACCGACGGGGCGGCCTTGCCGAGGAACAGGTTGTTCTGGATGATGTCGGCGATGAACGTGCCGCGATCCTCCGGCACGATGATGCCCTCGAGACGGTGCGGGAACACGCCCAGCCCGGCGCCGGTCCATCCCATGGCGAAGCCCTCGGTGCAGGTGAACAGCGAGACCGAGCGCATCGCGCGTGCCCCGAAACTGTAGAACAGGGAGGGGATTTCCTCGCGGCTCTCGATCTCGGCGGCCAGCTCCGGGATATCCGCGGATTCCAGCGCCTTCCACGCGGCGTCGAGGCGCCGGGAGGCGACCGTGGCGGTCGGGTCGATCTCCGACTCCGGGAGCGCGTCGCTGGTCGTGGCTTCCATGTACGACGGCAGATCATGCTCGATGATGCCGGCGAGCTCCTCGCGGAAGATGTCGAGCACCTCGTGGGTGCGATCCATGATCGGGAGGTTCCGCAGGTTCAGCGGGTCGTCATCATCGGAGATGTCCTCGACGGGCCCGGAGAACGGATCATAGAGCACATTGGCGGGCCGGACGAAGCGATCCTCCTGGGGTTCGATCTGTTCGAGCACCGACATGGCCGTCTTGTGCTCGGTCTCGTCCATGGGCACGTTGTAGCAGTGGTTCAGGATGTAGTGGAACCGCAGCGGCGTGGTGACCAGCGGAACGACGAACATCTGGGTGCGGGCGCGGATCCATTCGAGCTGGCCCGGATCGATCGGGGGGATGATCAGCACGCTGACCGAGCCGTTCTCGGTCTTCTGCGGAATGGCGTTGAGCTGCATCACCTCGGCGACGGTGAGCAATTCGCAGGCCTCCGGCGTCGGAAACTCGAACGGGTCGAACATCGTGTTCACACCGTAGAGCTTCTGCAGATAGTTCTGCAGGGTCCGCTCCGAGATCAGCCCCGAGCCAAGGAGCAGCACGTCCATGGACTGCCCCAGCCCCTTGTAGATGCGCCGGATCACGTCGGTCTGTGATGGGAGCAGGATGCCGTCCTTTTCCAGAATGGACAGCAGGGAAAGCCAGAGATCCATGGGTTCGTTGGTGTTCATGCTCATGTGGTGCGCCTGAAAACGCCCGTCATTCAAGCGTTTTGTGACAAGCACTCTAGCCGATTGTCCAGGGGATGGCAAGCGCCGCGTCCGGGGTAACCAGGGCGATCGAGTTCTCATTTTTCTGGACAAGAGGATCCACGTCGTATCCGCCTGGAAACTTCGGGGGGCAAAGTGCCAAGTCGAAATCGAAATCGAAATCGAAATCGATTCAATTTCCTCGTAAATCAACAGTTTTCGATGTCATCGGTTCTAATGAATCCAGCCAATAGACTCGACGGCTGGTTGGCAAGCGTCCATTCTTTCGTGACGAAGAAGCCTTCGGATTTCTGGACCGATTTCGATTTCGATTTCGATTTCGGGGGGAGTGGACCCTTCAGTGAATAAATTGAGTTAGAACTCGACTGCCCTGCCGGGGTAACAAGGAGGCCCCGGACAACTCCCCGGACCTTCCCGATGCACTCCTCCGTGATTTATGCTACATTCCATGACGGATCGCGGGAGGCCCCACCATGAAATTTCTTTATTTTACTCTGGTTTTCATGACCGGAGGTTGGCTATTGGCCTGCGGGGACGACCTGAACCGGACCCCCTTCGAGTGCAGCCTGGCCCCCGGGAACACCGACCCCGACTACGTGTCGGTCGTCGGGTGCCGGTCCGACTACGACGCCGTGGCCGCACCGCCGCTGGTGGCCGCCATCCCCGGCGCCAGCTCCGTGAAGACCATCATCGACCAGAATGACGCCGACCGGCTCTACTTCCAGAACAGCCGGCGCTATCCCATCCACTGGAACTTCGCCTCCACCCACTGCTCCGGCAACGGCCTGCCCATCGTGCCGACCCTCTCCCAGTTCAACCAGACCGAGTACTACTCCCCCGACCGCCGCTTCCTGCTCGGCGCGCTCAACTACTACGAAGGTCCCGGCGTCTGGGCCTACGAGATCGCGCCGTACGACACCGCCAGCGCCGCGATGATCCTCAAGGCCTTCCGCGCGATCCGAAAAAACCTGTGGGTCGGCGCGGACCTGCGGTTCCATCCCACGTCCGACACCGTGGCCAGGGAGGCCGAAAACCTCCCCCGCGAGGTGCCCGTCATCACCACCGACGAGCTCTTCGCCGGCATCGACTACCAGCCCCTGAACCTGGGAACGTCCATGGGGCAGCTGCGGTTCTTCTCCGAGCAGGACCTGACCTCGGGCACCAAGTATCTCTCGTTCCGCGACATCGCGGTGCTTCAGACGGTCCCCAACGACCTGTCGGTGTGCAGCGGGACCATCACCGCCGAGTTCCAGACCCCGCTGGCGCACATCAACGTGCTGGCCCAGAACCGCGGCACCCCCAACATGGGCCTGCGCGGGGCCTTCGACCACCCGGACCTGCGCGCCCTGGAGGACAAGTGGGTCGAACTGACCGTGGGCTCCGGGGAGTGGACCATCCGCGAGGTGACCCTCGAAGAGGCCGACGCCTGGTGGGACACGCACCGCCCGCCCGAGGTCACCATCCCGGCGATGGATCTCTCGGTCACCGACATCCGCGAGATCGAGGACGTCCTCGACATCCCGGGGCTTCCGCTGGGCGAGGCCCTGGCGGCGGCCATCCCGGCGTTCGGCGGGAAGGCCAGCCACTACGGCGCGTTCCCGCACATCACGTCGTTTCCGATCCCTTATCCGAAGGCCGTGGTGGTGCCCATATACTTCTACCGGCAGTTCCTGGAACAAAACGGCTTCGACACCCGCATCGAGGCGATGCTCGTCGACCCGGACTTCCGCAACGACCCGGCCGTGCGCGAGGCCATGCTGCAGTCCCTGCGCGACGACATGCGCGCGGCCCCCGTGGATCCGGCCTTCGAGGCGGCCCTGCTCGAGACCATGGCGCGGGTCTTCCCGGGCCGGCGCCTGAAGTTCCGCTCCAGCACCAACGCCGAGGATCTGGGGGGCTTCACCGGCGCCGGGCTGTACGAGTCCTTCGTGGCCGACCCCGCCGATCCCGCAAAACCCTACGTCGACGCGGCCCGCAAGGTGTGGTCCAGCGTCTGGCGCTTCCGGGCCTTCGAGGAGCGCGAGTACCGCAGCATCTCGCACCTCGAGGTGGGCATGGCGATCCTGATCAACTGGTCCTACCCGGCCGAGGACGCCAACGGCGTGGCCATCACGGCCAACATCTTCGACACGCAGGGCATCGAGCCCGGGTACTACATCAACGCCCAGCTCGGGGATTTCTCGGTGGTGCTGCCCGCCGCGGGCGTCCAGAGCGACCAGTTCGTCTACCACTACGACATGCCCGGCCAGCCCATCGTATTCCTGGCACACTCCACCCTCGTCCCCCCGGGGGAGACGGTCATCTCGCGGGCCCAGACCGAGCAACTCGGACAGGCCCTGGCGGCCATCCACGCCTTCTTCGCGCCGGTCTACGGCCCCAACACCCCCGATCATTTCTACGCCATGGATGTGGAGTGGAAGTACAACACCGAGCCCGGAGAGACCGAGTCGCGGCTGGTCATCAAGCAGGCGCGCCCCTACCCGGGACGCGGACAGTGAGGTCCCCATGAAGCGTCGTATTTTCCTTGTTTTTGTGGCCGGCCTGTGCATGGCCGCCGGCGCCGTCGCGTGCGACGATGAAAAGAAGATTGTCGAGCCGCCCTTCGAGCAGGATCCGGCCCTGATCACCCTGCACTTCCCTTGCACCGAAGACCTCCGCATCGGCGGCTTCCAGGTGCAGACCAACGAGGACATGGGCTACACGGCCGTCGACGGCGTGGTGCGCGACGGGATCGTGCCCGGCCAGATCCCGGAGGTCGCCCTCACCGAAGGGGACTGCCGTCTGCTCGGGCGACGCAACCTGTTCTGCGATCCAGCCTGCAATCCGGGCTTCACCTGCGGCTTCGAGGAGACCTGCGTCCCGATGCCCCTGGGCCAGGATATGGGCACGGTGGTCCTGCGCGGCCTCGTCGAGCGCGTGGCGTTGAAAGCCCTTCAGCCCGGCAGCAGCTACTCGTACACCCAGCTGCCCCACCCGGGCTTCGAGGTGAACCACGTGATCCAGTTGCGCACTACCTCTGGCTTCCTCGGACCCCTCGAGCTCTACGGGGTCGGCGTGAGCCAGCTCGTGCCCACGACCTCGGCCTGGACCCTCGCCGCAGGGCAGGATCTGATCATCGAGTGGACGCCGCCCCCCGAGGGGGCCCGCTCCCGCATCCTCATCGAGCTCAACATCGACCAGCACGGGCTCACCCCCCTGAACATGTCCTGCAACCTCCCCGACACGGGTTCGGCCACCATCCCGGCCGTCATCGTCGACGCGCTCATCGCCGCAGGCGTCACCGGCTATCCCACGGGCCGCGTCACGCGCCGCACCGAGGACTCCTTCACCTCCACCCAGGGCTGCATCGACTTCTTCGTGACCTCGGTGCGCACCATGACCGTGCAGGTCGCCGGCCACACGCCCTGCACCAGCCAGGATGACTGCACGCCCCCCGAGGTGTGCGATCTCGATCCGATGATCCAGCAGTGCTACACGCCCTGCTCCGGCCCGGAGGACTGCACGCCGCCGGCCACCTGCAACGCGGAGAATAAATGCGAATGAAGCCGCGAATCCCCCTGATGCTGTCCCTGGCCTTCCTGGCGCTGGCGGCCGGCTGCGCCGACGACAAGCCGAAGGAAAAACCTTTCGACTGCTCGAACATCCCGTCGGCGCCGGTGGAGATCAACCAGATAGAGGTCGAGGGTGTGGACGCCCATCCCAGCGGCTATCATGACGTCGCCTTCGATGGCGAGGGCTGGATCGTCGGCCACAACACCCATTCCCTGATCAGGGCGAACCGGGAGATGGAGGTGCAGGTGATGTCCTCGGCCATCGGCGGCGCCGAAGGCATGGAATACCTGCCCGACGGCCGACTGATCGTCGCGACGACCGACGACAAGGGCATCGTCGCGATCTCGCCGGACGGCGGACTGGTGAACCTGGCGCCGGACCAGAGAGACGCCTTCAGCATCGTCTTGGGTCCCGACCGCATGATCTACTCAGCCAACAACGATAAAGTCGTCCGCATCGATCCGGACACCGGGGCCACGGAAAACTATCTGACCTCCGTATCGGACGCCCGTGTGCTCAACTTCAGTCCCGACTTCAGTTTGCTCTACGTCGGAAACCGCGGCGAAGACGTCTACGTCGTCGATCTCGATCCCGATCTGAACCCGGTGGGAACGCCACGTCACTTCGCGACCCTTCCCGGCGATGTTTACCAGGATGGGATGGCCGTCGACGTGTGCGGCAACCTGTACATCCCCAAATGGCCCGAGACCCTGTATCGGATCACGCCCGACGGGACGGTATCCATCTACCATCATTGGGCCGATGCCGCCAAGTACGGGCACGGCCTGAAGTGGGGCTCCGGCCTCGGCGGCTTCCGTCGCGACGCGCTGTACTCCCCCCAGCCCTGGAACGATGGCCAGTACACCGTCGTCGAGGTCGTCGTGGGCATTCCCGGTCACCCCCCCGGCGGCTTCCCAAGCCCCGGGTGCGGCGACCCCTACGAGCTCACCTGCGGCGCCTCGGGCCGCCGCACCCGGACCCCCGCGGGCCTGCTGCTCCTGCTCGCCCTGGGCGCCCTGTGGCTTGGCCGTGGTCTCTCCTCTCGTTTCCCCGGGTAGGGCGACCGGCAACCGGTCTCCGACCGCTTGCCGGTCGCCCAACCCGGGGCATCATGTCCGCAACACCGCCGGAAGCGGTGTAGGGGGGATGGCCGGATTCGTCGCATGGAAGGGGAAGCGGCTCAGCAGGAGGGGTCCGACAGCTTCGCGTCGGAGGCCTTGTGCCGCATCAGCAGGCTGCGGGCCCGGCCCGCGAGATAGAACGAGCCGGCGATGAGCGAGGGACGGGGCGCCAGGGCCAGGGCGTCGGCCACGCACGTCGTCACCGACGCCACCGGCAGCCCCAACTGCCGCACCTGGTCGGCCAGCTCGGCCGCCGGTAGGGCGCGATCGGAGTCCTCGACCTGGGTGCAGTGGAAGCCCGAGGCGATGGTCCCAAGGATTTGCAGGCTGGCCGACACGTCCTTGTCGGCCATGAAGCCCACCACCACCGGCAGGGGCGCCAGCCCGAGCCCGCCGACGGTGCGCACCAGGGCCGAGAGCGCCGGCGGGTTGTGGGCGCCGTCGAGCCACAGGCCGTCGATGAACTCCATGCGGCCGGGCCAGGAAAAGTTCGAAAAAGGCGCGGTCAGATCCAGGGGCCGGCCCAGGGCCAGGCGCGCCAGGGTCAGGGCCATGGCGCAGTTGGCCGGCTGGTGTTCGCCCAGCAGCGGCACGTCCACGAAGGCGGCCGGCTCCTGGCCGAAGTGCCAGCGGATGCGGCGACCCTCCACGGAAAAACCCCAGTCCACGCCGCAGCGCAGGGGCAACGCCCCACGGGCCGCCAGGGTGCGCAGGACGGCCTCCAGTTGCGGGCCGGTCAAATCCCCCGGCAGCACCATCGGCACGCCTGGCGCGGCGATGGAGGCCTTCTCCCAGGCCACCCGCTCCGGGGAGCCCGTCAGCGCCAGCGCATGATCCGATCCCAGGGAGGTGATGGCCGACGCGCTCGGCCGGATCCACTGCGTGGCGTCGAGGCGTCCGCCCAGCCCCACCTCCACCACGGCGAGGTCCACCCCCACGTTGGCAAAGTGTAAAAACGCCATGGCCGTGGCCGTCTCGAAGAACGACAGCGGCACGCCGCAGGCGCGCACCTTGTCGAGGGCGGCCACCAACTCCGCGTCCGACAGTTCGACTCCGTCGACTCGGATGCGCTCGGAGAAGCGCTCCAGATGCGGCGACGTGAACAGGCCGCACCGGAGCCCCTGGGCCGAGAGCAGCGACGCGGTCATGGCCGCTGTGGATCCCTTGCCATTGGTGCCCGCGATATGGACGGATGGAAAAGCCCGCTGGGGCGATCCCAGCGCGCGCAGGGCGGCCGCGATGGGCCCAAGTCCCCACTTGACGCCGAAGCGCCGCAGCCCGAACAGGTACGCGTGCGCCTCCAGGACGGTGGCGAAGGCCGAGTCACCAGGGACGGCACGGCCCATTCCATCATCGTGGTTCATCACCGGGTTCATCACGTCCTCCCAGCACCGGAACCGACCATCATTCCGGCCGCTGCGTGGCCTCAAACGGGACGCCCTTTTGCGGGCGCCCCTCGGGTTATTGGCTCTTTTCTTTCATTTCCAGGAATTCAAGGAATTCGAGATAGCGGCCCTCCTCGGCGATGAGGAAGCCATCGGACTGGGGCAGCACCAGCCGCGCCTCGGCGAGCTGGTCGACAACCGCGGCGACCTGTCCCAGCGGGAACCCGACGAAGCCGGAGAGCCGCTTGAGGTTGATCGGCACGAGGATGCCGCCGGCCTGGGGAACGCCCTCCTCGCGGGACATGTAGTGCAGCGCCTTGACCACGCGATGGGTCCGATCCGACAGCATCAGGGCCTCGATCTGCATGTTGGCGTGGTACAGCCGTTGGGCGAGGTTCTTCATGATGCGCAGCGTGATGTGGCTCTGGGTGGAGATCATCCGCAGGAAGGTGACCTGATCGAACACCAGGCACTCGGCGGGCTCGACGACCGTGGCCGTGGCCGACCGGGGGCGGTTCAGCAGCAGCGACATCTCGCCGAAGAAGTTGCCTTCGCCCACGACCGTGATGATGTGGTCCTTGCTGTTGATCCGGCGCGAGATCTGCACCTTGCCCTGTCGGACGACGAACAGTTCGGCTCCCGCGTCCCCTTCCTGAAACAGCACGGTGCCGACCGTGTACTGCTTGGAAAACTGCTCAAGTACTTCTTTTTCCTGCGTCATGCATCACCTGCGTGGCGTCGTGTCCACTGCGTCATGGGTTGACGGCTTTCTATAGCACAAGACCGTCAAATGCAAAACCATATTGAAGAATCAGGTTTTGCTTGACATGAAAAGCACTTGAATCGGATGAATGGAGGCGTCGGGAGCCGAAATGTCACTTCGCAAACAAGTTATTTTCCATTGGCAATTCAACCCAAACCCGTTCGTTGTGGCGGGCGGGACCCGAAAGCGGGCGAATCTGTGATCCGCGTAACAGGCGGCGCCTTCCGAGGCCGGAACCTGCGCGTCCCCGCCGAAGGGGTGCGTCCGACGCCGTCGATGGTGCGGCAGGCCCTGTTCTCGATCCTGGGCGGCCTGTGGGCCGACGGCTTCGAGGGCCGCACAATGCTGGATCTGTTCGCCGGATCGGGCGTGATGGCCGTGGAGGCCCTCGGTCGTGGCCTGGACACCGCCGTGTGCGTCGAGAAGGCCAGGCCCGTGTTCTCGGTGCTCCGCGGCAACGTCGACGACCTCGGGCTCGCCGATCGCGCGCGGTGCCTGAACCTCGATGCGAATAAATTTTTAGCGAATGACAACACCGAGGCGTACGATCTGATATACATGGACCCGCCATACGCCCTGACCGACCTGCGCGACGCCGTGCTGCTGACGGCCGGTGCGCGCTGCCGCCTGACTCCCGACGGCGTCCTGCTGCTCGAGCAGGATGTCCGCCACAACCCGCCCCCCGCCGTCGGCTGCCTGACGCAGTTCATGTCGCGGCGCTGGGGACAGACCCAGGTGAGTTTCTATCATGTCGCAGAAAACAGCCGTCTATCCCGGATCGTTTGATCCCATCACCCTCGGGCACGTCGACCTCGTGCGCCGCAGCCTGGTCCTGTTCGACGAGATCGTCGTGGCCGTCGCGATCAACTCGACCAAGAACTCGCTGTTCACCCTCGAGGAGCGCGTGGAACTGATCCGGGCCACCTTCGCCGACGAGCCCCGGGTTCGTGTCACCGGCTTCGAGGGCCTGCTCGTGGACTACCTCAAGCAGAACAACATCCAGACGCTGCTGCGTGGCCTGCGGGCCATCTCCGACTTCGACTACGAGTTCCAGATCTCCCAGATGAACCGGGCCCTGTGCCCCGAGATGGACACGGTCTTCCTGATGACCGGATCCCAGTATTTCTATCTCAGTTCCTCGGTGATCAAGGAGGTCGCGCGCTTCGGCGGCGATGTCTCGGGATGGGTTCCCGATGCCGTCGGGGAGGCGCTGCTGGGCAAGTTCGGCCCCTCCCCCGGATGCGGTCCCAGGCCCCCCGCGATCGCCCCTTGACGCTACACGCCACCCCTCTTATCCCCTGACCGGTGCTACGAGCGTCCGCCGTGGGAGCGGTGCTCCTCGAGCAGGTGTCCGAGCAGGTCGCGCACGGTGAAGAGGAGGTTGCTGTCGGTGGCGGCAGCGAAGATCGGCCGGGGCAGTCCGGAGGCCTTCCATTCCAACATGACACGGCGGGCCTCGCCCAGCGTGCAGCCGGAGAACAGCACCACCCGGGGCAGTGGTTCGGCCGACAGCGGGCCGTCGGACTCATCCTCCTGCAGGAACGCCTCCACCGGGCGCTCCAGGGCGGCGGCCGTCACGGGCCGCAGACAGGGATCACTGTCCAGCAGCAGGCCCAGAAACAAGCGCAATTGCTCGCGCGCTTCCGCCTCGTAGCCGCTGACCAGGAACGCAGACGGGCCCGGCAGCGGGGTTCCAGCCGACGGCGGGACGTCGGGCGACGGGGGGACGTCGGGCGACGGGGGGACGTCGGGCGACGGGGGGACGTCGGGCGACGGCGCCGCGTTGCGGGCGGCGGCATAGTCGTCCAGCGGACGGGCCATGGGCACGAAGGTGATGCCGTTCTTCTCCTGGGTCGGTCCCGCGGGCAGGAAGCCCAGCGCGACGTAGGCACCCACGGCGTTGGGTGATGCGTTCACGCTGAACCCGGGGATCCCCTGCCCGGCCGCATCGGACGCGGCCCGGTCCAGCAGCGCGCGCCCGATGCCCCGGCGCTGGCGGTCGGTCTCGACAAAGAACAGGGAGACGTGGGAAGCGTCCCGCAGCGCCAGCACGCCCAGCAGCGCCCGATCCTCACCGCGGGCGAGAAACCCCCGCATGCCCTTGTGCAGAACTTCCCGAAGCGCAGCGGGCATGATGAAGCGGTAGAACTCGTCGCAGCCCTCCTGCGGATACGACGGTGCCACGTGGGCGTCGAAAACGCGGCGGGCCAGGTCAGAAACGTCGTCGATGTCGGATGGGGTCATCAGGGAAATGATCATGCCGGTCATTGTATGAAAACCCCATGGAAAGACAAGCCTCCGATCAACGCCGATCCTCCAGGCGCATCACCCGGGCCCAGCCACCGGGGACCGTCACGCGCGCAGCGCCACCTTCCAGCGCGAAGCGCCCGGACGGGTTCAGTACATCCACCAGTTCCGCCGAGGACACGCCCGGCAGCGACAGGGACACCGTCACCTCCCCGGGGGCAGCGTTGACCGCGACGACCACCGTCTCCCCGTTGCCCCCAGGGCAAGAGCATTATGAGCGGGGAGTGATGATAGTGTGACGATGCCGGTGACGGTAGCCGGTGACGGTGGTTTCATCGCATGCGCGACGAAACGCGGTGGCCCTTGCGGACCGGATGATTTGGTGGCGTGGTATCGGGCCGCGGTTCTGGCGAAACTCCGGCAGTGAAGCTGTTCCGATCTTGGCGTGCCGGAAAAACCTCCTGAGGAAAAGGGCATACGGCGCCGCGCAGCCGCGTCAAGGGAGACCGTCCGTCGAGGGACGCCGGACGGCGGCCAGGGCCGCCCTTGACCCGGCTGCTGAGCGGCGCCGTGGGAAAACAGCAGGAGGTTTTTCCATGGCACGCCTTGTCGTTCTTCAGATCGCCATTCGCACCGCGGCCGCAGTCGCCAGCGCCCGGCTCGCACATCCGGTTCTCGCGCAGCAGTTGGTGCGTTCCAGTAGCTCGGTGGCTCTCAACATCGCCGAAGGCACTGGGCGCTTCGGTCGCGACCGCTTGCAGCATTACCGCATTGCGTACGGCTCCTGCCTGGAAGCCAAGACCACCGTGGAAATCCTGGTGCTCGCGGGGCATCTCGATCGGGAAACCGGCCGGCGGTGGTGGGCCGACCTGCATCGCATCGGCGGCCTGCTTTGGGGGCTCATGAAATCGCTGCAGTGAATGGAATCTCAGCCTAGTAAGTCGGGCGTGCCTGCGCCCGGCGGGTCCGGAAAACCCGCTCCGAGCAGTAATTGCGTGCGCACGTCGTCGTTCCAGCCGGCACGCCGGATCTTACTGGGGTTGCTCTTCCCCGTCTGATTCCGACGGCAGATGTTCAGCACCAGCCGGCGAAGCATCGACAG
>JAHITJ010000090.1 GCA_018817795.1 Myxococcota bacterium | reverse complement strand
CTCTGGCTCGCGCGCCGGCGGCATCGGGTTGCCCTGCGGGCTGCCCGGCGGATTGGCCGACGGATTGGCCGCGCCCAGATCCACGTTGCGCGCCTCAAGCAGGAAGACGACCTGTTCCAGGCGCAGCAGCGGATCGGAGATCTCGAGCAGCGGCCAGAGCTGGGCAGCGTCCATGCGCTGCGCGATCTGGCCGATCATGACGTCGGAGAGCTGGCCCGGATCCTCGATCTGGGAGAGGGCGATGGTGAACTCCGGGGAGAGCAGGCGGGACAGGTGGATGAACGTCTCGAACACCTCGCGGGCATGGGCCACACGGCCGGGGACCTCTGCGGCGAAGGCGGGGTCCGGGGTGTCCGGCAGCACCAGGAACTCGGCTTCCAGATGGGGAAGCTCCGTGACGACGTTGGTGATGCGCACACGCGTCTGGCCCGACACGAGGGCCTTCACGCTGCCGTTGCGCAAGGTGAACAGGTGCAGCACGGTGGCCAGCACGCCGACCTCATGCAGGTCCTCCTTCTGGGGATTCTGGCAGTCGGCCGACAGTTGCATCGCCAGCAGGATCTGTCCCTGGCGCTGCATGGCAGACTCGAGCGCCGAGATCGAGCGCGGCCGCCCCACCGAAAGGGGGAGGGCCATGAAGGGAAAGACGACCTGGTTGCGCAGCGGCAGCACCGGACAGGAGACGGGAGGCTCGGGTTCGACGGGATTCATGACAAGACCTGACTTTTCCGACGTTGGGCCGGGACTTTCCGGGGGCGTCGGAGAGTTTTCGAAATGGCATAAATTCAATTGAAAATCAAGAAAAACCGGAGGATTTCAGGAGTGGAGGGGAAGTCGCCGTGATTAGTATGGGGTCAGGCGAACGTCGGTGGAGAAGGCTCCTGAACTGTTGCCGCTGATCGTAATTCCCAGGCCGCGCGTGTCCTCCTCCAGACCAATGGAGGCGGAAAAAGATCCATACCAGTCGCCCCGGTTATACATCAGTTCGATGATGTTCGTGGTTTCGTAGAGCCGGATCTGCATGTTTCCGTAGTAACTGGTGTTGGAGGGCGTGCAGAAATCCCTCCACTGCACGACGACCACTCTGTTGGGTGCCGAGCCCAGGGTCTGCCAGCGCAGGTTGGAGTCCCATGAGCAGTAATCCCAGTCGAACTCCAGGTCATCCCAGTACCCGTAGACGGCCGCCACGGGTGCGCCGGAATCCGGAAAACTGGAGCCGTTGCTGTAGTCGCTGGTGCCGGGGCTTGCGCCGAAACTGAGCCAGCCGTTGGTGCAGGCGTGAACCTGAGTATAGGCCACCCCCCAGTAGGTGAAGGTGAAGGGCAGCGTGATGGCGTGGGTCGAGTCGTCCGAGGACGAGGTCAGTTCGGTGCCGCCAGTGATGATCGAGTAGGTGCCGGTGAAGTCGGTGCGGGTGTAGCCGTGGCAGGCGCCAGTCCCGCAGTACGTGGCTGGGAGGGAGCAGGTCTGCGCGTTCCAGATCCAGCAGCCGAAGCCGTTCATGGAGCAGGACTGAGCCTCATTTCCAATGCACTGGGAGATGGCTTCGGAACATTGATTGTCGCATACGCAGGCGCCACCGGAGCAGATCTTGCCCTCGGCGACGCAATCGGTGTTCTGATAGGCCCAGCAACTCCAGGCGTCGGATACGCAGGTCTGGGCTATGTTGCCAGAACACTGCGTCTGGCCACTGGAGCATGAGTTGTTGCACACGCAGCTGCCGGCCGAGCACGTGCGTCCGGTGGCCGCGCAGTCGGTGACGTCCTGCCAGATCCAGCAGCCGAAGCCGTTGTCCACACAGGTCTGGGTGGTGCTTCCCGAGCACTGCACCTGGCCGCTGGAGCACTGATTGTTGCACACGCAGCTGCCGGCCGAGCAGATCTTGCCTTGGGCGGCGCAGTCGGTGTCGTTGACCCAGGCCCAGCAGCCGAAGGCGTTGCCCGTGCAGGTCTGCGTGAAGTTGCCCACGCACTGCAGCTGGCCCTCGGAGCAGTTGCTGTTGCAGACGCAGGTGCCGGCCGAGCACAGGCGTCCGGTGGCGGAGCAGTCCTCGTTGCTGGTCCAGTACCGGCAGCCGTACGCATCGGTGGTGCAGGACTGGGTGGTGGTGCCCGTGCACTGCAGTTGGCCGATCGTGCACTGATGGTTGCACAGGCAGGTGCCGCTGGTGCAGGTGCGCCCCGAAGGGGCGCAGTCCTCTCCGCTGACCCAGTGCCGGCAGCCGTACGCGTCGGCGACGCAGGACTGGGTGACGGTGCCGCTGCACTGCCCCTGGAGCTCGGTGCAATCGTGGTTGCAGGTGCAGATCCCGCCGGTGCAGGAGCGCCCCGAAGGGGCGCAGTCCTCTCCGGTGACCCAGGCGAGGCAGCCCGAGGACTGCATCGTGCAGGTCTGTGTGACGGTTCCGTCGCAGCCAGTGGTGTTTTCGGGCGTGCAGGTGCTCGCGCAGTCGGGCACGCAGGTGCCGGTGCCGGGGTCGCAGAGCCATCCGGTGGCGGCGCAGTCAGTGCCGGCCTCGATGACGCCGCAGCCGTTGGCCTGGGCGACGCAGTTCTGGATCACGCTGCCGTCGCAGGTCGAGGTCTCCGGCGTGCAGGATCCGGCCGGACACATGCAGTCGCCGGCCTCGCACAGGCGCCCTGAGGTCTCGCAGTCCTCGGTCGCGGACCAGCCAAGGCAGCCGTTGTCACCGGTGACGCAGGTCTGCTTCACGGACTCGACGCAGCGCGTGCCGTCGGCGGTGCAGGCGTCGGTGCAGGTGTCGGAGCAGCGGGCGGTGCCGGTGCCCTCGTCGCAGACCTGCATCGCGTCGGTGCAATCCGTGCGCGTCCACTTCCAGCAGGTGTAGTTGTTCTGGGCGCAGGTCACCAGCGTGTCGCCGTCGCAGGTGGCGGGATCGGTCGATGCACAGTCGTCGTTGCAGGGGCTGCAGGCGGAGGTGTCGAGGTAGCAGGAGATTGTCGCGCAGGACAGGGTTCCGTCACCCAGCCCGATGCTCAGGCACGTGGCGCCGCGCAGGTCGGTGCCGTCGCACTCCTCGTCGCCCTGGGCGATGCCGTCGCCGCAGGGTGGCGTGCAGTCCTCGAGACAGGACTCCCAGGACTCGCCGGCTTCGCAGACGCCATCGCCGCAGGGTGGCTTGGCCCGGCCCTTGGCGCAGGAACCCATCGACAGCAGCAGACAACCCAGTAGTATGGAGCGGGCGATCTTGAACGTCATGGTAAGTCCTTCTTTCCGGCGTGTAAGTGATGCTAGTTCACCTGTCTCCAGGCAGTGGCAGTCTACCCGATTTCATCCCTGTGTCCATGCGGAAAACGAGGTTGCTCAGTTGGTGCCGCCGGCACCGAAGTCCTGGGTCCAGTAGGAGCCTGCCTGCCCGATGCCGACCTGCGTGTAGGATCCATTGAGCAGGTTGACGCGGTGGCCCAGGGAGGGGACGTTGGTGTCGACGATCCAGGCGATCACCACCGACAGCCCGGTGCCGAAGCCCATGGCGGCGTTCTCGGCGATGGTGCCGCCGTCGTAGTACGACCAGATGCGATCGCTCCAGGAGGTGCCGTCGCAGGAGTCGTGCTGCAGCGTATGGCAGTTCTCATTCAGATCGCGGCTGTGGGCGCGGGCGGCCGCGAGGAGGCCCGGGGAGAGCTCGAGCGCGGGCACGGGATCGCGCGCCATCAGATCGTCGTAGGCGCCGTTGTCGCTGCCGCTTGAGTGCAGGTCGTATAAATACTGCGTGGCGAAGCCCTGGGGATCGGTGCGGGCGAAGTTTGTATAATCAAAGGCCGCCTGCTCCTCGGCGGTCAGGGGGCTGTTGTTGTAGTCGCCGCCGCCGCCGTCATCGCAGGCAGCCATGGAGAAGAGCAGGGGAAACAGGCACAGGATCAGTGACGTTCGGAGCTTCATGGTGCGGACCTCCCATGTCCGGGGCCGGACCTGGGAGGTCCGGGTGTGGACTACTATATCAGTTAATTCTTACTGTGGCAGGGGAAAAATCGAGGGTTCTGGGGGGGGGACTAGCGGCCGCGGCGGTCGCGGCGGTCGCGGCGGTCATCACGGCGATCGTTGCGGCGATCGTGTCCCATCGGGGTCGGGGCGGGCCGGGACGGGGCGGGGCGCATGGCCGGACGGGACGGGGCGGGACGGTTGTGACGGACCCGTACGCGGTAGCGGGGCTGGTTGTACCGCTTGTGCCAGTTGCGGTAGTTGGCGCCATGCGTCCTGTACCGGGTCACCACACGGCTGTAGCCGTCCCAGGCACGGGGGACGTAGATCGTGGAGCCGTTCATGTAATAGTACGGCGTGCCGTTGTCATCGAAGTACACCAGGTAGCCGTCATAGTACTCCGGCGACCATCCCGAGTACTCGTCCTCGATGGCGATGGGCTCCTCGTAGACCGGGGCCACGATCACCGGCTGGGGCGGCGGGGTCGGCACGACCACGCGGACGCGGTACTGCTGATGACCGTAGCGCTGGTACCAGCGGCTGTAGAAGCGGCCGTGGGTGCGGTAGCGGGACACCGCGGTGGTGTACTGGTTCCAGTGGCGCGGCACGTAGGTCGCGCGTCCGCCGGGATAGTAGTACGGGCGTCCGGCGGTGTCGAAGTACACCAGATATCCATCATAATAGAACGGGCTCCAGCCGGCGTAACCGGATTCCACGGGCACCACATAGCGCTGGGCCTGGACATCATTCGGGGTCGCGAGCGAAAGGCCGGTCAGCAGGGCGGCGCTCAAAATCAGGGTGGTCACATGTTTCATCTCACACCTCCAGGGTCGGTTCAGGTTTCGGTTCTCTCTCACCGCACATCGCGGTGTTCGTGTTCCTGGTGACTATACCGGGCCGGGGAGGGAACATTCAACCCCATAAAAAATATTTTTGTGAATAATTGGATACACCTGTCTCCGCGCGTTCACAAGTTGTGCGATTTTTATGAACTTTTTTCAGGAGGCTCAAGGATCCCCGCTGCAGCAGGCGTTCTTTCGGACAGCTTGCACAAAGCGCGGTTTTCCCGTAAACAACGCCGCGGGAGGCAACCATGGCACGACACAAGAAGTTCATCTTCGTCACAGGGGGCGTCGTCAGCAGTCTGGGCAAGGGCCTGACGTCGGCTTCGCTGGGCGCGCTGCTGCAGGCTCGCGGCATGCGCGTGTCCATCATGAAGCTCGATCCGTACATCAACGTCGATCCGGGCACCATGAGCCCGTTCCAGCACGGGGAGGTCTTCGTGACCGAGGACGGCGCGGAGACTGACCTGGATCTGGGGCACTACGAACGCTACCTCAACGTCAACATGTCCCGCGAGAACAACACCACCACCGGGCAGATCTACCACACGGTGATCACCAAGGAGCGCTCCGGGCACTACCTGGGCGCGACCGTGCAGGTGATTCCGCACATCACCGACGAGATCAAGACGCGCGTGCGTCGCGCCTCGCAGGACGTCGACGTGCTCCTCGTCGAGATCGGCGGCACGGTGGGCGACATCGAGAGCCAGCCCTTCCTGGAGGCGATCCGCCAGATGCGCATCGAGGAGGGGCAGGAGAACACGGCGTGCATCCACCTCACGCTGCTGCCCTACCTGGGCGCGGCCGGCGAGCTCAAGACCAAGCCGACCCAGCACAGCGTGCAGAAGCTGCGCGAGATCGGCATCCAGCCCGACATCCTGGTGTGCCGCACCGAGCATGATCTGGACATGAAGGTGAAGAAGAAGATCGCGCTGTTCACGAGCGTGCCGGCCGAGCGCGTCATCATGGCCAAGACCGCGTCGAGCATCTACGAGGTGCCCATGATGCTCCACGAGGAGGGCATGGACCAGCAGGTGCTCGACTGCCTGGGCATCTGGGCGGCCCAGCCCAACCTCGATCACTGGCGCGATCTCGTGTCCCGCATCCGGGACCCGCACAACGAGCTGACGGTGGGCATCGTGGGCAAGTACGTGGACCTGATCGAGAGCTACAAGAGCCTCAACGAGGCCCTGGTCCACGCCGGGCTGGCCAACGACGTGAAGATCCGGCTCAAGCACATGGACTCCGAGCGCATCGAGCGCGAGGGCGCCGCCGAGCTGCTCTCGGGCCTGCACGCGATCCTGGTCCCGGGCGGCTTCGGCGAGCGCGGCATCGAGGGCAAGATCCTGGCGATCCAGTATGCCCGCGAGCAGAAGATCCCGTTCTTCGGCATCTGCCTGGGCATGCAACTGGCGAGCATCGAGTTCGCCCGGCACGTCGTCGGGCTGGCAAAGGCCAACTCCACGGAGTTCGACGCCAACACCCCCGATCCGGTCGTGCACCTGATGCCCGAGCAGCTCAAGGTGCTCACCAAGGGCGCCACCATGCGCCTGGGCGCGTACCCCTGCGTTTTGACGGAGAACACCCGGGCCCGCGCGATCTACGGCCAGGAGACGATCTCCGAGCGCCACCGCCACCGCTACGAGTTCAACAACGACTTCCGGGCGGCCATGGAGGAGAAGGGCATGGTCTTCTCCGGCCTGTCCCCCGACGGCCAGCTCGTGGAGATGGTGGAGATCCCGGAGCATCCGCACTTCGTGGGCTGCCAGTTCCACCCCGAGTTCAAGTCACGCCCGTTCGTGCCCCATCCCCTGTTCTTCTCGTTCATCGCCGCAGGCCTCGAACACAAGAAGAAGAACGTCTGACAGTTCGTCCGGTCCAATGACAACGTCTGAAACACGAGCAGGGTGCGATTCAAGGATTTGGGTCATTTCTTTCTTTTGAAAGAGTCTTCATGTCATGATTCCCGCGTAAGTCAAGCGGTTTCAAGGACAGCTTAGCGCACCTTGGAAGTTATTGGAAGTAGTTTTTCAGGCGAAACTGGCGAAGTTGAAGCCGGGCAGCAATCAGAACGACATTAAATTGAACTGTGAGTCGGTTCGCGCAATTTGCGCTAACCGGGACAGCGATAAAACAATTGCTG
>JAHITJ010000089.1 GCA_018817795.1 Myxococcota bacterium | reverse complement strand
CTGTGCTGGTTGTTGTCGCTGAGGCCGACCTGTCCGCTGGCGTTGAGCCCCCAGCATGCCACGGTGCCGTTGGTCCTGATGCCGCAGGAAAAGAACGACCCCAGGCGGATGGTGGCGAAGCTCTCTGAGGGCACGAGCGTCGGCGTCAGTTTATCGGTCGTGCTACCGATGCCGAGCTGGCCATACTGGTTGCGCCCCCAGCACCACAGGGAATTCCCGGTCTTGATCGCGCAGGTGTGTCCTCCGCCGGTGGCGACCGCGATCACATTGGCGGCCATCCCGGACACGGCGACCGGGACCAGCGAGTCGGTGATGTCTCCCGTGCCCAGCTGGCCATACTGGTTATCACCCCAGCACCACAGGGAGTGATCCGCGGCGATGGCACAGGTGTGATTGTTCCCTGCATCGAAGGCGAGCCATGGATTGCAGGCGCTCACGTCGTACCGGCAATCACTGCCGCAACCCAGGTTCCCGCCGGCATAGCCCAGGGAACCGCAGGTGGCCCCGCCCAGCTCAAGGCCATCACAGGCTTCCTCCCCCTGAATCGTGAGGTCACCACAGATCCCTCCGCAGTCGGAGCGATCAAAGGTGCAGTCGGGCAGGCAAGCGAGCGTGCCTCCCTCGTTGTAGTGGCCCAGGGATGCGCAGGTCTGTTCGGCGAGGTCGGCCCCGTCACACTCCTCGTTCGCATCGACCAGGTCGTTTCCGCAGTCGGCAACGCAGGCCGACGTGTCATACTCACAGGCATCCGAGCAGGCCAGCGTCCCCCGGGTGAAGCCCAGGGACTCGCAGGTGGCGTCGTCCAGGCTGTCCGTGTCGCAGATCTCGCCGTAATTTTCCTGGATGATCCCGTCCCCGCAGGAGCCGACATCACTGCAAACGGAGGTGTCGAACTCGCAGGTGTTGGTGCACTGGAGAAAGCCTCCGTGAAACCCGAGCGTGCTGCAGGTCTGATCGCCAAAGTCAGTGCCGTCGCACACCTCACCGTTCCCATCGTCCAGCTCGCCGTCTCCGCAGTAGCCACCGCAGTCAGAGCGATCGAAGGTGCAGTCAGGCAGGCAGGCGAGCGTGCCTCCCAGAAAATAGTGGCCCAGCGTCCCGCAGGTCTGGTCCGCGAGGTTGGAACCGTCGCAGTCCTCCCCGGGATCAACGAAGCCGTCTCCGCAGTTGCTCTTCACCTTGACGTCGGACTTGCAACCGGTGAGGAGGAAAAACGAAAGGAAAGAAAGCAAAACAAGAAGAAGACGAACAATCATGAAATACTCCCTGGTTCAGACCATCCGTGGATGGAACCGGACCCACTATACCGCCCTGAACAGTTTTTTCAATTCAGGTATGAAATGACCCTCCCGGGGACCATGAGGACGAACCAGTACAATCGCAGGATCAGAAGGCCCAGCCCAGACCGACCTCGACCAGCGGCCCCCCTTTCCAGGAGGTCCCGACGCCGGAATAGATGTTGAAAAAATCCACATCAGGCATCACAAGGACGCCGGCCGCGATTTCCAGCGACAGACCAAATTTAAAAATGTATCGATAGCCGAGCATGACCCTGGTGCTCCAGGTGACCTTCGAATCTTCGACCTCCCCCGAGGCCTTCAACTGAAGGACGCCGACGCAAGCAGAGAGGTTGAGTCCCTGTAGCGCCCTTTGCGGAAAATATAACGCGATCCCCGCCATCAGGCCCAGGCTGGTGGTATCGAGGTTGTGTCCTGGAACGATTTTCGTGGATTGCATCTGGAACATCGGCTTGACCACCAGCGCCAGACGGGACTGGATCACATGCTGGTATTCCAGCGTGTAATAGTCTGCAACGACACCCAGAAGGTTGAAGGTGACGACATTCCGCGGCGGGGGTGGCGGCTCTTTCCCCGGCATCAGTGAAGCAAACGGATCCACCGACTTTCCCGTGGCTTCACCTGCAAACGGATCCTTCTTCGCGGGAGCGGTCGCGGAAGACGGCTGGACCGGCTCCTGTGCCGCAGCGCCGGAAGTCCAGAGAAGCATGCTGATCGTCGACCATATCCAAACCAACCTTTTCATGGGGTGACTCCTGGGGTTCCATGGAACCGGAAGACGACATCGGGCCGTCATCCAATGCAAAAACCGAATGCTTGCCCGTCTCAGTCAAGACAGTAATAAGCCGTCTCCAGATAGATGTCGGGATCATTTCCCTCCGATTCCTGGGTGATCATCTGGATATCTTCATTAGGTGAGGACGTTGAAACCATGCTCCAGATCCGGCGTCTGGTGGAGATCTTCAGGCAACTCGAGACACCGCACACGGACTCGCACGAATCCTCGGGCGGAAGAAATTCCGGAGACGCCAGCACCATATCAGGGGCATCCGGCAGGCATACGTCCTGCTGAATATTCATACCCACATCATTCTCAACCACTCCGACGTGCTGGCATCGCAGGCTCCCCGCTCCGGTGAAGGCCGCGTGGGTGCCGTACATGGGCACCACCGCGTTGCAGTAATCATCGCTGCCCTGAAAGTCGATTTCTTCGCTGTTGTGAATCTCGCTGGATTCACTGGGAAAATACAGGCGGCAACGGGGTAGACAGAAGGTCCCGGCACCCGCATCATCGGTGTAGATCACACCCACGGCCGCCGGGCAGGTGGTCTCGTCGGCCGCCGCGTCGTTCCGGATGAACGGAAACCCCAACCGCCTGGTGCAGGTCTCGGACACATCCCCGGCAGGACACGCCTCGGCGATCCAGTCCCGGCAGGCCGGCGCCGTCTGACATTCCAGATCCAGGCAGTCCGCTTCTCCGTCCTCATCCTCGTCCCGACCGTTGAAACAGTTCTCAACGGACTTGGACTGGCTGTTCTTCACCAAATCGCTTTTGATGTTGCAGAAACCCCATCGCCCGTTTCCTGCGGGCTGGGCTCTCACATCGTGGTAATAAACGTAAGTATTGAAATAATTGTCACAAAAAAAGTCCTGGGGACACTGTGAATCCGAGTCACATTCAAAGATGCCCGATTGAACAGAATACTCCTCGTAGATATTGCAGGAAGACGAGGAAAGACCCACGACGATGGTGAACACCGCAGGCAGGATGGAACGGTTCAGACGGTTCATCGACAAAGACGAAATCATCTCATGGCTCCTTGGAAAGGTTCTGGACTGGATCGGATTCCCTTGCGGAATGAGGCGATCCTGAGAAGCCAGAATTATAATTGCCCGACACAGCATTTGAAAGCTGATTTCACTTCTCCTCTGATTTCCTGAATTATTTCATACTCAGAAGCCTGTCGCAGTCTGAAGACGGAGCAGGGCAGGCTCAGCGCTCGAGGTGCCAGTGAACGATGAAGTGCGCAATCATCGCCAGGCTCTCCGGAACGCCGATTCCAGGGAAGGCTTTCCTGAGGATCTTCGCGGCATTGGCGTCGCTTTTCTTGTAGTACCCGTACTCCCGGAGATTGCGGATGATGGAGAAGAGTTTTTCTTCCATGAAGGCTCCACACGGACCTATGGCTTGATCACGCGGTGCATGCGGGTGAACACGTCGCCCGGACGGGGATCCCGCGTCAGTTGAGTGACCATCGCGACGCAACGCACCCCAGCGGAAACCAGCTCGGGCAGATGGTGCTCCTTGATGCCCCCCATGACGGAGAAGGGAACGCGCACCAGGGGGATCAGTTCACGCAGCGCATCGAGTCCCAGCGGGGCCATCGGGTTGACCTTGGTGCTGGTGGCGTAGATCGGTCCGATGTTGATGACGGAGACGTCCTCCTGCTGTGCCGCCAGGATCTCCTCGCGGTTGTGGGTGCTCAGACCGATGATGGCATCGGGCAGCATCCTTCGTACCAGGGCCACGGGCAGATCGTCCTGACCGAGGTGGATGCCGTCGGAGCGGACCGCCTGCGCGATGTCGGGCCTGTCGTTGATGATCATAAGACAGCCGGCATCGAGGGTGATCTTCCGGACCTGCAGCGCCAGCTCGTAGAAGAAGGCGTCGGGCTGCTTCTTGACCCGCAGCTGGATCACCTTCGCACCGGCAGCCAGCAGACTGCGGATCACCTTCAGCGGGTTGTTCCCCCTGCAGAACTCCGGCGTGATGACCGGATAGATGGTGGCTTCCTGGAATTGCTGCTCCCTGCGCAGGCGAAACGTGTTCATGGGACCTCCGTCATGGCCTCGGACCAGTCCTTCCAGACCGGATCCAGACCGCGGGCTGCGATCGCGGCGGCCATCTCGGCGGGTCCGCGCGCGTCATGGATGGCAAACTGCTCGCCGGCGGCGGACTTTTCGTGGTAGCCGCCCGGCGTCGTGACCGACCCCGCGCTCATCCGTGTGACGCCCAACCCGAGGAAGCCGTCACGCAGCCGCGAGGACTCCCTCGTGGAGAGCACCAGTTCGGCATCGGGAAACATCAGCCGCAGCGAGAAGATCATCTGGGCGAGTTCCGCATCGGAGACCGGATGCCCGGGCTCATAGCCCCCCGCGGCCGGCCGCAGCCGCGGAAAACTGAAGGCCAGCCGCGTCTGCCAGCTCGCCTTCTGCACCTCCACCGCCTGTTTGTAAAGCGCCCTAATCTCCTCCCGCCAGGGAGCAAGGCCCAGCAGAAAACCCAGGCCCACACCGCGCATGCCGGCGGCAGCGGCCTCGATGGGAGCGTGGTACCGGGCGGCATAATCGGCCTTGGGACCTCCTGGATGGACCCGTGCGTACAGTTCCCGATCATACGTCTCCTGGTACAGCGTGACCGCAGAGGCGCCCGCGGCCACCAGGCGCACATACTCGTCGCGGGTCATCGGGTACACCTCGATCGAGACGTGCGCGAAGTGCTCCCGGCACAAAGCGATTGCGGCCTCGAGATACGCAACGGAGGCCTGCCTGCGATCCTCACCGGTCAGCAGCAGCACGTGTGAGAAGCCGCGCGCCCGCAGCGATCGCGCCTCCGACGAGATTTCCGCGGGCGTGAGCGTGGCGCGGGCGATCTTCTGTCGCACCGAAAATCCGCAATAGGCACACGGGTTGACGCAGTAGTTGGACAGGTACAGCGGAGCGTACAGCGTCACCGTGCGCCCGAAGCGCCGAAGCGTCAGGTCCGCGGAGGCCTTTGCCAGCACCTCCAGGCGGGAGCCCGTTTCAGGAGCAATCAGGTATTCCAGGTCCGATGCGGTGCGGGTCTCACGGGCCAGCAGGGAATTCAAATCCATCAGGTGTGTCCAATCTCGCGCCACCGGCGCCATGCCTATTCCCGGTCCCCGCCCAGGCTCATCATCAGGAAGCCGCAGAAGGCCGCGGTGGCGAGCCGCAGCGACGGATCGACGCGGACCTGCATATCCATGATCGCCGCATGGTAGGCCTCGTAGAATTCCCAGGAGGGGGTGGGCCTGTACGGGGGCACCTCCAGCTCGAAGAACTCGATGACCCCCTTGACTGTGGTCGGCTTCAGGAACACCTCGGTGGTCGGATGGAAATACATCGGAATGACCGTCTGCAAGGACCACTTCGCCAGCCGGCCGGCGGAAAGCACGTCGAGCACCGCCTCGAAGCCGGCCTGGCGATCCCCGTGCAGCCACGACCGAAGACCTCCGGCCAGTTGTTTCTTGTCCTCCGGCAGCATCAACCCGGCAAACTCCTTGAACCGCGGCTTCTCGAAGATCGAGACGAGCGACGACTTGCCGACGACCTCGGACATCGAGGCCACGATCGCATCGGTGTCCTTGAACCTCGCCTTCGCAAAGCGCTCCTGCACCAGCGCGGTCATCTTGTCGACCTTGTGCTTCTTTGCGATGGCCAGCATCTCCGGATGAGCGAATCCGCCCGGAAAACGCTCCAGAAACGCGGACTGGGCCTCTTCGAGCCTGGTGATGTTCATGAGCATGCTCCCAGCCGGATGGAAAGCGTCCGACCCCTCGTGAATCTACGGAAAATCACGACGGCTGGCAACGGATGATTCAACCACGTAAACATTGGGACCCAATCGTGCTACAAGGGATCTGGAGGCTTTCGATGACACTCATTCGCTGTCCCTGGGTGAATCTGAACAAACCCGACTACGTGGCCTATCACGACCAGGAGTGGGGCGTCCCCGTACGCGAAGACCGCAGGATCTTCGAGTTCCTCGTGCTGGAGTCCGCACAGGCGGGCCTGAGCTGGTACACGGTGCTGCGCAAGCGCGAAAACTACCGGGCCGCCTTCGACGACTTCGATCCGGAGAAGGTGGCCCTCTATGACGAGGCCAGGATCCTCAGCCTGCTGCAGAACCCCGGCATCATCCGCAACCGTGCCAAGATCGCGGCCGCGGTGAACAACGCGGGGCGGTTCCTGACCGTGCGGGATCGCTTCGGAAGCTTCAGCGACTACATCTGGCGGTTCGTCGACGGCGTGCCGATCGTGCACGAGCTGGCCTCGCTCCAGGACTATCGGGCCACGAGCCCGGAGTCCGATGCGCTGGCGGCCGATCTGAAGGCCCGCGGCTTCAAGTTCCTGGGTTCCACCGTCTGCTATGCCCACATGCAGGCCACCGGCCTGATCAACGATCACACCGTGAATTGCTTTCGTAGGCGGGAGATCCTGGAATGGACCGCCCAGCACCCTACCAAATCATAGAGTTAAATATTTCGTTCACTTTTCCCAGAGAAATCCCGTGAGCGGGCTGGAGGCCTCGGCATGTTCGAGCACGCGGCCAGGGCCGGAAAGATAGGCGGCTCGCCCGGCCAGGACCGCGAAGCGGAATGCCTCGGCCATGTCAGGCGGCGAACCGGCCGTGGCAATGGCGGTGTTGACCAGGACCGCCGATGCCCCGATCTCCATGGCTTCGGCAGCGTGCGAGGGCAGCCCGATGCCGGCGTCGACGATGACCGGAACGCGAGCCTGGGACAGGATCATCTCGATCAGGTCGCGGGTGCGCAGTCCGCGGTTGGTGCCGATCGGTGCGGCCAGGGGCATGACGGTGGCCGCGCCAGCGTCCTGCAGGCGAAGGGACAGCACCGGATCGGCGTGCATGTACGGCAGCACGGTGAAACCCTCCTTCACCAGCATTTCCGTGGCCAGCAGGGTCTCGACGGGGTCGGGCATGAGGGTTGCCGGATCCGGCGTGACCTCGAGCTTGATCCATGCGTGCCCCACCAGAGCCCGGCCAAGACGCGCCAGCCGCAGCGCCTCGGCGGCGTTGCGCGCGCCTGACGTGTTGGGCAGCAGGAAGACCTTCTCCGGATCGATACCTAAAAAGGCGGGATCCCCCCCGCGGGCAGACGGGTCCGCGCGGCGCACCGCCACGGTGACCAGGTGCGCGCCCGAACGCTCGAGCGCAGCCGCCAGGACCTTCGGCGAGGAGAACTTGCCCGATCCGATCCATAACCGGCTTGAAAAAACACGGTCGCGGATGCGCAGGGGTTCGTCCAGGATTTCGGTCGGGATTTCAGTCAAAGGTGTCTGATTCATCGCAGGGCGCATCATAGGCGGTTTCGCCCGCAGCGTCAACGCACACGCGGTGTCCACCGGTTGACAAATCGTGAAACTCGTGACAGATTGCCTTCCATGTCCGAGACGAGCCTCACCCGGGAACATGAAGAACTGCTGGAAGAAGTCGAGAAAATTCGCACGCAGATCGATCGCACTGCGTCCAAATTCAAGAACCTGCAGCAGGAACTTGCGGATCTGCGTGTGCAGATCGCCAAACTTCACCAGATTCTCCATCCATAATCCTCCATGGCCTCCCGCATCCGACATCATGTCAATCCCCTGTCGATGCGCATGCTCGAGTTCGATCCCGAGCCGCTGGCGCTCTCGGAGCGACCGATCCACGTTGAACTGGGCTGCGCCGAGGGCGAGTTTCTCTTCCGCTTCGCAGCAGCCCATCCGGATTATCAGGTCATCGGCGTGGAGATTCGCAAGGACCTGGTGCACGACATACGGAAGACAGCCCAGCAACAGAAAGTTTCCGACCGCGTGCAGGCCGTGTTCGCCAACATCCCGATCCATCTGGACCTGCTGTTTCCGCCAAACTCGGTCACGCGGTTCTACCTGAACTTCCCGGATCCCTATTTCAAGCGCGAACAGCACAAGCGCCGGGTGCTCACACCCGAGGTGGTGCGGAGCGTCCATGCGGCCCTGATCCCGGGCGGCGAACTGTTCTTCCAGAGCGATGTATTCGACACGGCCCTCGACGCGATGTACATCACCGAGCTTCACGCGCCGGCGGGCTTTGAGAGTGTGGGAGAGCCGTGGACGTTTCTGCGGGACAATCCGTATGCTGACTCGCCCACGCGCCGCGAACGGTTCTGCACCGAGGAGGGCATCCGGATATGGCGTTTCTGCTATCGCAAATCTGCCTGATGCTCTTTCTGCAGCAGACCCCCGTGCTGCACGAGCCCTATTCCGATGACGAGGCGATGTCCCGGGAGCCCGGCACGGATCCCTCCACCGACGACGGAACCAACGGCGGCGGCAGCCAGGACGGCAACGAGGGCGAGAACCCGTCCACGGCCGAGGGGATCGATCCGTCCGCACCGGGGACCGAGCTCGATCCGCGGGCGCTGGCCGAACTGCAGAAGGCGCTTTCCCAGGCGATGGCCTCTCCGTCACTGCAGATGGACCCAAAGACGGACTCCTTCACGCCGCCGGACAACTTTTCCCAGTCCGTGTTCACGCCTTCGATCTTTCCCAACGAGCGGGTCTGGGTGCTCAACACCGTGAAGATCATGAAAAATGGCAGGTTCGAGGCCGTTCCAGGACCGATTTCGGTGGAGTCGGTGCCTGTCTCCGGATCGCCACCGGCCGATCGGTACGTCTTCTTCTGGGCAGAGTACCAGCTTGGAGCACCGGGCCGCTCGTCGATCCTGCCGACACCGGCGCCGGAGTTCCTCGTCACGGAGGTGCCCGCGGGGGCACACCTGCTGCGCAACGCCGCCGACATGATGTATTTCAAACCGGGAAAATGGCGGCAATCCACGTTGAAGATCCGCATCGCCGCGCCACGGACGTATTTCAGGACCCCCTCCTTCGACGACGTCGCCCTGCCGGTGCCCCGGCAGTTCAACGGTTCTGTGCAGATCCGCAACATGTCGACCCGCGTGTTCGGGCGTCCGGACCGCCGCTTCCTGATGAAGATGATCCAATACTTCCGGCAGTTCGACGTGCTCCCCCTTCTGCCGTATGGCAACCGGATCAGCCTCGAAGAGGCGATCCTGGCACAGAAACGAGGCGTGTGCAGGCATCGGGCGCTTTTGTTCTTTGCCATCGCCCAGTCCTGGGGCTACGACGTGCGCCTGGTGATGAACATGGTGCACGCGTTCGTCGAGTTGCGCCAGCCAGGCCAATCGTGGGTGCGCGTGGATCTCGGCGGGGCCGTCCTGCCTCGCGGCTTCACGCCGCCGTCGGGTCCCGGGCTGTTCACGCCGGTGACCTACCGTTATCAACTCACGGGCTCCACGGTGGTGCGGGCCGGCGAGGATCTGTCCGTGGAGGTCATCCACCGGGACCATCCTCCTGCGTTCCTGTGGGCGATCCTCTCCGACTCGAGCGGGCGGGAAGTCGCCCGCAACCCCGTCTTCCCGAAAAAGAGCACGATGGAGTCGCTGCGCGTGCCGGTGCCCGGTGGCCTCCCCGCAGGTCGCTACCGTGTGGTCCTGAAGCCGGAAGGACCGCTGTAGCACCACAGCCGCGACATCCCCGTTCATTCATCTACCGGTGTGACCGTTTTACGGATTGTCTTCGGAGGAATCGTCTTCGGACGGTGGCGGGTCCTGCCCTTCAGTGGTGTGGTCTTCATCGCCCATGGGCTGACCCATCTCGGGCACCTGATCGACCGGGGGGGCCGGCGGGGCCGTGGTGGTGGGATCCACGGGCGGCGGCGGCGGGACCTGCGGATCATCGGGCGGGGGCGTCACGACCGGCGGCGGGACCGGAACGGGCGCCGCGACCATGGGCACCTCGGGCGGGGTGTCCGGACGAATGTCTGGACGGTTCAACTGCGGAGCGGGACCCGTGTACCAGCGCGGCGGCTTGGCGTCCTCGCCCACGACCTGCCAGCCCCGATCGGTGCGTTCCAAATCAAAATAGGCAGTCTCCTCGCGGTCCTGCCGATGAATCGGCATGGCGACGATGACGCGGCCCTCCTCCTCGAAGAAGATGGTGGGCTCTCCGGCCTTCTCGACCCGCACGTCCGAAAGCCTGGTCTTCCCGCGACTCTTGCCGTAGGCCTTCATGATGCGGTAGCAGCCTTCCTTGCCCCGCTTCTCGAGGTGTCTCTTGAAGCGGCCGGCCACGACCTTTTCGAGCACCGGGCAGTCGTGGTGATCGATGGCCCAGATGTAGCTTTTGACAATGCCCAGGGGCGTCGAGTAATCGGGCTTGTGCTTCTTCTTGCAGCCGGTCAGCGGCAGCAGAGCAAGCCACACGCACGCCGCCGTGAAAACGATGCCGTGAGTGGAAATCCGCATGGAGCAATCCTCGTTCGGGTTCATTCCGGTTTCACTGCAGCAGGCGCCTGTTCAGGCCCCTTCTGCAGCAGACAACTGCGCAGCTCATCCCCGCAGGAAACGCGGGTGCAGCTCTCGTACTTCTTCACCAGATCAGCGGGCATCCGGCGCAGCGCATCTTCACAGGCCGTGACGAAGGCCTTGCGCTTCTGCACCATCGCCCGCCGGGCCTCATCCTGCACGAGATTTTCATAACTGCAGGACCAGGTCTTCTCACAATAGGTCGTGGGGGCCGGCACGTTCAGGTTCACCGGTTCGGACGCCTTGGACGCCCCCTCGCGCCGGGGATCTCCCATGCAACTGAAGAGGAAAAAAGTCAAGAAAATCAGGCTGCCGATCCGCCAATACCGCATTTGGGCTCCCGATCCGGTCCGCTAACTGGGGAACCGGGCCATTTTCTGTCTCAGTTCATCGATCTGGCCGAAGGCGTTGCGCAGCGTCGATGAGTTGCCAATCGAACCGCGAGCGGCCTGGATCAACTCGAACAGCGCGTCCTGGTTCTTCCGGATCTCGTGCTCAATCGACTGCAGCTCCTGCACCAGCCGGGCCAGCTGCTTCTCCAGCTCCTTCTCGGAGCGTTCCTGATCCGTGATGACCTCGGACAGACGCCTCTCCAGTTCCACGATCTGGTACCGGACATCCTCGGCCAGCTTGGCCGGAGCCGCCCCGGACTCCATCTTTCCCTTGGTCTCAAGGGTGAGGGAGATGATCGCATGGCGAAGCCGCGCCGCCCGTTCGCGGCCCGAGACCTCGATGGAGTCGAGCTGGGTCTGGAGCAGGTGTTTCTGGTTGCGCAGGTCCACCAGCTTTTCCTCCTGCTCAAGGATGGTCGCCAGGACCTGGGTGATGCGCGCAGAGCCGAGGTTGCGGTCGCGCAAGTGCTCGGCCACCTCGAGCACGCTCTCGTGCAGGCGAAGCTCAAGCACGCCCTTCTCGTCGAGCACGGACTCCATGCGCACCGAGGACACCCCCTGACGCTGGGGAGCCATCGGAGGAGACGTCTTCCTGTTGGCCACCACCACCGACTGCTGCAGGATGTTCTGATAGACCGTCACCAGCTCGGAGGCACGGGAATACCGGCCGGAGGGCTCCTTGGACATGCATTTGAGCACGAGTTCATCGAGTTCCGGCGGAACATCCTTGCGATCGGCGGACGGCTTCGGTGGCGCCTGCTTCTTGTGGGCCATGAGCACTTGCAGCATATGGCCGGAAAACGGTGGCTTGCCGACGAGCAGTTCGTAGGTGAGCACCCCCATGGCATAGATGTCCACACGGTTGTCGATGGGCCCACCGGTGATCTGCTCGGGAGCCATGGTCTCGGGAGTGCCGAAGATCTGGCCCTGGTTGGTGATGCTCTGCATGTCCAGAGCGTCGGAGACGAGCTTGGCCAGCCCGAAGTCGAGGATCTTGGCGACCTCCCGGCCCCGGGAGTTGGTCAGGATGATGTTCTCGCTCTTGAGGTCGCGGTGGATGACACCCTGCTCGTGGGCGTAATCGAGCGCGTCTGCAATCTGGGTAAGAATCTTGCACACACGGCTGACCGCCATCGGCCCCTCAGTGTTGAGCAGGTCGCGAAGGCTCTTTCCGGAGATGTACTCCATGACAATGTAGAACCGGCGGTCGGGCAACTGGTCGAAGTCGGAGATGAACACGACATTGGGGTGCTCAAGCCGGCTGGCCGCGCGCGCCTCCCGCTTGAACCGCTCCACCACCACGGGGTCTCGGCGCATGTCCGATCGAAGGATCTTCACCGCGAAATCCCGCTCCAGAATCTCGTGCCGGGCCCGGTAGACCGTTCCCATGCCCCCCCGGCCGATTTCCTGGATGAGGGTCATCCGTTCGCCCAATCGGGTTCCTATCAGCGGATCTACTCGGGAGGTGGTCATACACGTACCTTCACTTAATACAATACTCCGGCCACACATTACCGGATGATTCCGGCGGGTGCAAGGCTCAAACTGTGGGCGCTGACAGTTTGTGAAAAAAGATGATCGATTGCGCCGCCGACCGTTTGCGGCTATGGTAAATGTTGTCATGAACCGTTATGTGCTGCCCCCGAAAACCCTGCCCCCCCTGCCCAGGGACGACACTCCCATCGAGGACGTCCGCTTCGTGGTCATCGACACGGAGACCCTGGGAACGAGACCCATGTCACGCATGGTGGAGGTGGCCACGGTCGAGGTGAAGGGCGGCAGGATCGGGGCACAGTACGACCAGCTCGTCTTTCCGAAATGCGCGATTCCGCCGGACGCCACGGAGGTGCACGGCATCAACGACGCCATGGTCAGGGAACAACCCACCGCCGAGCGTGTGCTGCCGGACCTGTTCGCGAAGTGGGAGAACGCCGTGATGGTCGCGCATTCGGCTGCCTACGACGAGAGCATCCTGTCAACCGAAGCGGCCCGCAGCAACATGTGGATCCCGCCGCTGCCCATCCTGGACACGCTCCAGTTGTCCCGCCAGGTGCTGGAACCCCAGCACAGCAACAGTCTCGAAGAGCTCTGCAGAGTTCTGAATATTCCCCAGATGCGCGCCCACCGGGCACTGTCCGACGTGCTGTCCACGGCGGAACTGTTCCTGCTGCTCGTCGAGCGCCTGCGGCGCGCCGGCACCGGACGCTTCGGCGACCTCTGCCGCGTGTCGAACCTGTCGCGGATGGGAACCTCGGCGCGTCCCCTGCAGGGCCTGCCGCCACACCTGATCCTGCTGCGTCCTGCGCTGCTGTCGCACTCCGACGTGGAGATCCATTATCGCAAGGACGG
>JAHITJ010000088.1 GCA_018817795.1 Myxococcota bacterium | reverse complement strand
CGTAGAAGCCGTACCGGCCTTCGCAGCCGGCGCCGACCAGCCGCAGGAGGTTCTGGCAGGCCTGCGTGGGCGCCACCATGAGGGCCAGGACCGTGGCATAGGGGGCAATGACGAGATCGTCGGCGAGGCCGCGCTTGAGCCCGAGCCCGGGGACGCCGAAGGCGCGGTACTGGTAGTTGAAGTGGACGTCGATGGCGTTGTAGCCGCTCTCGGAGATGCCCCAGGGGACGCCACAGGTCCGGCCGTAGTCGATCTGCCTTTCCACCGTGGCCCTGCAGGTCTGATCGAGCAGGGTGTGCTCGTACGTCGGCATGACCAACAGCGGCATCAGGTACTCGAACATCGATCCGCTCCAGGAGAGCAGGATCGGATCCGCGCCCGCGGAGGTGAGCAGCCGCCCCATGGCGAACCAGGTCTCCTGCCCCAGTTGTCCCTGGGCGATGGCGACGAAGCTGGCCAGCCGGGCCTCGGAGGCCAGCAGGTCGTAGCAACTCGAGTCACGCTGCTGCTCGGCCACGTTGTAGCCGATCGACAGCAGGTGACGGCTCTGATCATAAAGGAACCCGAACTCGATGCGGGCCATCGCGCCCAGACGTGCGGCCAGATCCTCCATGGCACTGATCCGCTCTGCAGCATGGCTTGCGGCCCTCCGGACCAGCTGCTGGAGTTGTTCGGACCGGTCCTCCGGCCCCAGGGCAGCGGCGTCGCCAAGCGGCGGCGGAACCGCATCCAGTGCGGCCAGCTCGAGAAGGGTCGGTATCCGGACGAGGCCGGGACGATCATCAACATGTTGCACGAGGCCGGGATCTCCGAGCCATGGAGCCAGCGTCGCCAGCTCGGACAGGGCGTCTTCGCAGTGCGCCGAAAAGGCGCGGGCCCACCGGAGCAGCGGCTCGTCGGGGGTCGCCGAGCTGGCTTCGAGGCCGTCTGCGAAGCGGGTCCCTTCGGTGGCCAGCCTGCCGAGGTGACGATGGGCCGTGCGCAGGTCCAGCGGTCGGCTGTCGGTCATGGACGTCAACTCCAGACCCAGGGGCCTGAGCAGGTCCTGGCAGGAGTCGCCGGCTGCCTCCAGGACCAGCTCCCAGGTGATCATGAGCCCGTCGAGCTGGCGTTCACCGAAGATGGGGAGCGCCGGCAGGGAGAGCAGCGCCTGCCGCAGGGTCAGGAGGTGGCCGGCGAGGTTTCCGCTGTCCACCGAGGAGATGTACCGGGGCGGCAGCGGCTGCAGGGTCTGCGTGTCGTACCAGTTGAAGAAATGCCCGCGGTGGCGCTCCATGGCTTCCATGGAGGAGAGCGTCCGGTTCGTTCGAGTGATCAGCGCTCCCTGGCTGATGTAGCCGAAGTCGAAGGCGGAGCAGTTGGCCAGGAGCGACAGCCCCATGTTGGTCGGGGAGGTGCGGTGCGCCGTGACCGGCGACGGGGTCTCCTGGAAATTGTCGGGGACCAGCCAGTGATCCTCAGGACCGACGAAGGTCTCGAAGAACGCCCAGGTCTTCCGGGAGAGTTTTTCCAGGAACAGGATCTGGGAGGAGGAGAGCCCCGTTTCATGACGGTGCCGGGTTCGGCTGAACCACCAGGCGAGGCCCGGGGAGACAAGCCAGAGCGTCAGGATCGGTGCGGCCACAGGCAGGGACTCCGGGCGCCACAACTGAAGGACAACGGCCGTGGCGACGGCGAAGACCGGCGCGAACCACATCAGCCGGATCGAGCCGGCAAATCCACCCTTGACCTGCGCGGAGGGGCTCGTCGAGGGATTCCACTCCAGCAGGCGCTTGCGTGAGAACCAGAGGCGCCAGAGGGTGCGTGCGATGGCGTCTAGGCTGTAGAACGCCTCATGGGGAAGGCTGGCCAGCGCGAACATGTCCCGCTCGAGAATGCGGGCGATCGCGGTCCGGGTGACCCCGAGGTGCAGCGCCAGCGTCAACTCCGTGGGCTTCCGGAGAAAACCATGGGCGACCCCCAGCAGGGAAGGGATCAGCATGATTCCGAGCCCGGAAAGCGTCCAGAACAGGGCCGGTGACAGGATCATCCACCCCAGCGCGAACAGGACGATCAGGGCCGGCGCCGTCAGGCTGCGTCGCAGGTTGTCGAGAATCTTCCAGCGGGAGAGCCCGGACAACGGATTGCGGTGCAGGTGACCATCGGCGCCGGGAGTCCCCGGAAACAGCCAGCGAACGATCTGCCAGTCGCCACGGATCCACCGATGGCGGCGGCTCACGTCCGAACTGTAGCGGGAGGGAGACTCCTCGTACAACTGCACGTCGCTGAGCAGCCCGCACCGGGCATGGCATCCCTCGAGGAGATCGTGGCTCAGGATCAGGTTGTCGGGGAAGCGGCCGCCGACGGCCTGCTCGAAGGCGTCCACGTCGTAGATCCCCTTCCCGATGAACGAACCTTCGGCGAACAGGTCCTGGTACACGTCGGAGACGGCCCTTGTGTAGGGGTCGATTCCCAGTTCGCTGGTGAACATGCGCGCATATCGCGACCGGCCGGCTCCGGAGAGGGCCACGGCCACGCGGGGCTGGAGGATCCCGTAGCCTGCGATCACGCGCCCGGCCCGCGGGTCATAGACCGGCCGGTTCAGGGGGTGCGCCATGGTGCCCACGAACTGGCGCGCCGTGTCGCGCGCGAGCCCGGTGTCGGTGTCCAGGGTGATGACATACTTCACCTCCCGCAGGACCGACGGGTCACCTTCGATCAGCGAGAAGCCCTCACGGGTCTTTCCGCGCAGCAGGGCGTTGAGGTCCGCGAGCTTTCCACGCTTGCGCTCCTCACCCATCCAGATCTTTTCCCTGGCGTTCCACAGGCGTGGCCGGTGAAAGAGGAAGAACAGGTCGCCCGGAGCGCCGGGATATCGCTCGTTGAGCTCCCGGACCTTCCGGCTGGCGGCCTGCAGCAGGGGTTCGTCCTCCGGGAGCGTCTGCTGCGCTGCGTCTCGAAGGTCCGTCAGCAGGCCGAAATGGAGGTTCTCGTCCCGGTTGGCCAGGAAGCGGACCTCCATGGCTTCGGCGAGCTCCTCGATGTTCGCGGCGCTGGTGAGCATGGTCGGTACCACCACCAGGGTCCTGAACTCCGAAGGAATTCCCTTGGAAAAGTCCATGCGGGGCAAGGAGACCGGCGTCGCGGCCAGGGTCGCCAGCCAGTTCGTCAGCGCGATGGCCAGTTGACTGGTGCACACCACCGAGAGCAGACCCAGGAACAGCAGCGACCACCCACCGAGTCCTTCCGAGGAGGCCTTCAGGATCAGGCCGCCTGCCAACAGGGTCGTCATCGCCAGGATCGAGCCAAGATACAGCGTCAGCGGAAAGCGTCGCCCGATCCGGCGGAGGTGCTCGAGGGGGCTCGCGTGCCAATGAACCGCCCGTTCCAGGCGGGGCAGGCCCTGATCAATCAGATAATAGCCGACATGGGCCTCGCGGCAGTCCGTGCCTCCGGCTTTGGAGCCCTCACGGGCGAGCTCGACGGCCGCGAGGGCCACGGAGCTCTCGCAGCCAGGACTTCTGTGGGAGAGCTTCTCCACGACATGCCGGTAGCGATCCCGCGTGTTGAAATCCATCTGGTCGTAGATGCCTGACGGATCCTCCCCGAGGGTCCCCTCGACGACGCTCGCCTTTTCGACGAACTCGCGCCAGTCCATCGAGCCCAGGAAGCGCAGGCTGCCGATGCCGTTGCTCATGGACACCTGATCAGCTGCCTGCTGCTGGTTCTCCTCGCGGATCAGTTGCTCGATGGTCAGGGATGAATCGGCCAGTTGCTGTTCGATCCAGGTCAGGGCCAGCGCCAGCGAGGGGCCCTGTCCCTGCAGGCGCCTTGTCAGTTCGGCCACGAAGGAACTGACCAGCGGGGGACGTGAGCGCGCCATGTCCGCGATGACCAGGATCAGGTTTTTGGGGTCCTTCTCCACGGTGCCGGTCATCCGGTCGGCCCATAGGTTGGCCAGGTTCCGGTGAAGCCGGTCTTCAGCCACGCGGGCGGACACGCGGCGGAGGTTCTCAATGAGGGCCAGGCGGAGCATGATGGGGATCGCCCAGAGCTCGCCCAGGGTCAGGATGTTGACTGATTGGTATGCGGAGACGAAGCCGGCCAGGCTCTCCGGATCCACGCGCCCGTCGTTGTGGGAGATCGTCTCGAGCGCGATGTCGTACACCCGCGGCAGCTGGGCCGACGAACCCGAGAGCAGGCGCGGCAGCTCGCGGCTGTATCCCTTGGGCAGGTGTCTCTCGGACGTGCTGATCTGCTCTTCGATCAGGTAGAAATTGTCGAGCAGCCATTCCCCGGCCGGTGCGATGCGCAGGTTGTCCTTGACTGCAACAGTCAAGAGTTCGCAGGCGTCGGTCAGGACCACCCTGTTGTCGGCGAGCCTGGCAAGCAGTCGATCCGGTGAATGACCCGGGTCCAGTTGGTGCGATTTGGCGAGCACCCGGGCGAGTTGCTCCATCTGGGCGACGTTGAAGAGCTCGGAACGGCCGGAGATTTCAGCGCTGCTGAGATTTCGGGGCAGGTTTCGGTCGGTGCTGGAGTGAAATAAAGAAAACGCAGTTTTAAATAGAGAAAAAATAACATGCTCCCACTACATAGTTATACATGGCCTTGGTGGACCGCAGACGGAGCCCCTCCACAGGAACTCCGGAGATGGCCATTCCATTTCTTTCGAAAAACAGCCAAATTAACCTATGTGTAAAATATATAGCAGAAAAATATATTATAAACAAGCAGCCAAAATATTGGCTTGGTGATGCTCGCTTTCGCGAGGGGAGGTCGGCGCCGCCCGTGCTTCTCTTCATTTCTTGTTTTCCAAGTTTGGAGTGCGGCGACTTGGCGCCGCGTTCTTCATCTTCTCTTCTCTTCTCCAAATGCTTCTTGCTCACCGGTCATGGCTTGAATCGCCATGACCGGTCATTTTCGACGGCGTTTCTATTCTTTTTGGTTCTTCTTCATCGCCTGTCAGGAGGCGTGAATTCTTTGCTGTCTTTTTGTTTCTTTCCCGGGAGAGCATCTCCCGGAGCCCTCTGGTCAGGGGGACGCCGGACCGG
>JAHITJ010000087.1 GCA_018817795.1 Myxococcota bacterium | reverse complement strand
CGTCCGGTGAGAAGGCGAGCCCCGCCACCATGTCGGCTCCCACGGCAATCTCGCGTACCAGCTTCCTGGCGTCCGGGTTCCAGATCCGGACCCTGCCGTCGCCGCACGCCGAGGCCAGCAGGCGACCTGACGGCGAGAAGGCCACCCGCCGTATCGCGGGACCACCTGACTTTCCAAGACCGGCGAGCAGGACTCCGCTTCTGGCGTCCCATTGGCGAATGAGACCGTCGTCGCCAGCGCTGGCCAGGGAACGACCGTCGGGCGAGTACGACACCGATCGTGCAAAGCCTGAGTGCCCCCTGAGTATCAACGGCTCGGCGACCACGAGGACCTCGAAGATCCGGACCAGCCCGTCGTAGCCAGCGCTGGCCAGGAAACGGCCGTTGGGAGAGTACGCCACCTCCCCCACCAGGTCACGGGAGCCCACCAGCCGGCGCGTCAGGGTTCCGTCCCGGGCGTCCCACAGACGGACCGTACCATCGGCGCCGGCCGTGGCCAGTTCCTTGCCGTCAGGGGAATGGACGATGCTCCATAGGTAGCCCTGCCCAGGCTCGTAAAATGCCGGCGAGGGGTCGACCATTTCCCACAGGCGGACCGCACCGTCCTCTCCTGCCGAGGCGAGGAGCTGGCCATCCCGGGAAAACGCACCGCCCCTGACGGCCTGGGCATGTCCGTTGATGGCCATCACCGGGGTGCCGTCGGCCTCCCAGAGGCGCACCGTGCGATCCCAGCCGGCGCTGAAGAGCCGACGGCCGTCCGGGGAGTATCCCACCTGCAGCACCTCGTCCTCATGCCCCTGCAGAACCTGCAACCGGGCCCCGCTGAAGGCGTCGAAGATGCGGACGGTCTTGTCGTAGGAGGCCGTGGCGATCCGCCGGCTGTCGGGAGAGAAAGCCACATGCCGGACCACCGCCTCGTGACCGGTGATCACCAGCGGATCCGCGGCGGACCCAGACTCCCAGATTCGGACCGTCCTGTCCCGTCCGGCCCCGGCCACCCGCTTCCCGTCGGGGGAGAAGGTCACACCGTGCACTGCACCCACATGCCCGCTCAGTTCACCTGCCGGTTCCAGGCCGGGAACACGCCACAGCTTGACGACGCCATCCGCGCCGCCCGTGGCCAACCGGGAGCCCGTGGGCGAAAACGCGAGGGTGAAGGCGTCTCCCCGGTGTGCCGAAACCGTTGCCACCGCCGACCCATCGGCCGCACGAAAGAGCCGCACCCGGCCATCCCTCCCGCTGGTGGCCAGAAGACCGCCAACCGGTGAAAAGGCGACCGCCCACGCCGTGTCCTGATGGGCCCTGATCCGGAAGCCCGGCTTTCCCGACGCGATGTCCCAGGCCAGCAGCGCGCCACTCTTCGAAACAGCGACCACCTGTCCACCGTCAGGAGACAGGGCGACACCGTTGAGCGGGTCGCCCGACCGGATGACCCGACGCAGCCGGACCGCCGCCCGGGATCTCGCCATCAACTCGCGCCCCAGGGACTCCAGGGCCAGCCCGGCGGCGGCGGGATCGCCGGCCGCGAAGCGCTCATCCGCCAGCGGGCTCGCCGGATAGGCCGGATTGTGCACCAGTGCGGCGGCGGCATAGATCCGCGCCGTGAGCAGTCGTCGCTCCGCGAGGAGCCTCCCGGCCTTCTCCGCGGCCCCCTGGGCGAAGTGAAGTCCCGCGCGAAGGCGCTCACGTCGTTCCTGAAAGCGAGCCGCCTCCGCCCGCGCCGAAGCGACCTGGGCCTCCTCCCGGGAGACCTTCTCGGCGCGAAGCGACAGGCTCACCAGGACCAGCGCCACCACCACCACCACGAGCACGCCCGCGATGGCCGCGAGCAGCCCCTTCTTCCGGACGGCGAAGCGCACGAGATGCTCCCAGGGCGTGTACTCATGGGCCAGCACCCTGCGACCGGCACGGAACGCCTCGATGTCGCCAGCCAGGTCGCGAGCATCCTGATAGCGGGCCGCCGGATCACGTTCGAGGGCCTTGACGCATACAGACGACAAGGCGGCCGGTATCTGCTGGTCGAGCTGGCAGGGCGGGACCACGGGCGCCTCGAGCACCTGCTCGATGAGCACGTGCACCGAGGAGGCCACAAAGGGCAATCTTCCGACAACGATTTCATAGAGGACGGCCCCCAGGGACCAGATATCGGCCCCGCCGGTGAGCTCGATCGCATCCCCCATGATCTGCTCGGGGCTGGCATAGGCGGGTGTCCCGATGAAGTCGCCGACCTGGGTCAGATCCCCGCCGATGGCGGAAGCACCGGCCTCGAAGACGGGCGTTCCACGGCCGCCGCGACGAGGGTCCTCCTCATTCACCTCCGCAGGATCGCGGCTCCCCGCGAGCCCCCAGTCGAGCAGGATCGTCTCGCCGAACTCCCCGATCATCACGTTGTCAGGCTTGATGTCACGGTGGACGATGCCTCGGCTGTGGGCATAGGCGATCGTCTGGCAGAGGGCGACGAAGTGTGGAAGCAGGGCGAGCCGGGCGTCCAGGGCAAGCCGGGCGTCAACGGAGTCGCAGGCCTTCATCGCGGCCCGAAGGGTCCTGCCCCGCACGAGCCGCATCCCGTAATACAGTTGACCGTCGGCCCGATGCCCCAGCTCGTAGACGGGCACCACGCCGGGATGCTCGAGCTGGCCGGTCACACGGGCCTCACGCAGGAACCGGGCGACCTGGGTTTCGTCGACCACGTCGTCGTGCAGCTCCTTGATCGCCACCTCGCGGCGGAGATGGCGATCAAAAGCCAAGAACACCCGGCCAATGCCCCCGCGGCCGATCTCGGCGTCATCTCGGTTCCCGTCTGCATAAACATAGCGGCCTGGATCCTCCGCCGTGGTCTGCCCCGACTCGCAGGCCTCCTGGCCGAAACGGGTCACCAGATCCACGGGCACAGACCGGCCCAGGGTCGTGTGGTTCTCCGGAGCTGTGGAATGGGTGGTGTCTCCGCGCTTGTCTTCTCCCAAGGTTCCGCCTCCGGAGGAGAAGGTAACCAGCAGCACGGGAACATGTCAAGCGGACTGCAGGCGTGGTGCTCTCCGAAGCGCCTCAGGAAACGCCTTGGGGACCAGCGCAAAACAGGGATTTCCACTCAGTGTCCCTGGGTGTATACTGTCACCTCCCGAAGGAGGCCACCCATGCGCAAACACCTGTTCTCCACCATTCTCTCTCTTTGTTCCTGCGGGCTTCTTTTCTGCTGCACGCCCACTGGTACCAAGCACAACACCGACGCAGGCGTCGACGCCAACAACGACGCCAACAACCAGAACAACGTCGACGGCGACGTCGACGAGACCGACTCCGACGGCGACGGCGTGCCGGACCACCTCGACGCGTGCCCCAACGACATCAACCAGTGGACCGACGCCGACAGCGACGGCCAATGTGACGAGGTCGACGACGCCTGTCCGGCAGACGGCGCCGGCTGGACTGACGCCGACGGTGACGGACACTGCGATCAGGGCGATGACAAATGCCCCGATGACATCAATCAGTGGACCGACGCCGACGCCGACGGCCACTGCGACGAGCTCGACGACGACTGTCCGGGCAACCCGAACGGCTGGGTCGACTCCAACGGCGACGGCTTCTGCGACGGCAACGACGACAACGACGGCGACGGCATCCGCAACTATGAGGAGGAGAACTATGGTGACGACTGCATGATCTCGAACCCGGACGCAGCCGACTCCGACCGCGACGGCGTGCTCGATCCCGAGGACCCCTATCCGATGGATCCCTATCCCGAGTACATCCTGCACCGCAACGACAACGGCACCATCGACCTGATGCTCTCGAACCGGGACGGCTCCTTCCAGAACGCCGTGGAGATCGGCGAGTCCTTCGGCTGCACCGCCGACGCCCCCCACAACTGCCCGGCGAACATCAACTACCGCTATGTCGCGTTCTATGTGAGCGACTTCGACAACAACGGCTCGGTCGACTTCCTGGCCGTGGGCGACTCCGACACCGCCAACGCCAGCAACCCGCTGGACCTATGGTATTTCTACCGCTCCAACGACATCACCCAGGGGAGTTCCACCACCTTCGAACAGCGGCTCGTGGACAGCGCCCTCAACGTCAGCCTCGGCAGCCTCATCGCCGATCTCAACAACGACCACCGCATTGATCTGGTCCAACTGGCCGTGGTGAAGCCCGCCAACATCACCCAGGGCATCCTCTACTCCCTCGAGAACACGGGCACCGTGCGCACGGCCAACTGCGCCACCACCGAAGATCCCGCCAACCCCAACGGCTGCCTGTTCATCCGCCGGCAAGCCGCCGACATCACACCGCTGGTGAACAACCAGTGGAACGTGAGCCTGGCCCGTGACGCCGTGGACTTCAACGGCGACGGCTTCCGTGACCTGGCCATCACCACGATGGCCAACGGCGGCGACGTGGCCATGCCCGTGTACATCCTCAACGGCGCCGGCGACGGGACGTTCACCGTGCCGACGACCTCCTATTTCAGCCACAACTCGGGCCCCTGCGGCAGCTCTCCGGCCAACTCCATCGTGTTCGGCGACTTCAACGACGACAGCATCGGCGACATCATCATGGGCTTCGACGATGACGGCGATCCGGGCTCGGGCTGGTTCTATCCCGGACAGATCAACGGCGGCGTCTTCGGGTTCAACTTCGCCGCCTGCTTTGAAGCCATCGACATCAATCCGGCCAACGAGAACGACTCCGATGCCGCAGGTGTCTCCGGATCCGCCCAGAACTTCGACTTCAACTTCGACGGCCACCAGGACGTCATTCTGGGCTGGAACTACCAGAGCGCCTGGGCTGCGCCTTCCCGCACGGTGCTCTACCTGGGCAACGGCAACGGCACCTTCGCGCCCGTGATCACGATCCGCGACTTCCCCACCACCACCTACGGCAGCAACTTCGCGATCCCCCAGCGCCTATGCGCCTGGTTCCCCATCGACTGATTCGGCCCGGAAATACCCCGCTGGCGGGGCCCGGTTCAGGCCCTGTGATAGTAGCGGTAGAAGCCGGCCAGCAGCAGCTGGAGCCGGGTCATCTCCGGATGCAGTTGATGCTCCTGCTCGTAATAGATTTCCAGCGCCTCGAGCTCGCCCTCGTCGAGCCAGATGCCATGGCAGGACGGGCAGAAGTCGATGACGATCCACTTGTTGAAGCCGTGCTCCTGCTTCTCCATAATCGTGGCGCAGGACGGACATTCAAGGGGCTCCTCGTCGAGCTGGCGCTCGTGGTTGAACTTCGCGGCATCGACATTGATCGAAGCCTTCAGGCGCGTCGAGTAGTCGATCTCCTGGGTCTGCTGGATCTTCTCGAGCTCGCCCGGGTCGAGCCAGATGCCCCGGCACTTCGGGCACAGGTCGATCTCGACATCGGCTTCATACACTTCCCTGACCAGGTCGATTTCATTGAACGGGCATTTCATTGTAGACCTCCTCGATTCGCATCATCGCCCTTATAAAACATTTTTCCGACAAACACCACCGGCGGAATGAGTCAGAACATGAACGCCAGGCCACCGGAGAGCCAGAAGACGACGGTCTTGAAGTATTCGCTGTCGAACATGGGGGCTTCCCCCGGGCTGGCGAACTTCCACAGTACGTTGGCCTCGAACTGCACGGCGACATGGCAGCTCTTCCACAGGCACATCTGGATGCCCGCCACGCCGTTGAGGAAGGCTCCGCCCAGTTCATAAGAGTCCTTGACGTCGCTTCCACCAAGCGGGTTGTCATGGGAGACAGACATCCGCAGGGGACCTCCGAAGCCGCCAGCCCCCAGGTAGGGGCGGATGTCGCTGTCCATGAAGAACGTCTCCACATGGCGGGCGAAGAACTGGATCTGCGATTGCTGGCTCGTGACGACACTATTCTCGCCGCGTTCTTCCACTTCAAAGCTGCTCTGCCGCATGCCGACGGTGATGCGGTGGCGGTGCAGGAAGATCAGCCCCACTTCCGTGGAGAAGACCGGCGCGTTGCGGCCCCAGCCGTCGTTGGTGGTGTAGGCGCCCAGCTCGGTGACCGTGTCCATCGGGATGAAGCCGAAGTCGTAGCCGACCATGGGCGATACGAAGATCCGCCACGAGCGCGTCGGCTTCGCGGGCGGCGTCACCGGCGGCGTCACCGGCGGCGTCACGACCGGCGGCGTCACACCCGGCGGCGTCACGACCGGCACCGGCTTCTCCGCCGGCAGCTCGAACACGTGGGGCTTCCCGGCGCTGCCCCAGGTCGCGACCTCGGTGCCCGAAGCATCCAGCGCGACCAGATGATAGGCGAACTTCACGAACTTCAGGGACGCGCCCGGCACCACCGTGACCCAGCGCCGGGTGCCCATCTTCTCCAGCGTCTCCTCCTTGGCGGCGCCGTCGTTGATCCGGTACGAAAGCACGACCCTGGCCACGTTCAGCCCGTCCTGCACCCGGCTCACGAACACCAGCGGCTTGCCGGCCTCGACCTTGGCCTGGGGATCGTGCTCGAGGGGCACCTTCGGGTTCTCAGGGGACTCCGGGGCGATGCCGTGGCCCTCCTCGAGCTGGCGGATCCGCAGCTGTTTCTCCTTTTCGCCCTGGACCGCAGCGAAGTACGCCGCCAGCGTCTTCTGGAAGAACTCCATCAGGCTCGCGGTCTCGTATTTTTTGGGCAGCGCGGACTCGGGCCGCAGCCGGAACATCATGGTGAAGGCGTCCCCGGCGTATTGCAGGTTGCTGAGGTTGAAGTGCACGATGCCCGCGTAAAGCAGCAGGTTCAGCCCCGCTTCCTGGGACATGCACAACTTGCGCTGGACGGCGGTGGCGCCGTCGAGCTTCTTGAGGGTCTCGTCGATGATCGTTCGCGCTGCGAGCCAGCTCTTCCCGTCCATGAGCTTCTCGGCCTTGACCAGGGCCTCCTGCTGCCCCTTGACCACCACCGGCGGACAGGTCTTGTCATCCACGACCGCGGGCTCCACGGGCACGGTCACCACCGTCACGCGGTCCTTGAGATCCTTGATCTCGGCCATCCGCTTGCGGATCTCTGGTTTGAGGCTCTCGGCCTCGGCGCTGTCGTACACCAGGATCATCTCGTAGGCCTCGCGGGCCCGGGAGTAGACCTCCATGCCGTCGTAGGCCTTGGCGAGCTTGTATCGCGCGGTGAGGCTGTAGGGCACGAACTTGAGCACGCACTCGAAGCTCTCGGCGGCCTTCACGTAGTCGAGCTTGTCCTGGTACATGCCGCCCATCTGGAAGTATCGCCGGGCGATCTCGGTGTTCTTCTCGTCGTTGTCGGTGATGCTCGGGCAGTGCAGCTTCTCGGCGCGCGCCGGGGCGGCCCAGAGAAGCACTGCCAGAAACGCGAAATTCGATAAGGTTCGCCATGCAATTCGGGTCTTGTTTCTCATTTCCTCTCCAGTCACTTGCTCGCGGTCACATGCAAACCATCACGTCCAAGTCGTCTAGATAGGCCTCATACACGAGAACGCACGTTCCGGAAAGACAGTCATCCGACTCTATGCAGAATTTACGACAGTTGCTGCCAACACAATAATATCCAGGACTACACTGATTATAATAATTGTCCGAATAAGGTTGGTCTTCCATACATCCACCGGTATTGGTGGTGCTGTGCAGGCAGGCAGTGGTGAACGCGACCCCGTTTTCATTAACGACATAGCAGCCATGGTCAGGGTCCGGACAGCCAGTTCCGGAGATGGGGTTACACACATCATCACCCACCAGCGGGCAAAAACCCCATACGTTAGGCCAACCCGGGTCATAGCAGGGAAGATCTTGTATACAACTATACTCCTCAAATCTGTCACATATCTTTGTGCACACGCCCCAAAGACAGGTGAGCCCAGGTGCGCAGTCCCAAGGCTCACCACAGGCATTATTGATCTGCTCGATTCCCGTGGGACGGCAGGTAGCGCAGGTGTTGTCCGGGTCAAAATAGCACACCTCTCCGCCACATCCGGATGAAGGCTGCAACGGGTCACATTCTATGGAGTTGTTGTTGACGTTGTTGGTCGTGCCGGTGCAGGTCGAGAGGTCCCAGGTGCAGTCGGTGTCGCGGCACGTGGCGCTGCCACCTGAATAGCCGCGATCGATGCACGCCTGCTGCGCCCTGGGGGTGCCGTCCCAGTTCGGCGAGCACTCTTCAGTGGGTTCCATTTCCCCGTTGCCGCATACGGCGAACTGGGCCGAGGACATGCAGCCGGACCACGACAGGACCAGCATGAGCACAAATGCAATGATTGAATATAAACGGGACATGGTGGTCACCTCGGAGATGGCGGTCATTCTAGTGAGGGTCTCCCCGGTTTACCAGCGGAAAGCAACGTTTGGAGGGGGCTTTCCTCTTCGGTCCCCGGGTACGGCGACGCCGCGCGTCGCTTGAACCCGGGGCATCATGTCCGCAACGCCGCCAGAAGGCGGCGTAGTGGTGGAAGGAATTGGCCGTGGACAGGGAGTGTCCATGTCCAGTTCGAAATCGAAATCGAAATCGAAATCGAAATCGAAATCGAGCCGTTCGTTTCATGGGGCCAAGGACGATGCCAACATCAACTTCCTGTGACCGCCCTGCTTTGACCGGAGCGGCGCCCTTGACATCCGGGGGGTCGGCGGAGATAGTGGGCCCCAGGAGACGACCGATGAAACATTTTTGTCTGTTCATGATTCTGGCGATTTTCCCCCTGACCGCGTGCAACGATGACCCGTCGAACAAGGATCCCGTGTGCGACCCGGCCTGTGAGGCCTGGGAAGCCTGCGGCACCGGGGATGTCTGCACGGTGCTCGACGGGCGCTGCAACGGGCAGGCCGACTGCGACGCCGCGGGCCTGGTCTGCAACACCGACAACCACACCTGCGAGGCCGGGCCCGTGTGCAACACGGAGAAGACCCCGTCGGGGATCACCCTCCCGGCCGACACCTGCGGGGACCTGACCGAGTGCATCGAGAGCGCCGACTGTCCGGCGGACTTCCGCTGCGAGAACCTCCCCGTGGACGGTGAGACCTTCGCCCGCGCCTGCTGTGTGGAGGCCCCCCGTGGCTGCGAGGCCTCGGGCACGGCGTGCACCGACGAGTTCGACTGCGACAGCGGCCTGTGCATCGCCCGCAATGACGGCCAGACCTACTGCACCCATCAGTGCGACGGTCCCGAGGACTGCGCCGACCCCATCGCCGAGTGCGGCGACCTGTTCATCATGATGGTCTGCGTCGAGCCGCAGGAGTAGACGAACCCCGCCACCGGTGACCCAGCCGACAAATTCCATTGCTTTCAACGGCCGCATGGCTTAAAAAGCGGTTCAGTGATTCATCAAATCAAGGTGCCGTCCGCTGGCATCGGGAGATCTGCGAACTCATGGCGAACGAACAGGAAAAAATCATCTACACCATGGTGGGAGTCACCAAGACCCACGGCCAGAAGACCGTGCTCAAGGACATCTACCTCTCGTATTTCTACGGGGCCAAGATCGGCGTGCTGGGCCTCAATGGATCCGGCAAGAGCTCGCTTTTGCGCATCCTGGCCGGCGTCGACCAGAGCTTTCTGGGCGAGACCGTGCTGGCCGACGGCTACACGGTGGGCTACCTGGAGCAGGAGCCGCTGCTCGACGAGACGCGCACCGTGCTCGAGGTCGTGCAGGAGGGCGCCGCCGAGACCATGGCACTGCTCAAGGAGTTCGAGGAGATCGGCCTGAAGTTCGGCGAGCCCCTCGACGATGACGAGATGAACAAGCTCATCGAGCGCCAGGGCGAGGTCCAGGAGGAGCTCGACCGCCTCAACGCCTGGGACATCGACTCCCGCCTGGAGATGGCCATGGAGGCCCTGCGCTGCGCCCCCCCCGAGACGCCCGTGAGCATCCTCTCCGGTGGCGAGCGACGCCGCGTGGCCCTGTGCCGGCTGCTGCTGAAGAAGCCCGACATCCTGCTGCTCGACGAGCCCACGAACCACCTCGACGCCGAGACGGTGGCCTGGCTCGAGGCCCACCTGCAGCGCTATGAGGGCACCGTCATCGCGGTCACCCACGATCGTTTCTTTCTCGACAACGTCGCCGGCTGGATCCTCGAACTGCACAAGGGCGAGGGCATCCCGTGGAAGGGAAACTACTCGTCCTGGCTCGAGCAGAAGCAGGAGAAGCTCAAGCACGGCAAGTCCCAGGACAGCGTCTTCGTGCAGACCCTGCAGCGCGAGCTGGAGTGGCACCACATGAGCGCGGCCTCCCAGCACGAGCACAGCAAGTCCCGCATCGTCATGTACGACTCCCTGATGGGCGCCGACTGCGCGCAGAAGCTCAACGAGATGGAGATCTTCATCCCCCCCGGACCGCGGCTGGGCAAGAGCGTCATCGAGGCCAGGGGCGTGCGCAAGTCCTACGGCGACCGCGTGCTGTTCGAGAACCTTGACTTCACGCTGCCTCCGGGCGGCATCGTCGGCGTCATCGGCCCCAACGGCGCGGGCAAGACCACCCTGTTCCGGCTCATCACCGGGCAGGAGCCGCCCGACGAGGGGACCTTCAAGATCGGCGAGACCGTCAAGCTCGCCTACGTCGACCAGAACCGCGACAGCCTGGATCCGGAGGCCACCATCTACGAGGCCATCTCGGGCGGCGCCGACACCATCCCGCTGGGCAACCGCGAGGTCAACGCCCGTGCCTACTGCTCGCGCTTCAACTTCGCGGGCCAGGACCAGCAAAAACTGCTTCGCCTGTGCTCGGGCGGCGAGCGCAACCGCGTCCACCTGGCCAACATGCTCAAGGAGGGCGCCAACGTCCTGCTCCTCGACGAGCCCACCAACGACCTCGACATCAACACCCTGCGCGCCCTCGAGGAGGCCCTGGAGCAGTTCGCAGGCTGCGTGGTGGTCATCACCCACGACCGCTGGTTCCTCGACCGCGTGGCCACGCACATCCTGGCCTTCGAGGGCGAGTCGAAGGTCTCCTGGTTCGACGGCAACTACACCGAATACGAGCGCGACCGCAAGAAGCGCCTGGGCAACGCCGCCCTGATTCCCAAGCGGATCAAGTACCGCCAACTGACGCGGTAGACGCGCCAGACAGGAGACGCCATGAAGCCCGTCAAACCGTCCGAACCTTCGACCCCGATGCTGCCCGATGACCTTCGCGACCGCCTGCTCCAGGCCCAACGGGAGATCGAACACGATCCCGTCGTCGCACGACACGGACGCCTGCCGGTCTGGGTCGCGACCGCCTGCCTGGGTGCGGGTCTGCTGATCACGCCCGCCTGCAGCGGAAAGAAGGAGAAGGAGATCGTCGCGCCGCCCGGACTCGAAACCGCGCTGATGAAGCCGGAACCGACGGTCAAGGGTCCGGAGCTGGAGAGCCAGGATCCGATGGATCCCGTCCCCGGCCAGGTCGAGCCGCCGCCAGGCTCCATGGAGCCCCTTCCCCCACCCACCCGCGGCGCGGACCGTCCGGCTGACCCCACCGGCGTGCTCACCGGCGACGTGACCAAGGATCTGATCCCCTCGGGCGGCATCACAGGCCCCTTCACCGGCTCCGGCGGCTCCGACCTCGGCACGGTCGGCCCCTTCAACGGCTCCGGCGGCACCCAGGGGGGCATCACCTACGGCGCGCCTCCGATGAGCGCGGACATGGCGACCGTCCGCGACGGCAACAACGCCCAATACAAGGGCAACATCGATCCCAACGCGGTGCGCGCCGTCATCCGCGCCCACCGGAACGAGGCCCACTACTGCTACGTCCGGGCCCTCCAGAAGGACCCCAGGGTGGCGGGGACCGTCAAGCTCAAGTTCGAAATCCAGAAGGGGGGCCGGGTAACGAGTTGCACCGTGGTGCAGAACCTGTCCGATCCGGACGTCGGCAACTGCCTCGCCGCGCGCCTCAAGCGCTGGCGCTTCCCGGAGCCCACGGACGGATCCGTCACCGTGACCTATCCCTGGATCTTCGAGCCCAAAGCAGAGTGAGCCTTCAGCGAGCCCCCGTGATCACTCGCCCGGCGGGCGCTCCTGCTTCTCGAACTCCTTGCGCATCTCCTCACCGAGGACCTTGAAGAAGCGGTCCGACCCCTGCTCGCCGAGCATCTCCACCATGGCCGTCCGTCCCTCCTCACGCAGCTGGTGCCCCTGGTCGCGGGCCTCCCGCTCGGTGAGCTCGCCGCTCTGCACCTTAACGAACATCTCTCGCTGCTTCTTGATGCCATCCTCGATGCGCTGGTGGAGCTTCACCGTCGTCGCCTCGTCGAGCTCGGCCTCGCGGGCGTAGGCGTTGACCGCGTTGGCCGAGGCGACCTCAAAGTTCTCCATGAACTGCTGCCGTCGCTGGAGGCGCTTTCCCTGCTCGTCCTTCTTGTAGTCCTCCACCGATTGGGTGGACAGATCCCCGGCCAGCGCGGCGGCCTGCTTTTGGATCTCCTTCTGGACATCGGGGCGGGAAAGGCAGTCGTCGGGCGTCGTCGGGGCTTCTGCAGGCGGGTGCGATGCAGGCCTGCGCACCTCCAGGGACCGCATGGGCCCATCGCCGGGATCCCCATCGGCATCCACGGACGGGAGGACCTCGTCGCAGGTGCTGGGTCTGGCCGCACATTCCCCCAGCTTCTTCCGGGCGTGGCGCCAGCCGACCCAGCCCACGACTGAAAACAACGAAAGCAGCACGACCAGGCTCCAGGGCACGATTTTTGTGAACGACGATCCGGATTGTGACATGTCAGGGTCCCTCCCCTTCAACGGAGACGATGGAAGTATCCTGCTTCAAACTGACGTTGTCAATGAGGCCCGGGACGGGAGGAACGGCCCAGCGAGATGGAAGGAGCAGGCGCTTACTTCGATTCGCCGAGAAACTTGCGGCCGAAATACCACATGGCGAGGAGCACCAGGATCAGGGTGACGATGCCCAGCCACGGGTTCTTGGCGATGGCGGCGACCTCGTCGCGACCGAAGTGCGCCAGCAGGGCCATGGCCAGCGCGCCAATCGAGGAGCCGGCGATGACCGCCAGGACGATGGCCGTCCGCGTGAGCCCCAGGATGCGCCCGATGAGCACGCCGATGACCGAGCCCGTGCCCTGGAACGGCACGGCGATGAAACTGATCATGCCGAAGAAGGCGGCCCGGCGCATCCATGGATGGGTGAGCAGGACCCGGTGACCGGCCTCGTGGGCCTTGATGATCTTCGGTCCAAGGGAGGGGATGCGGTTGAGGTAGTCGATGTTGGCGACCAGAAAACACGCCGTGGCCAGATCACCCCAGACGACCACGCCAGCCAACGCCCAGATGCCCACCGGCGCGCCGTCCACAGCGCCTGCGAACACGATCAACTTGCCGCCGCCGACAAACGCGCCGACGAACATGGTGATGAGGAACAGCACCGTCTTGTAGTTGTAGAGGAGCCCCGCCAGCAGCAACAGCAGGCCGTAGCCGGCCCAGGGGCCGATGGTCATGATCAGGCGCGCCCCCAACGGCAGATCGCGCTCGTTGCGTATCGGTATGTGGGGATGTGGAAGATGATGGGGCATCGGTTCGTTGGGCCTCACTGCGCCGGAAAGCATGTACCATATGCGCCCCCGCCGGTCATCCCTTTTCTTTCCCGCTGGGGGCGCTCTTCGGTTGACCGGCCCCACGTCGCGTGGCAGGCTCGGGGCATGCCACGACTCTTCACCACCCGCAAGCAGCGCATCCTGCTGGCCATCGTGCTGGCCATCGCGATCGTGTTGCCGGCGACCTGCGCGTGGCTCTTCCGCACCCGCGTGTTCACCGGCGACCCTGCCCTGGACGCCAGGACCTACGTGGCCCCCTCGCGCATCCCGGGG
>JAHITJ010000086.1 GCA_018817795.1 Myxococcota bacterium | reverse complement strand
GTAGATGTTGTAAATACCGTCGCGGTCGCTGGAGAACACCAGGTAGCGTCCGTCGGCAGTCCAGGAGGGGTTCACGTCCATCGCGGAGTCGTTGGTGACCCGCACGGGCCACTCACTGCCGGGGTTCAGCATCCACACGTCCCGCTGCCCCTGGTGGGTCATGGAGAAGGCAATCCGGGTCCCGTCAGGCGAGAGCCGGGGACCGTAGATCCGGCGACGCGCCTGAGCTGGCAGCAGCACCCGGGTCACCAGGCCGCGGGCGTCGAGGGCGACCAGTTCATGTCCGCCGTTGGTCAGCCGCACCGCCACCCGCCGCCCGCCGGCGAGGGTGGGAAACGCCAGCCGTGCGTCCTCGGTGAGGCGGGTCGTTCCGTCGGGGCCGGCGCGGAACAGGTCGTTGCGCAGGTGGACCCGGTGGGCGTACTCGATCTGGTGCAGCCACGCCCGATCCCCGTCCCAGGCTGGCGGTCCCGCCTCGTTGACATTGGTCTCCCACACGCGCTGGGTGCGCACCCTGCCCTGCCCGTCGAGGGTCAGGTGACGCAGGGAGTTGGGATGATGCCCGTCGTGCCCTACATATAAAAGCTCGCGGGGCCTGGTGGGATGGAACACGGGATAGAACGTCGACTCCGCCTGCGACACTAGGGGCTTCCCCTCCCGCAGGCCCCCGGCGAGCACCCGGTCGCGTACGGCCATGGCCTGCTTCTTCTGGTCCGTGACGAACTCAGCGTACAGTTCGTCCAGGTCCCGTCCGAAGGACATCCTGGCGCTCTGGTGCACGCCGAACGGGAACCAGCGGTTGCCGTAATCGGCCGACATGAAACGCAGGTTGTCCTCGCCGTACCGGTTGGCCAGGTACCAAAGGAAACGAGAGCCGTAGAGATACGGGATCGAGCCGTGGGGATACGGGATGGGTGCCGACGAGATTTCATCGAGGCGCTGCAGGCGGTCCGTGAGCGCGGAGGTGCGCAGGATCATGTCGTAATACGTGGCCCGGTTGCGGCCCGCGGTGGAAAAGCGTGTCTCGCTGTAGATCGCCATGCCCTCGAGCACCCAGGAAGGCTGGACGCTGTTGGGGACCCACACCTGCCCGAAGATCCGGTTGACCAGTTTGGGGAGGCCGCTCATGGTGTCCATGTGAAGGATATGCGTGTACTCGTGCAGGATCAGGCCCCAGAGCCAGTCATCGAAGTCGGACAACTCCGACACGTCGTCGGGCGAGACGGCAAAGATGGTGATGGTCCTGCGGAAATAGGCCGTCGCCCAGCCATTGGCCATGTCGGTGTAATCGGTGATGACGAGGTGGGTCTTCCCGTCTGGGATCCACCCCAGGTGCAGGGTCAGCAGGTCGTGGGCCTTCTCGGCGAGCACGCCCACGCGGCCGGCCCAGGCCTCGTAGCCCCTGGGAAAGGTGACCACAAAGTGGTCCGTCTCGAAGGAGCGCCACTCAAAGCGCGGATCGGCCGCCTGGGATGGAACCACGGAGAGGGAGAAGAAAAAGAAAAAGAAAAAGAAGAAGAGAGGGAGGAAGAGGTTTTTACCACGGAACACACGGAGCACACTGAAAACGGAGAAAGACGGATATGTGGTGGGTCCGACGGGTCCGACGGGTCCCCCTCCGCGTGTTCCGCGATTAAACTCTTCCTGGCTCTTTCTTCCAGCTATGTTGATCTCTGCGGTGGTCCCCAGGGGTCACCTCCGTTGTGACCATTAGAACGAATACAGGACCGAACTCAAGCCCCTATTCCGAAAAACTCGACGGAGACTGCAACAAGTGGAAGAGGTTCTGGCCCAGAATCCGGTCGTGATCGGTGGCGGTCAGGTCTTCCATGCGCCGGATCTTCTCGATGTTGCGGTGCAGGTTGTCACGTCCGTAGGGTGTGTCCGAGCCCAGCAGCACGTGATCGGAGCCGGCGTGCTCAACAGCGGTGCGGATCTGCCGCAGGCTGACCAGATCCGGCGGGGAGATGTCGAAGAACAGGTTGTCAAGCGGGCGTTGTTTCGCCATGACATCCACGTCGATGCAGTGCGCCAGCACGAAGTTCGTCTGGGGATGCGACCGGACGGTCCCATAGTAGGCGGCCACGTCGCGGGCCCGGTACAGGTGGGCGAACAAGGGCAATCCATGCCTCCCGCACCAGGCTGCGACCTCGTGCACCAGCGGCCCGGTCGGATCAAACGCGGTCCAGCACTGGTGAATTTTGACCATGGAAAAGCCCCATTGGGCGTGGCGCCGTTCCAGTTGCAGCAACGCATCCGGTCCTTCGGTGTCGAGCCAGTAGCACTGCAGGATCCGATCCGGGGCGGCCTCGTGGAGTGCATGAACCTGTACGTTCCCCTCCTCGAGCTTTTTGACCATGCCCTTGACCACGACGGCGAACTTCACCAGCTTGTTGACCGGATACATCCAGACCGGTCCGGGAAAACGGCCCGCCAGGTCCGGTACCCGGTAGGTGCGGGAACTGCCGGGCTCAGCCGGGGAGATCACCACCATGCTGGCACCGGCCGCGTCGAGCCTGGCAAGGATCTTTTCTGCATCCAGGAATTCCCCGCAGGCATGGGCGTGTCCATCAATAATCATATTAACAATCCTCCGGTTATCAAGGGAGCGGTTCAATCAGTAAATAAGAAAGAAAAGTGTAGGCAAATTCGCCGGTGAGAGCGCTCTGCCCGCCTATTACAATGCTTAGTGATCCATCAGATAGTACAATTTCTATTGAACGTTCAAAGGTTCGCTGTGCGTCGGTCGTGGGTTCGTCTTCGATGAGTTGTGTGCCCTCGACCATGACCCGGTGCGGATCATTGGGATACGCCCTCGCCGGTCGCCCGGCTCCTACGGTCACCCGGTAGCGACCGTTCTCAAGTGAAAACTCGAACAGGTTCTCGCGTCCGTAGTCGTCATAGACATACGAACGCAGGGCCTCAGATACGCCAGCGACGTCATCGTACCCGGTCAGCGTGATGCCCGGATTCCCGACAAACTCGCCGTACCAGCCCAGGCCCGCTTCTACGTCAAATGCCGGCCAGCCGACTTTTTCGCACGTGACGCCGCTGAGCTCCACCGCCTGGGCCGGAGAACCCGCCGGATCCTGGAAATTCACGCAGTATACCCCGCGCGGGCGGCTTCCGGGCGCTGACAGGACGGGCGGCTCGGCGCGGGTGCCCTCGATATAGCGTCCCAGTTCATGGCGTACGGTCATGAACGCGTCCGGATCCCGTGTCCAGGAGGTCGGCGAAGCCGCCACCGAGCGGGCCGTCACGTCTGCCGGCGTGTCGACGTCCACGGTGGGACCGCTGCCGCCGGCGGCCAGGCGCAGGTACTCGAAGTCCTCGGAGGCCTCGCGGAACAGGTGGGCCATGTAAGTCGCCCGCGGTCCGTCGAAGAAGCGCCCGAAGTCATAATACGCCCAGCCGGTGGCGCGCGAGGTCCACGACACCCAGGGGATGATGCGCATGTGCATGCCGTCGGCGTCGGCGCGCGTGGGGTTGAAGTACGGATCCGGATCGTGATCGAGGGTGTAGATCCACAGGCTCGCGCCCTGACGGAGCGCCTCGGCAGCATACACGGGCTCAAGAGCCCGGATGTGCGCAATCCACAAATCATACATGCAGGCGCCGTCGGCGTGCTCGGCGATCTCGGGTTTGGGCTCCTCGCTGACGGCGATGCGCAGACCCGGCGCGGCGGCCCTGGCCATGCGGCAAAGGTGGGCGGCCAGGTCGTAGTCGGCCTGATCCTGAGGTTCGTTCTGCACGTACCAGTAACCGCGCGTGAGCAGGCCCGTCGCGTCGAGATACCCCTCGAGCCCGGTCAGGAACGCGCTCCACTGCTCGTTGTAGGCGGCAGATCCGAAGTGATCCCCGCGGGACTCGCCACAGAAGGAATCCGGCCGCGGCGTGGAATTGTCGACGAACTGGAAGAACATGGAGTTGGGGAAGCCGATGCCGTTCCACCCCTCGCCAAGCATGTACTTCGGGGCCAGCGCGCCCACGGCGTAGGCGGGATTCTCGTCAGGCTCATCGTAGAACGCCGAGCAGCGCTGGGGATTGGCTTCGGAGTCCCAGGTGATCCGGTACGTCAGGCCCGAAGGCCAGGCCACGGACGCGGGGGTCATGCGAAGATCGAAAAGACGACTCTTGACGGTCTCCTCGGTCTCACCAGGGCCGATCAGATCGGCGACTGACAGATAGAGCAGGGACTCATAGTGGATCTCCGGCGGCAGTTCGAAGTCGAACACGTACAGACGCAGCGGCACGGTCAGCACCTGCCCGCCCACGGTCAACTCCACCTGAAGGGTCCGCTCCCCGGCAGGGGCGTCTTCGGCCACAGTCAGCACGAGCCACAGCACCACCGGGGCTCCGGAGCCGCCGGAAGCAGCCTGGTTCCATGGGAGCGGGGTGAGCGTCTGCAGGTGACCGTCGGTAAAACCGCCGGAGAACAGTTCCACCGACGCCAGTGCCGTGTCCGAAAGCGGTGCCAGCGCGACGCCACCGGCGCCCGGGTCCACGATCAGTTGCACGATTTCGCGCTCCCGGCGGGCGGCCGAGGCAAACAGGCCGCTGCGAGCCTCCACCGGCGCCCTATCCCCGCTGCGAACCCGCCTTGCAGCCGGCGCCGTCCACACTTGAATCCCGGACGGGCTCTCAGAGAGCCGGTACGTCCAGTCGGTCGCCGCCACCGGCGTCCCTTGGGTCGTCTTCTGGCCCCCGTCATCACAACTATTTAGCAATAACGCAACTATAATACCCATACACAGCAAGGAAGCGCGCATCATGGGCATACCATGTCACAAGTCGTCCTGCGTTCAAAGTCGAAAAATGGATTTTCGGCGCGATGCACGCCCTTGCACGCGGGATCATTGCAGGCTATCCTTGATCACGGAAATCATGCGCTCTCTTCTCCCTCTTTTCCCACTATTCCTTCTTCTGTCGATCCTTCCGGCCTGCCGGCTGGCCATGGACATCCCCGACGGTCCGGATGCCCCCTGCAACGGCGACGGGATCCGTGATGCGAACGAGACCTGCGACGGAACGGATCTGGGCGGCTTTTCCTGCGAAGGCCTGGGCTACCATGCCGGCGCCCTCGCCTGCACGACCGGCTGCCTGTGGGACACCACCCAGTGCGAGGCCGCCGGGTACTGCGGAGACGGCCAGATCCAGTCCCCCGCCGAGGCGTGCGAGGGCCCGGAGCTGGGGGGCGCCACCTGTGAATCCATCGGATACTCCGGCGGGAATCTGGCCTGCGGAGACGACTGCGCCCTGGACACCTCCGGGTGCGACGCGATCTGCAACAGCGACGGGTTCAAGGACCCCTGGGAGACCTGCGATGGCGAGGAGCTCGGGGACACCACCTGCCAGACCCTGGGCTACCATGCCGGGACACTCACCTGCACGTCTGCCTGCTCCTTCGGGCTGGAGTCCTGCATGGCGGAAGGCCGCTGCGGCGACGGGGATCTCAATGCGGGCTTCGAGGACTGCGAACCGGGCAACGCCATGATCACCACCTGCGAATCCCTCGGGCTTCACGGGGGAACGCTGGTCTGCGGGGACGACTGCATGTTTGACATCTCCGGTTGCCAGGGCTCCTGCGGCGACGGCGTCGTCCAGTCTCCCTACGAGGTATGCGACGGAACGGATCTGGGCGGCACCACCTGCGAGTCGCTGGGCTTGCACCCGGGCATCCTCCAGTGCACGACGGCCTGCGCCTTCAACACCACCGCCTGCGGCGGCTCATGCGGTGACGGGATCGTTCAGGCGGCGTATGAGCAGTGCGAGCCGGGGCAGAACAACCCCGAGACCTGCCGCGCCCTGTCCCACTTCACCGGGAAACTGTGCGATGAGAACTGCCATTATGACGAGAGCCGCTGTCTCGATGCGACCCAGGTCTCCGCGGGCAGCCAGTTCACCTGTGCCCGCCTCTCCGACGGAACGGTCCGCTGCTGGGGCAACAACACCGAGGGCCAGCTCGCCACGGGAACGACCTCCATCGGGTCGAACGTGCCGATCCCCACCGTGTCCCTGCCGGAGGTCCTCTCGGTCCATGGAGGCAGTGCCCATGCCTGCGCCCTGCTTGCCGACAACACCCTGTCCTGCTGGGGCGCCAATTACTATGGCCAGGTCGGCACCGGCAACATCCTCACCCCGGTCCTCCAGCCGACGGTCATTGCAGGTCTCTCGACCGTGACCCAGCTCGATCCCGGCGGAGCCTTCACCTGCGCGCTGCTTTCGGACCAGAGTGCGCGCTGCTGGGGTCGCAACCACCGTGGCCAGCTGGGCAACGGCAACATGGTGGACCAGTTGTCGCCCACCTCGGTCCAACTTGTGCCGGGCGTGATCCGGATCTCCACGGGCACCGCCCACGCCTGCGCCATCCTGGAGCCCGGCGGCGCCCTCCGATGCTGGGGCGACAACAATTACGGCCAGCTCG
>JAHITJ010000085.1 GCA_018817795.1 Myxococcota bacterium | reverse complement strand
TGCCGTGCGAAATTTGATAACCGGCATGAACGACCCGGCCTCCCTCGCCCGGGGCGGTGCCTGCGTGCTGGCGTTCCTGCCTGGCAAGGCCGAGATCGAGCGCTGCCTGCGGGAGCTGGCGCCCCTGGTCCAGCAGGGCGTGGAGCTTTTCGGGCTTCACCGCGGCGCAGATCGCCGGGTGCGCGAGGCGGTCTTCGCCCCCGTGCCGGCCGGACGCCGACGGGTCGTCGTGGCCACCAACATCGCCGAGACGAGCCTGACGCTTCCGGACGTCAAGGCCGTGGTCGATTCCGGGCTGGAGCGGCGCTTCGAGTTCTCGCCGCGCACGGGATTGAGCCACATGACCACCGTGCGCATCTCGCAGTTGTCGGCCACCCAGCGCGCGGGCCGCGCCGGACGCCTGGGACCTGGCTCGGTGGTGCGCCTGTGGACCGCCGCCGAAAAGCTCGACGACTTCCCGGAGCCCGAGATCCTGCACGCCGATCCCCTGCCCCTGGAGCTGGAGCTGGCCCTCTGGGGCGACACGTCCGATCTGAAGTTCATTACACCGCCCAAAGCCGCCTCGCGCGCCGTGGCATCATCGTTGCTGCGCGACCTGGGCTTCCTTGACAAGGCCGTCCGGACCGACGAGGCCGGGAGTCCCGGACGAATCACCGACCGTGGGAGGAAGGCCTCCCGGATGGGAGTGCATCCTCGCCTGGCCGCGATGATCCTGGGGGCCCCCAAACGCGCGATGCCCACCGCATGCTTCCTGGCCGCCCTGCTCGAGGAAGACCTGTGGCAGGCCCGCGACCCCGAGCGCGTGTCCCTCTGGGTGCCCATGCTCCTGCGCGCCTCCCTCCCCGAGCGACTGCAGAAGGCCGTGTCCCGCGTCACCTCCGCCGCCGGCATCCACTGGCGCGCCCATGACGTGGATCCCGCCCTGTGCGGTCGCCTGCTGGCGGCAGCCTACCCCGATCGCGTGGGTCGCGTGGACCCCGCCAATCCCAAACGCCTGGTCCTGGTGTCCGGACGTGCCGGCCTGCTGCCGGATCCGCAGGAGCCGGGTTCCCTCGCCGTCGCGGTGTTCGCCGATGGCGGAGAGACCAGCGCCAAGGTGTCCCTGTACGAACCCTGCACCCTCGACGACGTGCTTTCCACCGGCACGCTGGCACCCGAGAAGCGCACCACCGTGGACTTCAAGGGCTGGAGCGTCACCGGCCGCACACGCACCCTGCTGGGCCAGATCCAGCTCGACGAGAAGATCGCCGCCCCCGATCGCCCCACCCTGCATGCGGCCGTGGCCGCGCGCCTGTCCGCCAACGGCTTCGGCGACCTGCTCACAGGACCGAAGACTACCGCCGCCCTGACCCGCCTGCGGCTGGCGTCGGCGTTTTCACAGGCGACGTCCCCTTCACCCGAGTGGCCCGCCTGCGACGAGGATGCCCTGCTCTCCTCGGTCTCCGCCTGGTTGCTGCCCCACGTGCGCTTTGTCCAGGGCCCCGTCCTCGATGACGCCCTGATCGCCCACGCACTTATCGCCGCGCTGCCGACCCATCTGGCCGCCCGCCTCAAGGAGCTCACGCCTGATCACCTCACCCTCCCGTCCAAGCGCCGTGTCCGCGTGGATTACGAGTCGGGCCCCGTCCCGGTGGTCGCCGCACGCCTGCAGGACTTCTTCGGCTGCAAGAAGACGCCCCAGATCTGTGGCAAGCCCGTGCTGCTGCACCTGCTCAGCCCGGCCAACCGCCCGGTCCAGGTCACCTCGGACCTGGCCGGCTTCTGGAAGAACTCCTATCCGATGGTCCGCAAGGAGCTGGCCGGCCGCTACCCCAAGCACAACTGGCCCCTGGATCCTTGAGTCCCCGACCATTGCACCGGCATGATTCCATCAGTCAACCGGTGGCCATTTATCCCGATCGGAGGGGGTGTGCCAAAACGGCACAGTGTTGGGAACGCGCCACAGGGGCCTTTCCGCCGGGGACAATTTTTCCTCATCACGTGAAAGGATTTCAGACTTGGCACGTGGTTTGCGATAAAGCCTGTCAGGGAGATCCGACCAGCCTCCGCGAGGCGACTGAGGTTTTCCCGACAAGCTCCCAAAAGCAAACGAGGAGGATTTGCATGATGTCCAACTATCTGATCCTGACCACACTCTTCTCCTGGATGACCACGACCACGCCTTGCCAGGACCCGCCCGTACAGACGCCCGCTCCATGCGTGACCATCGTGGTCACCTGCGGTGCCGGGTCCGTCTCCGGGACCCCCGGCGCCTGCGACACAAATCGAGATCCGGTCCGGGACCCGGCCGTACCGCCATCGGTCGTCACCCTCCCCGACACGCCCCCTGAAATCCTTCTCTCGCGAAAGAGGGAGACGCCCGTTGCGCCGCCCCTGGACGCCGGCGCCACCGAGCTCGCGCTCTTCACCACGGCCCGGACCCTCCCGAGGGGCGCCAGCCTCGTGGAGACCTCTTTCCTCGCCGTCCCCGAGGGCCTCCCGGAGGCGTGGGTGGATCTCGTCGGCGTGAAGATCGGCCTCACGGATCGTGCCCAGCTCGGGTTCCGCACGTCCCTGCGGCTAATGTCGTCGATTCAGGACGATCCCCTCGGACTTTTCGCCGCAGGGCTCATCGGGCTGAACTTCAAGTATCAACTCTGGCGCAAAGGCGAGCAAAGCCTGGCCTTCAACTACGTGTTCCCCTACACCGAGCTGGTCTGGTCGCGGCACACCCGCGACGGGTCCTACACCCTCGCCGTGGGGACCAGCCTAATCACGTTGGCGGAGAGCCTCGCTGGCGAACACCATCGCGACGCCTTCCTGCGCGCCGGTGTCGTCAGACGACTGTCGCGGACGGTCCGTCTGGTGGCCGAGACCGGGGCCTTCCATTACTTCACCGATCCCGAATCCGCGGTGTTCGGCTCGGCCGGCCTGCGGTTCATCGGGGACCACGCCTACCTGGACGCCTTCGCCGGGCTGGCCGGCGAACCCGGCGACGACGGCGGCGTCTTTCTCGGCATGGCCCTCGGCTGGCAGCACTGAAGGCACCCTGCGCCCAACGCCCCATCATGAATCATCATCCCAAGCAAAGCGTCGAACGCGAGCGAAGTGCGCGCGCCCCGGTCGGTCAGTCTCCGGCCTTGTTGGAGATCTCGAGATCCTGGATGATTTCCTGGTTATACGCCGTGATGATGTCGTTGCGGGTGATGATGGCGATGATCTTCTCATCGTCATCCTCCTCGGCGACGAGGAGCTCGGTGAAGCGCTCAGTGACCATCAATTGAATGGCAAAGAACAGGGATTCTTTGCGGCTCACAGTAAAAGAGGGCTCGGCGATGTCGGCAGCCAGCACCACCGAATCGATGTTCATCTCCGTGACCATGGTGCGCAGGAGCCGGCCGTCGACCACGCCGAGGAGCCGGCCATCCTTCGAGATCACCGGGAAGGTCTGCGTCTCTGCCTGGCTGAACTTCTCGATCAACTCCTTGAAGGGCATGTCCTCGCGGACGAACATGACCGGGCTGGGGTTTCCATCGTCGAGGACATCGCCCACGGTCATCTTCTTGAGCACCGAGCTCATCATGTTGCCCATGTGGATCGGCGCGTCGAAGCGGGAAGCCAGCTGGTTCTTGTAGATGGTGTGCTTGCGGGACAGCATGTAGGCGATGATGCACACCCACATCGACGGCACCAGAAGGTGGTAGTTTCCCGTCATCTCGCTGACCATGATGATCGTGGAGATGGGCGTGTTGGCCGCCGCGGCGAAGAAGCCGGCCATGCCCACCATGGCGAAGGCGCCGGGCTGGATGCCCATGTTGGGGAACACCTGCTGGGCCATGATACCGGTGGCCCCGCCGAAGGCGCCGCCGATGACCACCGCCGGACCGAAGACGCCGCCGCTGCCGCCCGAGCCGATGCTGAACGCGGTCGAGAAGATCTTGCCCACGGCGATTACCACCAGGATGCCGACCGCGGTCCAGGCCGTGAAGACCTCGCCGGGGATCCAGAGGCGCACCTCGCCGTTGAAGGCGGACTGCACGATGCCGTAGCCAGTGGCCAGGACCTCGGGCAGGAAAAAGCCCATCACGCCCACGATGAGACCGCCGATGGCGGGCTTGAAGTGATTGGGGATCTTCATGCGATGGAAGAAGCCCTGAACGGCATAGAAGGTCTTTACATAGAAGATGGAGCCGGCCGCCACGACGACGGCCAGGATCAGGTACGGGAAGAGCTGGGCCGGATTTTTGAAGACGAAGTTCGGGGTCGCGAAGAGATGACCGAAGCCATGGTGCACCGAGAAGACACTGTAGGCGACGATGGAGGCGATGACGGCGGGGATGATGACCTCATATTCGAGATCCATGTCCCGATAGAGCACCTCGGCAGCGAACAGGGCGCCGGCCAGGGGCGCGTGAAAGATCGCTCCGATGCCGGCGGCCATGCCGGCAGCCGTGAGGATCCGCCGTTCCCACGGGGGGAGATGGAGCCAGCCACCGAGGATCGAGCCGAAGCCGGCGCCGATCTGGGCGATGGGGCCTTCGCGTCCGCCGCTGCCGCCCGTGCCGATGGTGATCGCGGAACTGATGGCCTTGATGAACGGCACGCGGGCCCGAACCTTCCCGGACTTGTGGTGAAAGGAGTCGATGGCGGCGTCGGTGCCGTGGCCCTCGGCCTCGGGCGCGAAGTGGAAGACGATGATGCCGCTGATCAGGCCGCCCAGGCCCGGAATCACCAGCAGCAGCCAGCGGTGGAACTCGGCCCCGGTGGAATGGAAGATGGGGGCCTCGCCGCCGGGCCCCGAGGGCGTATAACCGGCCAGGGTGCCCAGAAAAAAGTACTTGCTCAAATCAAGCAGATAATAGAACGCAATGGCCCCGAGACCGGCCACCACACCCACCAGGCCCGAAAGGATCAAAAGCCTGCCCACATCCTTGACCGCGTCGGTCGGCAAAAACTGGCTGTATCGATGGAACTGATTAAACTTGAATCTCTTCATCCCGGCCTTCCGTCGGCACCCGGCTGGTTCAAACCATGCCGATCCGTTTGCCGGGAAATCTACATCGGCAAGCAGCAAATGCAAGCCTTTTCACGCCCGGTCCGGGGTCTTCTCCTTTGTAAAACCGCGAGGCCACGGGCCACGGCAGTCGCCGCCGTCCGCAGGCCCCCCTCCGTCTTTTCCGTGGTCTCTTCTCTTCTGTTGCGGACGTCCGCTACAGGCTGGGGTCGGTCACGCGGCCGGCGAACAGGATCACGCCTGTCTCGTTGTCGCGGATGAAGAACAGGAAGGGGTTGTCGAGCTTGAACTCGACGATCTCGCCGAAGCCGGACATGATCACGGCCGTGGCGGCCCCCGCCTCGCAGCCGGCCTCGTCGATGCCGATGAAGGCCTCGTGGATCACGTCGGAGATGTACAACTCCAGCGGGTTGTGCATGCCGGTGAAGTCGGCGGTGCCCATCTGGAAGGACTCGGTCATGCCCAGCGCCTCGAGGGTGGACTTCACCGACAGGTTGTAACGGAAGTCGAACTTGGGAACCATCAGGAACAGGTAGGGCTCGAGGGCCAGGTTCTGCACGATGCCGTCGAGCTGGGCCCCGTCGAAGGCGGCCTCGAAGGTCGAGAAGGTGCCGGCGTCGGGCATGACCACGATCATGGAGGTCTCGTCACCCACGAACGGCATCTCGGCGGCGCGGTAGCCGGTCCCCTCGTAGTACGGGATGCCCGAGGCATCCATGGTCATGAAGTCCACGGTCACGTCGCTGCCGGCGAGGTTGTGGAAGGTCTGGGCCGAGGTGGCGTCGGGCGCGAACTCGTAAAGCCACTTGGCCTTGAAGTACAGCGTGTTGACCAGCACCAGGCGGGTCATGGCATCCAGGGTACCCTGCTGGAGCAGCTCCGTGATCTTGTCGTTGGTCTTGGAGGCGACCCAGGCGTTGATGATCACGCGGGCTGCCTCGGGGTCGGTGGCGAAATCGAGCAGGTACAGGCCGGCGCCGTAGTTGACCGCCAGCGTGTCCAGAAACGCCGTCTCGAAACCGTAGTTCTCCTGGCCCCAGATGGAATTGGCCGACGTGAGCTGGAAGGCCAGCGGGTTGCCGCCGGCGCCCAGGCCGTTGATGCGGCTCTCGAGGCTGTTGAAGCCCGCGTGCACCAGGGGCTGATCCATGGGGAAGTTCAGCACTCCGGCGATCTCGGTCTCGGTGGCGTTGCGCGCGCCGGCCCAGGTCATGGCCAGGGCCACGTCGATGGACCAGGGAGAATAGATGATGTTACCACCGTCACGTGCGGCCAGCTCGGCGTAGAGATCAAAGTGGAACTGCACCATGCCGTCGACCAGGGAGGCCAGCTCGCCGGCCTCGATGTCGGGGGACTCGTCGCGCGGCAGGTCGGACTTGAGCAGCGTGTAGTTTTCGTTGTTTACATTGTTGACGTTGTTCGTGTTGTTGTTGCTGGAGCTGCCGACGTCGCAGCCGGCCAATAAGACGAGGGTCGATAGGGTCAGGATGAATAGGTTTTTCATGATGTCCTCCTTGTGCGAACCAGTGTACCCCCGATTTTGTCCTGCGCAATGGAATTTCCGTTTCAGCTTGACAATCCCGAAAACCCCACTTATGTTTCGCCTGTCTTTGCCGAGGGCAACTCCAGGTAGGAACCGTTTCGAACCTGCGTTGTGATCCTGGCCAATCCTAGTACCTTGAAAGTACCATCAGTCGAAGTTATCCACAGAACTGGGTATTCACTTTACAATCACTTCCACCACTTGATGTCCAACACCAACCATTTCACAATCTGAGGAGAATCATGAATTTAAGTGAGATCAAAAGCCTGCCGATGAAGGACCTCGTCCGCCTTGCCGTTTCCTACGACGTCGCCGAAGCCGTCAACCTGCGCAAACAGGACCTGATTTTTAAAATCCTGGAGGTCGGCGCCTCCAAGGGCGAGACCATCCAGGGCAGCGGTGTCCTCGAAATCCTGGCCGACGGCTACGGTTTCCTGCGCTCCCCCGACTACAACTACCTGCCCGGCCCCGATGACATCTATGTTTCTCCCAGCCAGATCAAGCGCTTCAACCTCCGCACCGGCGACACGATCACCGGCGAGGTTCGTCCGCCCAAGGCCTCCGAGCGCTACTTCGCGCTGCTGAAGGTCGACGAGATCAACATGGAGAACCCCCAGGCCCAGCAGGACAAGATCCTGTTCGACAACCTGACCCCGCTGTATCCCCAGGAGAAACTGAACCTGGAGTCCGATCAGAAGAACATGTCCACGCGCATCGTCGACCTGCTCACGCCGATCGGAAAGGGCCAGCGCTGCCTGATCGTCTCCCCGCCCCGCGCGGGCAAGACCATGCTGCTCAAGGACATCGCCAATGCGATCTCCACGAACCACCCCGAGACCGTCCTGATGGTGCTGCTCATCGACGAGCGCCCTGAGGAAGTCACCGACATGGAGCGCTCCGTCAAGGGCGAGGTCATCTCCTCCACCTTTGACGAGCCCGCCGCCCGTCACGTCCAGGTCGCCGAGATGGTCATCGAAAAGGCCAAGCGCCTCGTCGAGCACCGCAAGGACGTCGTGATCCTGCTCGACTCGATCACCCGCCTGGCCCGCGCCTACAACACCGTGGTTCCCCCGTCGGGCAAGATCCTCTCCGGTGGTGTCGACTCCAACGCCCTGCACAAGCCCAAGCGCTTCTTCGGCGCCGCCCGCAACGTCGAAGAGGGCGGCTCGCTGACGATCATCGCCACTGCGCTGGTCGACACCGGCTCCCGCATGGACGAGGTCATCTTCGAGGAGTTCAAGGGCACCGGCAACAGCGAGATCCACCTGGACCGCAAGCTCATGGAGAAGCGCATCTTCCCGTGCCTGGACATCAACAAGTCCGGAACGCGCAAGGAAGAGCTGCTCCTGCCGGCCCACGTGCTCAACCGCGTGTGGATCCTGCGCCAGCTGCTGCACCCGCTCAACGTCATCGACGCCATGGAGTTCATGCTCGACAAGCTGGGCAAGACCGATTCGAACCAGGATTTCGTCGACTCGATGTCCGCGTAACCGGAAGGTTGGTCGCATGAAACCTCGCGATATCGCACAGAAAATCGGGTCCGCCAAGATTGAGAACATGGTGGACGAACTGAACTCTGGACAGTTCAAGCGCATCCTCATCGCCGGCGACGTCTCCACCCGGATTCCGTCGTCGGTGCTGTCGCTCAAGGCCCGCTCGCGCCTTTGGAAGGATCGTCTGCTCGACGGCCTCTCCACCGGCAACGACAACGTCGCCTCTGCGCTGATCTACGAATGGCTGCTGGGACGCCGCCGGGCGATGCTGGAGAAGTACCTCGACCTGCTCGAGGTCAAGCACCGCCGCGGTGAGACCGACGAGACGTTCCTGAAGACCATCCCCGAGGAGACCCTGCGCGCCAAGGCGCACGAACTGGCCAAGGACTACCCTGCCCAGGACGTGGCGATCTACGTGCACTTCCTCGACCATCACCAGCACGCGGAAGCATTCATGCTGGAGCCTGCCTTCATCGAAATGCTCGCCCCGCAGGCGGGCTAGGACCACCACATCATGCAGCCTCAAGCCGGGCGAGCCGAGAAACGCCGGGCCGGAACCTGCGCCTGGCATCCCCAGGAACGCGCGGTGCTCGACTGCGCCCGTTGCGGCGCTGCGATGTGCCCGGATTGCGTGCAGACCATCCGCGGGCGTGACCTGTGCGTCGACTGCGCCCATGCCTGGCGCCGCTCCCGGCTGATGGCAGCGGGCGTGTCCCTGATGCTGTTCGTTGCCCTCGGGCTCGTCGGCGTGATCGTTCTGATGTCCACCTTCCGCACGGAGAAGCACCAGGACCAGCTCGCGATCACCGAGCGGCAGGTCGCGGCCGACCCGGAGAACGACGTGCTGCGCATGCAGTACGTCAGCCTGCTGTCCACGGCCGAGCGCTGGGAAGAGGCCATCTCCGAGCTGGGGCGCGTGATCCAGCGAAATCCCAAGAATCAACTGCTGTACGAGCGCATGGTGCGGCTGTGCATGAGGGCCCGCCGGTTTGAGGACGCGTTGTCCTGGATCGAACGGCAGTTGAAGAAGGATCCTGATTCGGTGAGCCTTCTTTTCCTTGAAGGAGAAGCCTACTACGGGCTCGGGCAGAAGCCTGCCGCGGAGCAGAGCTGGCTGCGTGCCTATTCAATGGCCCCGAGCAACGGGGAGCTGGCCCTGCGCCTGGCGGATCTGTACGTCGAGGATATGCGCCTGGCCGACGCCCAGGCCGTCCTCGCCGCGACGCTCGAGCGCATTCCCGACGGTCGGCTCCGGGACCTGGTGGTCCTGAAGCTCGCCGAGATCCGGAAGCAGGTTCCGCCTGCTTCCCCGCCACAATAAGGAGTACGGGATGTCCAAGAAAACCATGGATGATCTTTTCCTCTTCACCGCAGAAACGCCGGCTAAAAAGACCCCGCCAGTGGAGCCTCCCGCTGACGAAGAGTCATCGGACGTGATCCCTGACGCCGACGCGCCGGACCGCCACGAGACAGGCAGCTTCATGATCGCCGGCACCGACAACCTGTTCGGCGAGCTCTGGGAGGACGCCGGCAGCTCCGACGGTTCCTCGTCAGCGGGCACCGACCAGCGTGCCCCGCGTCAGCGCCCCCGCGTGAAGGCCGAGGAGTTCGCCACCCAGCAGCGTGAGATTTCCATCTCGGAATTCTTCGCCAAGAACAAGCAACTGCTGGGCTTCGACTCCGCCGCCCGCGCCCTGATGACCACCGTCAAGGAGGCCGTGGACAACAGCCTCGACGCCTGCGAGGACGCCGGCATCCTGCCGACGCTCATCGTGGAGATCGTCAACCTCGAAGACAATCGCATGTGCGTGATCGTGCAGGACAACGGCCCCGGCATCGTGCGCGAGCAGATCCCGAAGATCTTCGCCCAGTTGCTGTATGGCTCGAAGTTCCACCGGCTGCGCCAGTCGCGCGGACAGCAGGGCATCGGCATCTCGGCGGCCGGAATGTATGGCCAGCTCACCACCGGCAAACCCATGCGCATCACCTCCCGCATCGGCGAGCGCCACCCGGCCCACTACTTTGAACTGATGATGGACCTCAAGAAGAACCGGGCCCGCATCGTCAAAGACATGATCGTGGACTGGGACGTCGGGCACGGCACCCGCGTCGAGATCGAGCTCGAGGCCCAGTACAAGAGCGGCCGCCAGAGCCTGGACGAGTACCTGGCGCAGACGGCGGTGGCCAATCCCCACACCGAGATTTTCTACACCAACCCGCGCGGCGAGAAGCTCCACTTTCCTCGCGTGGCGATGGATCTGCCCCGCCAGCCCGAGGAGATCCGCCCGCATCCCCACGGTGTCGAGCTCGGCATGCTCATCAAGATGCTGAGGGAGAGCCCGCACCGGCGCGTGAGCGCGTCGCTGCAGCATGAGTTCTCCCGCGTCACGCCGCGCATCGCCGAGGAAATCTGCCAGCTCGCCGGCGTGCCCATCACGCGCAACCCGCAGAAACTCACCGGCGACGAAATTCAGGCCCTCTACAAGGCCATCCCGCAGGTGAAGATCCTGGCGCCGCCGGCGACCGCGGTCGTGCCCATCGGCGAGGAGCTGCTGCGAAGGGGCCTGGCCCGGCAGATCCGCGGGGCCGAGTTCTACGTCAGCCGCTCGCGGAACCCTCGCGTGTACCGCGGCAACCCCTTCCTCGTCGAGGTGGCCATCGCCTACGGCGGCGAACTTCAGGGGCTGGTCGATCACGGCGATCCCGGCGACATCGCCGTGGCCGGCGTGTCCCTGGACCAGGAGAAGACGGTCGCCTCGGCGCTTCTGGACCTGCCTGGCTTCACCCGGAAGAAGGTCGCCGAATGCCTGGAGAAGTCCGGCATCAGCCCGCGCAAGCGCGTGAAGTCCCTCGAGTTCTCCGAGATCGCCCAACTGCGCTCGGCCTACGACACCTATGCCAGGCAGGAGGCCGACACGACCTCGGCCCAGATCATCCGGCTGGCCAACCGCGTGCCCCTGCTTTACCAACTCAAGGCCTGCGCGATCTCCAAGGCCATCATGGACATGAACTGGCGGCGCTATGGCGTCACCCAGCCGCGCGGCGGCTTCCCCCAGGGCCCCCTGGTGATCATGGTTCACTTCGCCTCGGTGTGGGTGCCGTTCACGTCAGAGAGCAAAGAGGCCGTCGCCCACTACGAGGAGATCCTCGAGGAGATCCGGCTGGCCCTGCAGGACTGCGCCCGCGAGCTCTCCGGGTGGCTCGCGCGCAAGGTCAAGATCAAGGCCAACCGCGAACGCAAGTCCCTCTTCCAGCGCTACATCCCCGATCTTGCCCGCTCGCTGGCCGTGCTGACCGGGGGGAAGGCCAAGGACCTCGACGGCATGATCCAGGAGGCCCTGGAGGAGTACGCCGAACAGGTGGCCCTGCCCGAGATGGTTGACCTGGAGGCCGAGCGGGTGCCGGTCAATGCCTTCGACGGCGACGGCGATGAGGACGACGGCGACAGTGACGGTGACGGTGACGGCGACGACGACGGCGACAGCGACGATGACGTGTGAAGCCTAGATGGCTTCGCCAAGCGGAATTTTCCAGATTCCGCCGGTGACGTCGATTGAGGCCGGCGACCCGAAGACGGGTCGCGATGTGGCCGGATCATAGAGGAGTACGATGGCTACCAAACGCGAAAAAAAAGACGAACAGATCCTGGCGCGGATGCGTGACCTGGCCGAATCGGTGATCACCGGGTTCCGCGAGAAGGGCAACCCGCCGGTGATGATCCCGCAGCGCTCCCTCTCCAACTCGGTGTTCGACGAAGAGAACTCCATCATCCGCATGGGCGACAAGCTCCAGGAGCGCGTGTTCTTCCACCAGGGTCAGGCCAAGCGCTTCATGCAGACGTTCCTCGTGGCCACGGCCTGCAAGGAGCTGCTCGACGTCAAGAAGACCACCAGCATCCGTGATCTTTTCTACATGACCAAGCACACGCTGGCCCGCGGCGAGAACACCTTCGACGACCAGTCCGAGTCCGATCCGGTCCTCGAGGATCTCGAGGTCACCCTCGGCGCCCTGCGCGAGGAGCTGCACCTGTTCGCCTCCAACAAGGGCACCATGGTGGGCAACCTCACGCTGATCGACTCCGGCGACACCATCGACTGCCGTTCCATGGGGACCGGCGGCTACGGCATCCCGTCCATCGTCGAGGAGCACGTGATCCAGTTCAAGAAGTGCGAGGCGGACTTCGTGCTGATCATGGAGAAGGACGCCGTCTGGCGCCGCCTCAACGAGGACAAGTTCTGGAAGAAGCACAACTGCATCATGATGCAGTCCGGAGGCCAGACCTCCCGCGGCGTGCGGCGGATGCTGCGCCGTCTGCATGATGAAAAGAACCTGCCGGTCTACGTCCTGGTCGACAACGACCCGTGGGGGTTCTACATCTACTCCGTGCTGAAGTTCGGTTCGATCAACCTGGCCTTCGAGTCCGAGCGCATGGCCATCCCCAAAGCCCGCTTCCTGGGCCTCTCCTCGTTCGATCGCGAGAAGTTCGACCTTCCCTCGGTGGTCACCATCGCCCTGAACAAGGAGGACGAGAAGCGCGCGCGCCAGATCATGAACTACCCGTGGTTCAAGGAAAAGCGCTGGCAGAACGAGATGAAGAAGATGATGGACTCCAAGGTCAAGCTCGAGCTCGAAGCCCTCTCCTCTCGCGGCATCTCCTTCATCTCCGAGAAGTACCTTCCCGAGAAGATCATGAACGACGACTATCTGGAATAGAAAAACAAGCCCGGTGCCCAGCCGGAGCGGAGCCCACCCCACCATGGCTGATCAGGAAACCTCACGAATCGCCGACGAGATCGCCAGAAGACGCACGTTCGCGATCATCTCGCACCCGGACGCGGGCAAGACGACCCTCACCGAGAAACTCCTGTTGTATGGCGGTGCGATCCATCTGGCCGGCTCGATCAAGCAGCGCAGCAGCGAGCGGGCCACCACCAGCGACTGGATGGAGCTCGAGCGCCAGCGCGGCATCTCGATCTCCACGAGCGTGCTCCAGTTCGAGTACCGCGGGCGGCGCATGAACCTGCTGGACACGCCCGGACACAACGACTTCTCCGAGGACACCTACCGCACCTTGGCCGCGGCCGACTGCGCCGTCATGCTCATCGACTGCGTCAAGGGCGTGGAGCCCCAGACGATCAAGCTCTTCGAAGTGTGCCGGTTCCGGAAGATCCCCATCGTGACGTTCATCAACAAGATGGACCGCAACGGCAAGGATCCCTTCGACCTGCTCGACGAGATCGAGCGCGTGCTGGGCATCCCGTGCCACCCGTTCACCTGGCCCATCGGCTCGGGTCCGGGCTTCCAGGGCGTCTACGACCGCATGAACCACCACCTGCTGCGCTTCGAGCGCGCCAGCGGTGGCGCCAAGCCCGTCCCCGTGCGCGTGGCCGACCTCCACGACGAGAACTTCCGCTACACCGTGGGCGAGAGCAGCCACGACCGCCTGGTCGAGGAGCTGGAGCTGCTCGACGGCGCCGGCGGTGCATGGGACCGGGAGCGCTTCCTGGCAGGACAGCAGACCCCCGTGTTCTTCGCCTCGGCCATGACCAACTTCGGCGTGGAGCCCTTCCTGGACGCCTTCGTGGACCTGGCGCTCCCGCCGCGCGTCCGCGACACCTCGGCAGGCCCGCTGGCGCCCGACGCCCCTGCGTTCTCTGCCTTCGTGTTCAAGATCCAGGCGAACATGGATCCCCGTCACCGTGACCGCATCGCCTTCGCCCGGGTGTGTTCGGGGGTCTTCCACCGGGACATGTCCGTCACCCACGCCCGCACCGGACGGCCCATCTCCCTGGCCAAGTCCTTCCAGTTCATGGCCCAGGAGCGCATCCAGATCGAGGAGGCGTTCTCCGGGGACGTCATCGGGCTCTGGGACCCGGGCATCCTGCGCATCGGGGACACGCTGTGCGAGGGCACGCCCTTCGAGTTCGAGGGCATCCCGCGCTTCTCCCCCGAGCACTTCGCCCGCGTGGTCATGATCGACCCTGGCAAGCGCAAGCAGTTGAAGAAGGGCCTCGACCAGCTCTCCGAGGAGGGCGCCGTCCAGATGTTCTTTGACCGCGGCCGGCTCGAGCGCGATCCGATCCTGGGCGCCGTCGGTGTGCTGCAGTTCGAGGTCGCCGCCTACCGCCTGCAGGCCGAGTACGGCGCGTCGATCCGGTTCGACCGACTCCCGTTCCGGTTCGCCCGCTGGGTCGAGGGAGACGTGGCCCTGGAGCGCTTCGAGCGCCCCGGATCCTCCACCTGCGTGCTCGACGTCGAGGGCCGCCCCCTGGTGCTGTTCGAGACCGAGTGGGGCATGCACCGGGTGGCCGAACTGTTCCCGGACGTCAAGTTCGTCGCCGCGGTCCAGCCCGGCCGCTCCGCCCGCGCCAAAAACGCATGAATTAGACATCATGAACCCTTGCCCCCGTGTCACCTGCGCAACTTCCATGTGGTCCGTACGCGGGTGCCTGTGGCTTGTATTGCTGACCTTCTGCCTCGCCGGCTGCTCGGAACCACCGGCGCTGCGCACGAACTCGTGGCGGTTCGTCGTCGTGGGCGACCTCCATCTGTCCGCCACGAGGACCACGGTCGCAAACCAACTCGTGGCCGCCATGCGCAGGGACGACCCCTCCCTGGTCCTCATCACCGGCGACCTGGTCGAGGGCGGAAGCCTCACGGCGGACCAGATCCAGGGCCAGCTCGACACGTTTCTGGATGTGATGGCACCGCTGACCGGTGACGGCATCCCGGTGTACCCCGTCCGCGGCAACCGCGAGGCCGGCATGACCGACGGAGTCCGCCTCTGGAACGCCGCCTTCTCCGGCATCGCTGCCCTGCCCGCAAACGGCCCCGAGGGCGAGACCGGCCTGACCTATGCCGTTGCACGGCACAACGCGCTGTTCATTGGCATGGACGCCTATGTGAACCGGCGTCGCGTCAACCAGGCCTGGCTCGACGGCCAGCTGGCCGCCAATGTCCGGCCCCATGTGTTCGTGTTCGCACACCCCGCGGCATTCAAGAGCTCCCACGCCGACATCCTCGACGACTATCCCGACGATCGCAACGCGCTGTGGCGTAGTCTGTCGGCGGCCGGCGCCCGCCTCTACTTCTGCGGGCACGACCACTTCTTCGACCTCACCCGCATCGACAACGGCGACGGCGAACCCGACGACGACGTCTTTCAGGTGGTCACCGGCACCGGCGGTGCATGGATCGTCTCCTCCTTCGACTTCGACGGCCCCAACGATCCCTACACGCCGGTGCCCCTGCTCCACGGAGCCGAGTTCGGCTACCTGCTCGTCGAGATCAGCGGCCAGGGCGAGCGGGACCGCGACGTCACCCTCACGTGGAAAATGCGGGTGACGGATCCCCTCTCCGGTGCGGTCTCGTTTGAGCCGGTGCACCGATTCAATTACCGGGCCCTGCAACGCTGATCCCGGGCGCCCGCAGGCCCGCCCCCCGGAACCACTGAAGCTGGCTTGAATCGTCAGGCCGAATTTCTTGAGTCGATTGCCTTCAAAAAGTCCAACCGACGTTGAAGTTGAGGAGGAAGGTCCCATCGCTGTCGGATTCGCTCTCGGTTTCGGCCTCTGCGGCCACGACCGTGTAGGCGTAGCCAGCCTGGACCAGCAGCGCCAGTCCGAAGGAGAAGGTGTGCTTGTAGCCGAGGTAGCCACCCATGCTCAGGCCTTCGCCGGTGGCCCTGACGTTGTTCTGCTCCATCTTGGCCTTCAGGTAAATCAACTCCGCGCCGACGTGCAGCCCCTTGGCGAACGTACCCAGGAAGTAGAAGTTTCCCTGCGCACCGAACTCAAAGACGTTGCCGGTCACATCTGACCCCAGCGAATCCTGCACGGTCACCGTCCCCAGGCCGATGATGCCGGCAACACCAATCTTGTTGTTGATATTATACTCGGCCATCACCTCGCCCACCGGCAGCACCAGATGAATCGGCGAAAGGGAGACGGTCAGGCGCGGCGGATCCTTCTGGAAGGGGGCGGATACGACCGCGACCGCAGGGGCCGGCGTCACCACGGCGACCGGCTGGGACTCGGGCTGCGCAGATGGCGCTACGGGCGCTGGTTCCTCAACTGGCGTCGAAGAAACGGCGGTGGTCTTCGCGGGCGCCTCGGGCGTCTGCGCGAAGGAGCAGGGGGAAACCAGCAGGAACATCAGAAATGGCAAAACGATCTTCATGAAAACTCCTAGGTTGCCGAAAGCGGCGAAATTTGGGCGAACGCGACGGTATCACAGGCCGGTGGGGGATTCCATGCTGATTTTTGCGCGTTCGCGTCCTGCGGGTTACGTTCGTTGCCACGAGGGAGGCGACCGCCGAAAACATGCGTGGTTTTGTGATTCCAATGCTTGCTTGCAGTACCCTGCTGTGGACGTGCTCCCCGACGCCGGCGACGCGCCGCCCGGCCCCGATGCCCCTGGTCGAGGCCCCCGCGCCCGAGATCGTCACCCCGTCCCAGCGGCGCACCCGCACCCTGGCGACGCTGCTGCGGCTGACCGAGAAGCCGCGCCTGAGCGCCATGGATCTGCAGGTCACCTTCGCCGCCGACCGGCTCACCACAGAGGAGGGCGTCGCCACCCTGCTGTCGGGGCTCGACGCCAACGACGACTCCGTGCGCGAGGACTCCCGCACCCTGATCTGGCAGCTGCCCCCGGAGTTTCATCCCGAGCTGGTGCGTCTCTGCCCGGCCCGTCACCGCAGCCTGGTGGCGCAGATCCTGGCCGCCCAGGGACGACGCGCCGTCGTATGGCTCAACGACCTGCTCAACTGGCACGCCTCGGCCGAGGACGCCGGGACCCGACTGTCGGTCTTCACGGCCCTGGGGGCCATCGCACCCGAGCACCCCGAGGTCATCTCCGCGATCACCCGCGGCCTGACCGACACCGACGCCCAGATCCGGCTGTTCGCGGTCACCTATCTCATCGACTCGCCCGATGCCCGCCCCCTCGTGGAGACCACCCTCAAGGTCCTGCGCCTGTCCAAGGATCGCACCATCGCCGACACGGCACGGTTCTGGCAGGATTTCCTGAAAAATTCCCGCGTCGCCCGTCTCAACCGGTGAAAAAATTCCCGAAAAAGCAGCCCGGGGGTTTTTCGGACTTGTAATTCCGATATTCCGCATTATAAATGACCTCGTTGTACCGGAGGTCTTTTCATGGACAATTTCATTCCCGATTCACGAATTCACGAACTGATGGAACGCAAGCCGGATCCCTCCCGTGTCAGGGAGATCCTGCAGAAGAGCCGCCGGCTGGAGCGCCTGACCATGGAGGAGACGGCCGAGCTGCTCGCGGTCACCGACCCGGAGCTCCTGCAGGCGATCTTCGAGGCCGCCAAATCCGTCAAAGAAGATATTTACGGTTCCAGGCTGGTCCTGTTCGCACCGCTGTACATCTCCAACCTGTGCAAGAACGACTGTACCTACTGCGCCTTCCGCGTGTCCAACAAGGGCGTCAAGCGCCGTGCGCTTTCGATGGACGAGATCCGCGCCGAGGCGGAGTTCCTTCTCAAGACGGGCCAGAAGCGCGCCCTGCTGATCTCGGGCGAGGCCTATCCCCGCGACGGCCTGGACTACGTGCTCGACGCCATCGCGACGGTCTATTCGGCCCGCGACGGCAAAAACACCATCCGCCGCCTCAACGTCAACATCGCTCCCCTGGAGGTCGAGGACTTCGCGCGCCTCAAGGAGGCCGAGATCGGCACCTACCAGATCTTCCAGGAGACCTACCACGAGCCCACCTACCACGAGCTGCACACGTTCGGCCCCAAGGCCGACTACCTGTACCGCCTGTCGGCCATCGACCGCGCCTTCCAGGGGGGCCTCGACGACGTCGGGGTGGGCATCCTGTTCGGCCTGTACGATTACCGCTATGAGGTCCTCGCCCTCATGGCGCACATCGAGCACCTCGAGAAGTACTTCGGCATGGGACCGCACACCATCTCCGTGCCGCGTCTGGAGCCCGCAGAGGGCGCCCCGGTGGCGGCCCGTCCGCCCTACCCCGTCTCCGACGAGGACTTCAAGAAGATCATCGCCGTGCTGCGGCTGGCCGTGCCCTACACCGGCCTGATCCTGAGCACCCGCGAGACGCCCGAGATCCGCGCAGCGAGCTTCGACCTCGGGGTGTCGCAGATCTCCGCGGGCAGCCGCACCAACCCCGGCGGCTACAGCGAGGACGGTTCGTGCGAGCAGTTCAGCCTGGGCGACCACCGCTCCCTCGACGAGGTCGTGCGCGACATCTGCGCCCACGGTTACCTGCCGTCGTTCTGCACGTCGTGCTACCGCCTGGGCCGCACGGGCCTGGACTTCATGGAGTACGCCAAGCCCGGTGCGATCAAGGAGAAGTGCCTGCCCAACGCGCTGTTCACCTTCGAGGAATACCTCATTGACTACGCCTCCGAGGAGACCAAGGAGATCGGCCGCGCCCTGATGGAGAGGAAGCTCGCAGACGTGCCCGAGGCGATCCGCATTGCGGTCAACGCCAACCTCGCGAAGATCCGCGACGGCCAGCGCGACCTGTTCATGTAGCCCAGGAGTAACCGCCATGACCACCCGCATCGAGCACGACGCGCTGGGCGAACTGGAGGTCCCCTCCGACGCGCTGTACGGCATCCACACGGTGCGCGCCCTGTCGCACTTCCCCGTCACCCGCAGCGCCTATCCGCACGCCTTCTACCGGGCCCTGGCCACCGTCAAGCTGGCCTGTGCGCAGACCTCGGCGGAATTGAAGTACCTGCACGATCCCGTCGCAGGCGCCCTGCTCGACGCGCTGCGCGAGATGGCCGACGGCGCCCACGCGGAGTGGTTCGTCGTGGACCCCCACTCCGGGGGCGCGGGCACGTCCGTGAACATGAACATCAACGAGATTGCCGCCAACGCTGCCGGGCTCAAGCTCGGGCACGCGCCCGGCAACTACGCGGTGGACCCGCTGGCCCACGCGAACCTCCACCAGAGCACCAACGACGTGTTCCCCACCGCCGTGCACGTGTGTGCCCTGTGGATGCTCGAGGATCTCGAGGAGTCCCTCAACCGCCTGCTGCTGACGCTGCAGGAACTCGAGCGTCGCTTCGCCGGCGTGGTCAAGCTCGGCCGGACTCAACTGACCCCTGCGGTCCCCACCACGCTGGGTCGCTCGTTTTCAACCTACTCCGAGGCCATCAGCCGCGATCGCTGGCGGGTGTTCAAGGCCCGCGAGCGGCTGCGCACGGTCAACCTCGGCGGCACCGCCATCGGCACGGGGCTGGCCGCGCCACGGCCGTTCATCCTGCAGGTGGTGACCAAGCTTCGGCAGGCCACCAGGCTCCCCCTGGCCCGCGCGGAGAACCTCGTCGATGCCACGGCCAACCACGACCTGCTCGCGGAGGCCTTCGCCATCGTGAAGATCGTCGCGGTCAACCTCGAGAAGCTCGCCCACGACCTGCGCCTGATGCACCTGCTCGGCGAGATCCGCCTGCCGGCGGTGCAGGTCGGCTCGTCGATCATGCCCGGAAAGTTCAACCCGGTGATCTGCGAGACCGTCGAGATGGCCGCGGTGCGCGTGCAGGGGGACGAGGCCACGGCGGCCCGCCTGTTCGCCCGCGGCGAGCTCGAACTCAACGCCTTCCTGCCCCTGGCCTCGTACCTGTTCTTCCACTCCCTGACGCTGCTGTCGCAGACCAGTGACCTGCTGCGCGAGCACGCCCTGACGGGGCTGGAGGCCGACACCGGACGCATGCGCCGCGAGCTGGTGGCGCATCCGGCTGCCGCGACCCTGCTGCTGGCCACCTTCGGCCACGAGACCGCCGAGCGGGTCGCGATGGAGATGCGCAGCACCGGCAAGGACCTGGTCGACGCCTGCCTGGACCTTGATGTGGCCGATGGAGACCAGATCGAGGACCTGCTGCGTCCCGAACGCATCCTCTCGCTGGGCTTCACGCCGCCCCAGGGTGAACCATGAACTCGACCCCCCGCTCCAACCGCACCCACATCGCCGTGCTCGGCCGCCGCAACGTCGGTAAGAGCGCCTTCATGAACGCCTTCCTGGGCCAGGAGATGTCCATCGTCTCGGACACCCCCGGCACCACGACCGACCCCGTCGAGAAGAGCTACGAGCTGCAGCCCTTCGGACCGGTGGTGCTCATCGACACCGCCGGCGTGGACGACGAGGGGGAGCTCGGTGAAAAACGCGTCGAGAAGACCCGCAAGGTGCTCGCACGGGCGGATCTGGCCGTGCTGATCTGCGAGGTCGGCGTGTTCTCCCGCTTCGAGGCCGCCCTGGTCGACGACCTGCAGGGCGCGCGGGTGCCGTTTCTGCTGCTCGCGGGCAAGGCCGACCTGGCCGACGCGGCGTCGCTGGACGCGTTCTGCGCCGATCTGGCAGGGCGCTTCGAGCAGACCCCGGTGCTGCGGTTCAGCGTGAGCCGTCCCGCCGACGTGGAGCGCGTCAAGGACGCCCTGTCGAAGCTGGCCGCCGGCCGCGACGAGGAGCTGCCGATCATCTCCGACCTGGTGCAGTCGCCCTCGACGGTGGTGCTGGTGGTGCCCATCGACAAGGAGGCGCCAAGGGGACGCCTGATCCTGCCCCAGGTTCAAACGCTTCGCGAATTGCTCGACGCGGACGTGGCCACGGTCGTGGTCAAGGAGCGCGAGCTGGAATACACGCTGCGCCACGTGCTGCGGAGTCCGCCGGCGCTGGTGGTCACCGACAGCCAGGCGTTTTTGAAGGTCGACGCCGACGTGCCCCCGGAGGTCCCGCTGACGAGCTTCTCGATCCTGTTCGCCCGGCACAAGGGCGACCTCGCCGAGGCGGTGCGCGGCGTGCGCGCGATCTCGAGGCTGAAGGACGGCTCCCGTGTGCTCATCGCCGAGGCCTGCTCCCATCGCCCCATCTCCGAGGACATCGGCCGCGTCAAGCTGCCGCGCTGGCTCGGTTCGGTCACCGGCGCCCGCCTCGAGTTCGACATTCGCGCCGGTCACGACTTCCCCGAGGATCTCACCGGCTACGACCTGATCATCCAGTGCGGCGGCTGCATGGTCAACCGGGCCGCGATCCTCACGCGCATCCGCCGCGCCGTCGCCCAGGGTGTCCCCGTGACCAACTACGGTGTCGCCATCGCCTACCTGCACGGCATCCTGCCCCGCGCGATCCTCATGTTCCCGGAGGCCCTGGCCGCCTGGGAAGCCGGTCGCTGAGCGGAAGCCTGAGTCGAAGTGCCGGGGTCAAGCCTTCTTCAGTTCGCCCTCCACCGGCCGGTCCCGCAGGTGAAGGAACCGCTCCATCTCCTGCTCGACGTAAAGGGCCTGATCAGCGCTGCCCAGGTTCTTGAGCAGCAATACCCTCGTGCGATTCCGTTGCACGGCATGCACCTGGTAGGTGATGTAAGGTCCGTTTTTGTCCTGGATGACATTCTCCTTGCAGAAGAACTGCTCAAGGTCGCCTGCCTGCAGAGACTGCCCGCCCAGCCAGGGAATCGGGCCATGCGTGATGTCCAGATGCCCTTCCCGCAGGCGGATGACCGTCTTGTTGAGGAAGCCTGCGAGGGTGGTGTAGCTCAACCCAATGCCGACGGCCGTATGCCCCAAGCCGAAAAAGGAATTGAACCAGTTACCCGAGGAGAGGGCGTCGGCATGCCAAACGAAAATGATGCCGTTCCAAACAAGGCAGAAAAACGCCATGAAGATATATTTCGAACTGAACCAGCGATGGACGATTTCCAGTGAATCCCCCTGTTCCAGCAGGGTGATCCCCTTGGGCATGGCGACCAGGGGCCTGACGCGCGGATCGTCCCCGTCTCCAGAGGGGACGGACCGGATCGAGAAGACCGCGCCGCAGTAACGGCAATGGGCCATCGCCCTGCTCATGTCGATGGCGTCCGGGGCAAGCGGCGCCGCACAATTACTGCACTGAATTTCTTCGATATCCATGTTTTATCCTTGAGTCGTGGATGAGTACAGCGCCATGAAGGCACTTTCGGTGTTCCCGCATCCATCTGAGACTATTCCCGCAGGAGGGCGAATGTCAAGGGAGAGCACCTGGGTTCCAGGGCAAGAGCATTATGAGCGGGGAGTGATGATAGTGTGACGATGCCGGTGACGGTAGCCGGTGACGGTGGTTTCATCGCATGCGCGACGAAACGCGGTGGCCCTTGCGGGCCGGATGATTTGGTGGCGTGGTATCGGG
>JAHITJ010000010.1 GCA_018817795.1 Myxococcota bacterium | reverse complement strand
CGGCAAGCTCGACCCCAACGAAGTGCGCGCGGTCATCCGTGCCCACCGCAACGAAGTCCACCACTGCTATCAGAAGGGCCTGCTGCAGAACGACAAGCTGGCTGGCAACGTCCGCGTCGTGTTCCTGATCAACCCCGCTGGCCGCGCTCAGGAATGCCGCGTGGAAGAGAACCTGGCGGTGGCCGAGGTCGGCAACTGCATCTGCGGTCGTCTGACCACCTGGCGCTTCCCCCAGCCCGAAGGCGGTCTTGCGAAGATCTCCTACTCCTGGACCCTGCAGCCCGGCGGTTGATGCGCCTGGGCGGCTCCACCGCTGCGGGTGCAAACGCACCTCTGGCGGATGTGCAGCCAACCTCCGATTGTCTCTATTCTCTTTCCAGCGCACCTAATATTTCCATATAGACAAATACAAGATTTTCCGGAAGCCTCCTGCTGCTCCTGCGTATATTCCTTCAGTGAGTACGTTATTATCGTCTTCTGATTGATAATTATACACTGTATGAAAGGCAGGTGTCATATGGAAAAGAAAAACTCCGTCTACGTGCGTACCGAGGTTCAACATCGTCCTGAAAAAGCCACATTGCTGGAACCGGAGGCCAGCCTGTGGACCCGCCGCCTGCCATGGCTCCTGTCTGGATCGGGAGCCCTGCTGCTGGCGATCGCCGCAGGACTGGGCGTGGCCGCCTTGCGTCTGGTGGCCCAGGAGCAGGCCGTGCGCAACATCCTGCTCGACATCGCCAAGACCCGTGGACTCCCGGAGAAACTGGTCCCTGCCGTGCGCGGCGATCTGGGCCTTGAGATGATCGCCCTGGTGACGGCGGTGATCGCCGGCATCATGATTTTCACCGGACTGGCCATCGGAGCGAAACTGCGTCTGAGAAGCTCGCGCTTCACCATCGGCGAGGATCCTTCTTCATCCTGGATTTGTTCTTCCCGGCGGCTGCCTGACCCGTGCTTTGCTCTGGCGGCCATCGAGGACGGCCAAACCTGCCGGTTTCAGGTCACAGAAGGAATGGAAGGCATCGTGCAGGTCGACGATCATCAGGTCCATACCCTGGCCACCTATGCCCGGACCTTCGGCAGTCAGATCTCACCGGTGGTACGCGCCTTCACCATGGAAGACTTCCGGGAGGTACGCGTCGAGCAGGATCAGCAGGTCTGGATCTTCTCCCGCAGCGGCGGTCCGTCCCTTCACCTTCCCGTGCAATGGACGGCCGGGCTCTTCAGTGCGTGCCTGGTCATCGCCCTCGGCCTCGGCCTGACGATGTCGGCTTATCTGAACCGTCTCACTGAGGATCCCATTTTCGGCGACCGCGTGGAGAGCAACGAGATCACGCTCCGCAATCTCGTCAAACCCCCCGATCTGGTGGCCGAAAAGAAGAAACTTCTGCAGGATCTCCAGCAGAAGGATCTGGAGAAACCGAAAAACATCTATGAGCCGACCCAGGTCTCCGAGAAGACCGCGAAATCAGCCCCAAGAGATCCGCGCAGGAACGACACGTCGACCTCCAACGGACCGTCTTCCCGCGTCAACACTCCGCAGGGCATCGGCGTGGCCAACGTTCTGGCCTCCTCGGTATCGGCCATGACGGCGAGCCTGACGGCCAACAACACCGTCTTCGGTCAGGAAACCGAGGACCTGTCGGACCTGCTTGGTGACTTTGACGGCTCCGGAGAGAACACCGACGGTGGCTTCCTGCCCCGTGGCGGCCCCGGTGGCGGCCCTGGCGGCGGCCTGAGCATCGGCGGACCACCCACCACCGGCTGGGGCGGCATTTTCTCGGACCGCAGCGGTCCCCCGAACCTGACACCGCTGGTCGGTCCCCATCGCCGCGAGCCGATCCTGCGTGACGGCAAGACCGAGGTGTCCGGCAAAATGGATCCCAACGAGGTCCGCGCAGTGATCCGCGCCCACCGCAACGAGGTCCACCACTGCTATCAGAAGGGCCTCCTTGAGAATGACCGGGCCGCAGGTGTCGTACGGGTGGTCTTTCACCTGAACCCTGCCGGACGCGCCATGGAGTGCCGCATCGAGGAGAACCTCTCCGTTGCGTCGGTTGGCAACTGCATCTGCGGTCGCATCCAGATCTGGCGCTTCCCGCAGCCAGAAGGCGGACTGGCCAAGATTTCGTACGCATGGACCCTGCAACCGGGCGGCTTGTAGGAACAAGCCTCACGCATCCTTCTCCCCACGTGGTCTTTACTTTAAAATCATCCCAAAAACCGGCCTGGGGCCGGAAGTCCCCACACACACAAAACCAAAGCGATTGTTCTTTTGGACAAAACCGGGCACAATGACGGCACCCGGAGCCTCGGCGTGCGATCTTCCAAGCTTTTTCACCACCTTTTTCCCTGCGCAGCGATCCTTCCGATCCTGTTGCTCTGCAGCACGCTCGCGGGCTGTCCCGAGTTGAATCCGCGCGTCGGACCGGTCGATCGCTCCCGTCCCACATGGAATGGCTCCCCCTTCATTGAATGGGAGGTGTCCACCTTCCTCAATCCCCTGCTGACCTGGCAGGTGCTCAACGAGGGAATCCTGGTCTACGAAGGCTCGCTTCGAGATGGCGTCTTCGATACCGAGAAGGCCGTGCTGATCGACTTTTCGGGCAACAAGGTACTCTGGCGCAAGGCGATGAGCCCCGTGCTGGCCCTCCCCGGTCAGGCGTTCTCTGCCACGGCGTTCCCGATCCCGTCGGGCCCCAACCGGCCGCCTCAGTTCCTGACCTGGGTTCGTGGTGACGTGCTGAGGGTTCAGAATCTCAACACCGGGGAAGACACATGGAACCGGCCCGGGTGCCGCCATCCTGTCCTCTACCGGGAGCGGCTCGCCGCGGTCTGCTTTGATCGCCTGACCCTGATCGATCCCGACTCCGGCCTCATTGTGACCTCCCAGAAACTGGGATTCTCCCCCCGCGGGTTGTGGGTGCTTCAGGAGCACTTCATCCTGCTCGACGCGGAGAACAACCTGCACTTTTTGCGCCTGACCGGCGGCACGCTGCCCAAGATTCCCACCCCGGGCCGGCTGGCCCGCGTCTTCGTGCACGACGGACACCTGCTGATGCTGTCCCACTCCCGCGACGGGTTTGTGCTGCAATCCCTGAGTTTCTCGGGACAACGCTGGGTGCTGGACTGGAAGACGGAGATCAACCAGGTTCCGGAGGCATTCTGGATTCACGGCTTCCAGGAGACAGTGATCTTCCCGATCGGCTTCAACTGCATTGCCTCGCGCGGCCTCAAGCGCGGCGAGGAGGTGTGGATCTCCTGCGGCATCGATCCGCGCAATCCACCGGCCTGGGACGAGGATGGCATCTTCCTTCTCAGTTCACGCACCGAGAACGCCCACAGGCCGGTGATTTACGTCGACGGCTACAACGGGCTCCAGACACCGCTGTTCCGCAACAGTGACGACCAGAACATCGTCCCGTTCCTGGCGATGACGATCTCCCCTGGCCGGGTGCTGCACGGTGTGCTCCACGGCGTTCACAGCACCTCCCGGCTGTTCGCCCTGCGCGTAGCCGCCCCGGAGGTAAAAAAACCTTGAGCGAAGGGGAATTTGGATGTATCGAGGGATGTTGTTGACATGCCCATTTTCGGGCACCGGAGGATCCACCATGATTGACGATTTGCTGACCATCTCCGAGGATCCGTTTCTGCTCGACCGCAGGAACTTCCTGAAGCTCTCGGCCACTGCAGGCACGCTGGGCGTGCTGGGCACCCACTGCACGCGTCAGGCGGGGAGCACCACCACACCGAAAACCACCGCCGGACACTGGACCGACGCCGTCTCCGACGCCCTGCTGGTCAGGATCTTCGACAAGGCGATGTCCTCGGGCGGTTCGTATTGCGATCTCTTCTTCCAGCGGCGCCGGATGCTCGCCCTGGGCCTGGAGGAATCGACCGTCAACTCTGCCTACTCCAACGTGGACCTGGGTGCGGGAATCCGCGTCGTGCATTCGGGCCAGACGGGATACGCCTACACCGAGAGCCTGGATCCCGAGAGCCTGCTGGCCGCCGCCGAGATGGCCGCCGCCGTGGCCGCCGGGAGCCCTGCCCACGCAAAGACCCCGCACCGCGCGTCCAAGTTGCCGTCCTACTACCCCACCGGTCCGGTGTTCTCCACGGTCGCCCCCGAGCCCAAGGTGAGCCTGCTGATGGGACTCAACACCGAGATCCGGCGCAACGCCGCCGTGGTCAAGGTGGCCATGAGTTACTACGACGAGGAGAGCTCGATCTTCCACGTCGACAGCCTGGGACGCAGCTTCCGCGACGAGCAGCCCATGACCATGCTGCGCGTGATGGCGACGGCCGAACGCAACGGCAGGCTTGAATCCAACGGCTACAACTGCTCTGGACGCGCCGGCTTCGACTTCTACACCAAGGAACGCCGGGAACGCATCGTCTCGGAGACGCTGCGGCGCACGCTGGTCCTGTTCGACGCGGTGCCGGGTCCGGCCGGGGAATATCCCCTGGTGCTCGCGCCGGGAAGCTCCGGCATCCTCCTGCACGAGGCCATCGGCCATGGCATGGAAGCCGACTTCGCGAAGTCGAAGACCACCATCTACACCGACAAGATCGGCCAGCGCATCGCCCCCGAGTTCGTCACCATCGTCGACGATGGCACCATGCCGGGCCTTCGCGGTTCGATCCATGCCGACGACGAAGGCGAGAAGAGCCAGCGCACCGTGCTTGTGGAGAACGGCATCTTCCGCACCTTCCTGCATGACCGCATCAGTGCTGAGCACTTTGCTCTGTCCCCCACAGGAAACGGACGTCGCGAGAGCTTCCGTCACATGCCCATTCCACGGATGCGCAACACCTACATGCTCGCCGGACCGCACAAGCCGTCGGACATCATCGCCTCGGTGAAGACCGGCGTCTATGCAGAGACCTTCACCAATGGACAGGTCGCCATCGGCGCAGGAGATTTCACCTTTTACATCAAGAACGGATACCTCATCGAGGACGGGAAGATCTCCACGCCGATCAAGGACATCAACATCATCGGAAACGGCCCCCGCGTGCTGGAGAACGTCACCATGGTCGGGACCGACTTCACCATGGACGAAGGCGCCTGGACTTGCGGCAAACGCGGACAGGGCGTTCCGGTCGGGTTGGGGATGCCCACCTGCGCGGTTTCATCCATCACCATCGGCGGCTCGCGCCGCTGAACCGGGGGTAACTCATGTCCAGTCAGGAACTCATTCAATTGACCCCGATTTCCGAGAACATCCTCGAGATGGCCAAGAAGGGAAAGGCCGACGCGTGCGCGGTGCGCATCGGCAAGACCACCTCCCGCAAGGTCGTGCATCGCGACGACCAGTGGGAAGAGATCAAGGGCAGCACGACCATGGGCGCCTCGGTGAGGCTCTTCGTCGACGGGCGCTACGCCGTTCACCGCACCTCGGATCTGCGTCCGGAATCCCTCGCCGCGTTTCTCACCGAGGCCATCGGGCTGACCCGCCAGGTGATGCCCGACCCACACCGGAAGCTGCCAGATCCCGGACTATACGCGCCAAAAAATCCGCCGAACCTGGATCTGGCGGATCCGGAGATCGCACGACTGACCCTGGAAAAACGCAAACAGGCAGCCCTGGCCGCCTATGCCGCGTGCAGGCAGAAGGCCGGCGAAAAATGCATCTCCGCAGCCTCCACCTTCGCCGACTCCTGCTCGCTGGGTGTGATCGCACACAGCGACGGCTTCTTCTCCTCCGAGGAAGACTCGTCCTGCACGATCTCGGTGACCGCCTCGGTCATGGATCCCAACGGGGGCCGCCCGTCGGACTGGGACTACACCGCGGCGTGCCACCTCGCGGACATGAAGAGTCCGGAATCCATCGGGACCCACGCCGGAGAGCGCGCCCTGCGATCCATCGGGGCAAAGCAGATCCCCACAGGAAATTACGAGCTCCTCATCGAGAACCGCGCCTGCGGAAACCTGCTGGGAGGTCTGCTCAACCCCCTGTTCGGATCGGCCATCTTCAACAAGCAGAGCTGGGCGGCCGACCTCGCCGGCACCCCGATCGGCTCGGGACTGCTCACCATCACCGACGATCCGGGCCTGATCCGCGGGCTGGGCTCCCGGACGTACGACGGCGAAGGCCTCGCCTCCCGTCGCATGAGCGTTTTCGACGGCGGCATCCTGCGCAACTTCTACATCGACACGTACTACGGATCCCGCCTGGGCCGCGGCGTGACGACCGGCTCTCCTTCCAACCTGGTGGTCGCTCCAGGCACCTCCGACTTCTCCACCCTGCTCTCGCGCATGAAGCGAGGCCTATGGATCAACCGTTTCATCGGCGGCAACGTCAACGGCACCACGGGCGACTTCTCGGTGGGACTGGGGGGCTTCCTGGTGGAGGACGGCCGTGTCATGCATCCGGTGATCGAGCTCAACCTCTCATCCAATCACAGGACCTTCTGGCAGAACCTCCTGGCCGCAGGATCCGATGTGCAGACCTGGTCGAGCACGCGCACCCCGAGCCTGCTGTTTTCCCCGACCCTCGTGGCCGGAAAGTGATCCTGTTTATATTCCACCCAATATTTTATCAACAGGGGAAACCATCATGAGAATGACAAACAAGGTCTTTTCTGATCTGGCCATCTGGATGACGATTCTTGGAGTCCTGACAGGGGTCGTTTTTCCTTTCTTCACCCTCCTGCTCGGGGTTCCTTCCAAACTGGCGATGTCCCTTCCGTTTGCCTTAGCCTGCCTGATCGCCGGGGCGCTGGTGGGAGGTCTCAACTTCGCCATGGTGCGGTGGGTCGTCGGCCGGAGACTGCGGGTCCTGACCGGAAGCATGCTGCACATCGAGCAGACGCTCAGGAAAATGGAGGCCACCCAGGATTCAACGCTGTGCAGTCCAGAAAACTGCATGATTCCGGTCGACTCGGAGGATGAAATCGGCCAGAGCGCCGCCGCCTTCAACCGGCTCGTCGAGACGCTGACCACCTCCCTGCATTCCCAGTCGGCCTCAAAGGCCTTCGCCGGAGCCCTGACAAGCCAGCTCGAGCTCGCTCCGCTGTCCGAACAGGCGCTGAACCAGTTCTTCCTCAACGCAGGTGCCTCGGGCGGATTGATCCTCACCGAATGTGCCGGAGAGATGAAACTTGGTGCGGCCCAGGGGCTCTTAAATCCCGAACGGGTCATTCAGAGTGAGCCGGTCAACAGGGTCATCCGTACCGGCCGGCGCGTGCTCATAGACATCCCTGAAGATGTCCAGATCGAGGGGGTCGTGACCGAATTCAGGCCGCAGCAGGTCCTGGTGTCACCCATATCCTACAAGGGGGTATCCATGGGAATCCTGGTGCTGGCCGCCGGCAGCAACTTCAAGGCCGACCAACTCGAACTCATCGATCTTTTCCTGCCCATCCTTGGATTGTCCCTGAACAACGCCATCACCCATGACCGGCTGCAACGCCTGGCAGCACTTGATCCGCTGACCGGCCTCTACAACCGCCGCTTCGGAATGGGGCGGCTGCACGAGGAGTTTGGTCGCTCCGTTCGTGCCCAAACGCCCATCGGACTGCTGATGCTCGACATCGATCATTTCAAGGCCGTCAACGACACCTATGGTCATCTCGTGGGCGACCGGCTCCTCAAGTCCGTCAGTTCCATCATGCGATCTTCACTGCGGGAGGGGGATGTGCTGGTCCGCTACGGCGGAGAAGAGTTTCTTGCGGTCCTCCCTGCGGCGTCCTCCGATGATCTGCTCATGGTCGGGGAGCGGGTGCGCAGGCAGGTTGAAGATCTCATTCTTCAGGAATCCGAAAAGCAGATCAAGGTCACCATCAGCATCGGCGGGTGTGCAGCCCCCCATCATCAGGTTTCCAACGAGGAAAGTCTGATCTCGAAGGCGGACGAGGCGCTGTATCGTGCCAAGAACGGCGGCCGGAACCAGGTCGTCATCGACCGGTAGGCTCACGCGAGATGCGTCAGGTTGCTATGGCAGGAAATGCAGGCTCTCGACCGGACGTCGCGGCATCGCCGCGAGCACCGGCAGGAGCTCCTGGGGCCAGGCGAAGCGAAGGATGGCGTTGCGGTCGTTGATCACACCCTGGAGTCCGTCGGGGACACGACCCTCCTGGACGTCGACGAGGGCGTAGAAGCGTCCGGCTTCGGCGACCGAACCCGCCGGGATGGACAGGTTCACGACCGTCACGTACACCGCGCCGGTGCCGTCCCCGAAGTCCGCGATCTCGAAATACCGCATCTGGTTGGGCCACTCCAGCGTCGAGGGCGTCTGCACCTCCCAGTAGCCGTTCTCGGCGGACTGCCCGGTGTCCGGCGGGTGGGGGTAGACGTAGTTGATGTGTCCGTGCCCGACCACGTGCAGCACGACATGTGGATACTGCCGCAGCAGGTTCACCAGGGCGGTCCCCTGATCCGGAATCGTGTTCGCCGGATGGTGGCTCATCACGATGATCGCCCGGTTCTGGTTGCTGTAGTAGGCGAGCCTGTCCTCGATCCATCCCATCTGGGCGGAGTCGATGGCGCCCTGGGACTTGTCGGTCCCGCTGTACGCGGTCGTGGTGTCGAGCACGATCATCGACAGCGGCAGGCCCGGAACCGGCTCGTCGACGCTGTAGTAGTTCGTCCCGTCGTTGAGGTTCTCCATCGTGAAGCCATGCCCTGACGGACCCTGCACCGTGGCCTGCATGACCATGGTCTTGAACTCCTCGAGATTGATGTAGCGCCGCTCCGGATCCGGCGGGATCGAGGAGCTCGTGTAGTAGCCGTCGTCCATGGGGACGTGACAGCGTTCAGGGGTCTCGGAATAGCAGTAGCCCCCCGGACACGGCAACTGGTCGAAACAGGTGGGCACCACGGCATGGGAGACGAAGGCGGTCGCCGAGCTGCCGGTAGGCGACGCCACGACGGAGACGCCCAGCGAACCGAGCACCCAGGCGTCATGGTTTCCCAGGCTGAGATACCAGGGGATCTGCGGGGCAAGCCCCGAAGGCGTGAACGGATCGTGCGGATCAACATCACCTGAGGTCATGGGGTTGTCGTCGTCTCCGGTGTCGGGATCAATCGGATTTCCCTCGATGATGTCGATGAACCAGCGAAGTTCGATGAACAGATGTGTGTCCGTGACGTCGCCGGAAAACAGCACGAAGTCATGCGGGTGAACCTCGGCGAACTCGTTGATCGTGCGCATTGCGGCATCGAGCATGTGGGAACTGTAGGCGTCATATGGCCGCCAGGCGGATTCGGCCGCGATGGGGCTGTGGATGGCACGTGCCGGGCTCTCCTCGTCGATGATGTGCACGTCGCTCAGATGCGCGAAATAGGCCATCGAAGCCTTGTTCTGGGTCGCACCGTTGGACGCGGCGGCCACGCTCCATTCGTCGCGAACGACCCACGGCTCCCCGGGCATGGGCTTGGTCAGACCAAAAACCGGGCGCAAATCCTCAAATTGTGCTACTTCTTCAAGGCGGCCACGAAGCGTCTCGCGCACCGTCGTCACGGGACGCGGCAGCGGCTGTTCGGCATCGGCATCGGCATCCGCGTCGATCAGGGCGTCGGCATCGGCGTCCGCGTCGATCAGGGCGTCGGCATCCGGACCGGCATCAAGGACGGGACGGGACGATGGATCATCGCAGGCCAGCAACACGGTCGCCGCAGCAGAGGTCGCCAGGAAGTCCCTGCGGGTCATGTCGAAGCCTCGAATGGGAAACGAGTTTTTTTTCATGGATGCAACCTCGGTCGAAAGAAGAACGTCCGTGCGAAAGATCACACAAAAAGTCAGTTTGCCATGCCTCCGTTCCTTCGGCAAGAGCTGGTTGTTGCTTCCGCTGCTATGGCTCTCCTCGGCCTGCACGCTGATCTCCGTGGGCAACACCGTCAAGAAGGAATTCGGACCGGCCCTGTCGCGCGGTGACGTTCCCAAGCTGGTGAAGCTCTCCACCCCCGAGCTCGGGGACCTGTTCTCCCGCTTCACCAATGCGGAGATCCGTCAGTTGCTGCGGTGGGGCTCAACCCCGCCCCCAAAAAAACTGGGGGTGGCCTCCGCCAAACCGAAATCGGGTTCCGCAAAGCCGGAGGCGGTCCCGAAGATCACCGGCTCCCTCGACGGATTCTCCTCGTCGGGGAACCGTGCAAGGCTGCGCGTCAAGTCCGGCAGCGTCAAGTACACCTTCTTGATGCACCGCATCCGGGGCGACTGGCGCGTCCACGACATCCTCATTCACCGGCCCGGTGGCCAGTGGAGTTTCCAGGCGATCCTGGGGCTATTCATCACCGCCAAGGACATCCTTGAGGACGCACGGCGCGGCGTGACCTCCGAGCTGCGGATGTCCCGGCCTCTGGTGGACGCGCTCGGACCGGTGGTGGCCAGGCTCCCTGTCTGGGGCCTGCTCGCGAAGCAGGACAAGCCCGATGAAGACGAAAAAGGCAAGGAGCCGCTGCTGGCCTTCGTGGATCTGTCCTTTTCCGGGGACGACGCAACCGCCACCTTCCGCGTCGCGGGCATCCCGGTGGACCTCAAGACCCGGCGCTCCGGAAAAGGCTGGGTGCTTCAGGATGCCGTCTTTCACGTACCGGGCCGCCCTGCGCTGGGGCTGCTGATGCTGGCGCAGTCGTTCGGCCCCGCCCTCGTGGTGCTCGGAGACATGCGCTATGCACCCGGGAGGGCTCCCTACGCCTTCGAAAGGGTGCAGGCCCTGCTCGACGAGAGGCTGGCCGGCCAACTGGTCCCGGTGCTCTCACCGCTGTGGTCTCCGGCCGTGCCCCTGCTGGCCTCCCGCCTGCGGCCGAAGAAGATCCCTGAGGACAAGGTCATCCCCGGAGGTCCTGCCGGAACCGGAGCGCGGGCCCTTCTAGGGTCGCTGCTGACCGCGGTGACATGGAAAAATGCCGGCCCGCATCTGGAGGTCCGCCTGGCTTATGACGGCTGGGCCCTGACGACCCTCTGGACGACCACGGGCAGGCTATCGAAGGTCAAAATCTGGACGGGCACCCACGAGATCCTGCCCCGCCACCTGGCGGGCTTCGCGCCGTTCTCGCACTGGTGGAACGCCGTCGTCTCCGGCCAATGGAGCGATCCGGCCACCTGGCTGCACGAGGGCGTGCGGCTCCTCGCCGCGCCCCTGTCCGCCGTGGAACCGCTGCTGCCCAGGACCCTGTCCCTGTTCCCGGGTCCGCTGCCGGTTTCCCGCCTGAGGCAGCTTCTGCTGCCGGGCACTACTTCCG
>JAHITJ010000084.1 GCA_018817795.1 Myxococcota bacterium | reverse complement strand
GGCCACAACCACTGAGAGGGGGTTCGTCATGCAGAGACTCATTGTCGCGGTCCTGCGCAACCGCCTGCTCATGGGCGCCCTGGGCGTGCTGGTGCTGGCCGCGGGCTGGGCCAGCTACCGGGGGTTGCCCGTGGACGCCTTTCCCGACGTCACGCCGTCGCTGGTCCAGGTCTTCACCGAGACCGAGGGGCTGGCGCCCGAGGAGGTCGAGCGGTACGTGACCACTCCCGTGGAAGCGGCCATGAACGGCCTTCCCCGACTCAAGGAGACCCGCTCTATCTCGAACTTCGGGCTGTCGGTCGTCAACATCTATTTCGAGGACGGCACGGACATCTACTTCGCGCGCCAGCTCGTCGGCGAACGGCTCCAGCTGGCCCGGGAACAGATCCCCAAGGGCTTCGGCGATCCCGAGATGGGGCCCATCGCCACGGGTCTGGGCCAGATCCTGTTCTATGTGCTCGAGGACGCGACCGGGAGGCGCACTCCGGTGGAGATGCGCGAGATCCAGGACTGGATCGTCAAGTTCAACCTGCAGACGGTGCCCGGGGTCACCGAGGTGCTCTCCCTGGGCGGCGAGGTGAGGCAGTTCCAGGTGCGCGTGCGGCCCGCCGACCTGCTGCGCTATGACCTCACCATCGGTGAGATTGCCGAGAAGGTGCGCGCCAACAACGGCAACGCGGGCGCCCAGTTCCTGGTCAGAAACGGTGAGGAGATCCTGGTGCGCTCGGTCGGCCTGGCCGAAAAGATCGCCGATCTGGAGCACATCGTGCTCAAGGTGAAGGACGGCACGCCGGTCTACCTGGATTCGGTCGCCGACATCGTCATCGGCGGCGAGATCCGGCGGGGGCTGGCCACCATGAACGGCGGGGGTGAGGTGGTCGTCGGCATGGTCCTCAAGTTGATCGGCGCCAACACCTCCACCGTCATCGCCTCGGTGAAGGCCCGGATCGAAGAGATCAACAAGGTCCTCCCCGATGGTGTGAGGATCGTTCCGTACTACGATCAGGCCCGCCTGGTCTCCAGGTGCGTCAAGACCGTGACCGACGCCCTGATCGCCGGCGTGCTGCTGGTGTCCGGCGTGCTGCTGATCTTCATGGGAGGACTGCGCGCGAGCCTGGTCGTCGCCCTGTCGATCCCGTTCTCGATCTTCTTCGCCTTCATCATGATGAGGCTCTTCGGGATCTCCTCGAACCTGATGTCCCTGGGTGGTCTGGCCATCGCCATCGGCATGATGGTGGACGCCACGATCGTGATGGTGGAGAACGTCGACCGGATGCTCCGGGAGGCCGGACCCGCCGAGCCGCGCTTTGCGATCGTCGCCCGGGCGTGCGCCGAGGTGGCCCGTCCGATCCTCTTCGCGGTCACGATCATCATCATCGTCTTCCTGCCGCTGGTCACCCTGCAGGGCGTCGAGGGCAAGACCTTCCTGCCGCTGGTGCAGACGGTGGTCGCGGGCCTGCTGGGCTCCCTGCTGTATGCCTTGCTCATCGCCCCGGTCCTGTCGCACCTGCTGATGCGCCGTCCCCGGTCGGCGGATCCGGGGAAGGGGTCCCGGGAGGCCTGGATCGTGCGCGTGCTGCTCGTGCCCTACCGTCCCGCGGTGAGGCTGTTCGTGCGTCATCGTGCGGCGGCGGTGGCGCTGGCCGGGCTGATGCTGCTGGCGGGGGTGCTGATCGTGCCGCGCCTGGGCTCCGAGTTCGTGCCGCGCCTTGACGAAGGTGAACTGCTGATCCGCGTCACCATGGCCCCCTCGATCTCCCTCGACGAGGCGCGGGACACCATGCTGCGGTTCGAGAAGCGGCTGATCGCGGGGTTCCCCGAGGTGACCCGGGTGGTCACGCGTGTCGGGCGCGGGGAGGTCGGGGCCCACGCCGATCCGGTCAACAGCGCCGAGGCGGTGGTCTCCCTCAAGCCCCAGGACCAATGGACCAGCGCCCGGACGCCAGAGGAGCTCTACGCCCGAATCAGCGCGGCGTTCGAGGACTTCCCCGGCGCCCGGTTCAACGTGACCCAGCCCATCGCGGCCGCGGTGGACGAACTGATCACCGGCTCGAAGGCCGAGCTGGCCATCCGGATCTTCGGGGCCGACATGGAAGTGCTTCGTGAGAAGGCGGCTGAGATCGATGCGGTCGTCCGGGGAATCCGCGGCGCCGCCGACGTCCAGACCGACCAGGTGACGGGGACCCCCCAGCTGCGGATCAAGATCGACCGTCAGGCCATCGCCCGCCATGGCATCAACGTCGGGGACGTGCAGGACGTGGTGCGGGTGGCCGTCGGCGGGGAGAGCGTGGGACAGATCTTCGAGGGGCGGAAGCGCTTCGACATCAACGTGCGGTTCACCGATGAGGCTCGCTCCAGCGCCGACTCCATCCGGAACATCCTGATCACGGCGCCCGGCGGTGTCCGGGTGCCCCTGGACCAGCTCGCCGACATCGACGAGATCGTGGGGCCTCGCCAGATCACCCGCCAGGACAACCAGCGTTTCATCACGGTGCAGTGCAACGTCCGGGGCCGTGACATCGGGTCCTTCGTCGCCGAGGGCCGGCGGGCCATCGAGGAGAGGGTGAAGCTGCCGCCGGGGACCCTGGTGCGCTGGGGCGGGCAGTTCGAACTGCAGCAGCAGGCCAACGCCCGGCTGGCGGTCGTGGTGCCGGTGACCCTGCTGATCATCCTGTTCCTGCTGTTTATGAACTTCGGATCCTTCCGGAACATCCTGCTGATCCTCTTCAACATCCCGCTGGCCCTGGTCGGCGGCGTCGTGGCGCTCTGGATCACCGGGCAGAACCTGTCGGTCCCGTCCTCGGTCGGCTTCATCGCCCTGCTGGGCATCGCCATGGAGAACGCGATGGTGCTGGTGACCTATCTCAACCAGTTGATGCGCGACGGGGTGCCCGTCGACGAGGCGTCGGTCCGCGGGGCCTGCCTGCGGCTGCGTCCGGTGCTGATGACGGCGCTGACCACCGCCCTGGGGTTGATTCCGCTGCTGTTCAGTTCGGGGACCGGCAGCGAGGTCCAGCGACCCCTGGCCACCGTGGTGACCGGAGGGCTGGTCACCTCGACGATCCTGACGCTCCTGGTGCTGCCGGCCTTCTACAAGTGGTTCCAGGTGCCCGCAGAGAAGGAGTTGCGTTCCTGACGGCGCTGCGCCGGTTTCGCCTCCGGGGGGCCGCCACCCAAAGTGGCAAGCCTCATAACTCGTCAATATTGAAGAGATAGCATGTATTATCTGGCATAATTCGTCAAATATGACAAATATCGCTTGAAGTGGAGGTTTCGTCAGGTATAGTTCCGGCATGACGGAGATGCTTTCCACCCACACCGACAAGACCCTCCTGACGGAGATGGGCCACCGCGTCGCCCGGCTTCGCGTGGAGGCCGGGATGACCCAGGCCGAGCTGGCCTATGAATCCGGGATCTCCAAGAGCACCGTCGAGCGCCTCGAGGCGGGGCGGTCCATCCAACTCGCGGGGCTGCTCCGGGTGCTGCGCGTGCTGGGGCTCATCGGCCACCTCGAGCAACT
>JAHITJ010000083.1 GCA_018817795.1 Myxococcota bacterium | reverse complement strand
GTCCAATCTTTCGTGACTAATAGGCATGCAGATTTCTGGACCGATTTCGATTTCGATTTCGATTTTGAGGGAAATGGACAATTCACTGAGCTAATTGAATTAGAACTCGATTGCCCTGGAATCCCGGCCCAGTGCCGGAATCATCATTGACTTCCCCCGGTGCCACGGAGATAGTCCCCTCCAGAAGAGGTGCATCTTGGATTTTCAACTCCTGGCCACTTGTGCCGACGGCCTGACCGACCTGCTCGCGGCGGAGATCAAGGGGATCGGCGGGACCGACGTGCGCACCGGCTACCGCGTGGTCTATTTCACGGCCTCCGAAGAGGTCACCTACGCGGCCCACCTGCGCCTGCGCATGGCCGGCAGGATCTTCCGGATCCTCAAGGACCTCCCGGCGGGCGCGCCCAACATCGTCTTTTCCAAGGCCAAACAGATCCGCTTCGACAAGCTCTTTGCGGCCGACCTGCCCGTGGCCATCGCCGTGATCTCGGCCAGCGGCGCCGGCGAGGACAGCGGCGAGCTTCCCGCCCATCTGGTCGGCAGCAAGCTGCGGGAGGCCATCAACGATTCGTTTCAATTCCACCAGAAGGTGGTCCCCAACCAGAGCTCGCGGGACGCCAAGGTCAGCGTGCGCGGTTTTCTGCATCACCGGCGCCTGATGGTGAGCCTGGACACCTCCCTGGAGGGCCTCCACAAGCGCGGCGTGCGCGTCCCCGGTCACCCTGCCCCCCTCAAGGAGACCCTGGCCGCGGCCCTGCTGGCGGTGTGCGGGTACGACGGGACGACCGCCTTCTACGATCCCATGTGCGGCAGCGGCACCATCGCCATCGAGGCCGCCCAGATCGCCACGGGGACCGCTCCGCTGCTGCTTCGTCCCAAGGGCGGGTTCGGCTTCGAACATCTGCTCGACTTCAACGAGCCGCTCTGGGAGAAGCTACGCGCAACCGCCAAGGCCGCCCGGCATGATCCCACGGCCAAGATCTTCATGTCGGACATCGATCCGGAGTACGTCGAAAATGCCCGCCAGATCGCGGGCTACGCCGGCATGGGAGGGTTCATCCGCTCCGAGGTGAAGGACTTCTTCAAGACCGCCAAGCCGGCCGATGCCGGAACGATGATCATGAACATCCCCTACGGACAGCGCCTGGCAGACCAGGACGTCACCCCCGAGTTTCTGGCCGCCCTGGGCGACCACCTCAAGCAGGCCTACCAGGGATGGCGCTGCGGCGTCCTGGCCCCGGTCTCCTCGCCGCTGAAGAGCATCGGCCTGAAGCCCAACCGCCAGGCCGCCTTCCAGAACGGCCTGATCCCGGTGAAACTTCTGGTTTTTGATATTTACTGAACTTCAGGAGGCGGCTACACCGGGGTGGGGGAGAAGCACTTGCGGCAGCGGGCCTCGTAGGCCTGCACGTCGCCCACGACGATGCGCTCGGAGCCGCCGGCGACCAGGCGCTGGCTGCGGGAGGCGGGGTTGCCGCAGACCACGCAGATCGCCAGGGTCTTCTCGATGTATTCGGCAATCGAGAGCAGCTCGGAGACATGGGAGAACGGCTGGGCTGCGAAGTCCAGGTCCAGGCCCGCGACGATGACGCGCTTGCCCTCGTTGGCGAGGCGGTCGGCCACCTGCACGATGCCCGTCGGGAAGAACTGCACCTCGTCGATGCCCACGACGTCGCAGTCCCCGACCTGCTCGAGGATGTCGGCGGGGTTGGTGATCAGCGTGCTCTGCAGCTTCATCTGGTTGCGCGAGACGATCTCGTTGTCCGAGAAGCGCTTGTCCAGCTGGGGCTTGAACACGCGCACCTCCTGGCGGGCGTACATCGCGCGGCGCAGCCGCCGGATCAGTTCCTCGGTCTTGCCCGAGAACATCGGGCCCACGATGACCTCAATCCATCCCATGTCACGGGGGGAAATGTGCATACCGGCTCCTGTCAGAGTTACGCGTAGCGCACCAGAAACGCCCAGGCCGCAAAGAACACGATGGACCCCGCGCCGAACAGACGGGCCTGGGGCAGCCTCAGCGTCAGTTCGCGCGTAAAACCCTTGAAGATCAGCAAAAACATGCTTCCGAGAAAGGCGACAAAGCACACGCCCGAGAAGAACCTCAGCCATGGGTCGGGCTCGCGGTCCCGGCGGACGGACACACCGCCGGGCGAGGCTCCGTCGGGGGACCCCGCACCCAGCGCGATGACGGCCATGCGCGACCATTCCGGGTGGGTGACGGCCTGCTCGTCGCGGATCGAACGCAGCCGGTCCCGGGCGTCCTCGTGCCAGCCCAGTCCGGGGAGCACGATCGCCGCGCTCTTCTGAAACCAGGCGATGGCCTCGGGCACGTCGTCGCGGGCGAGCGCGCGGACCCCGCGGTCGTGGTACTCGTGGGAGAGCCTGGCGAACCGCGCGAACAACATCAGGCCGGCGACGAGCAGGACCGCCGGGATCCCGATGAACCACCGGCGACGAGCGGAGACGAAGGAGGAAAGTCTACGCCAGATCACGACGACGGAACACTCCCGCTGCCACGATCAGGATCAGCGAACACATCAGGATGGTGTAGAGGAACGCCCAGCCCACGTAGGACCAGGTGACGAAATCCGTGGTCAGGGAGAGCGTGTGACCGTTGAAGTCGTGCCCGTTGGGGACATACAGGTAGAAGTGCGGAAACACGTTCAGCAGCTCCTCGGCCACGGTGCGGAAGCCATCGGCCTGATACTTCGTGAAGAGGATCTGCTTGAGGTCCGGCAGGAGCCGCCCGATGACGAAGAAGCCGATCGTCAGCATGGCGGTGATCGCCGGCGACGTGAACGAAGACAGGAACAGCGCCAGGGCGATGAGCAGCGCGACCTCGAAGTACACCAGCAGGACGCCCTTGAACAGGGCCACGTCCAGCGGGATCTTCAGCATCTTCACCTGCACCAGCAGGATCAGGAACATGGCGGTGACCACCACCGTCATGGCCAGGAACAGCCCGCCCCACTTGCCCAGCAGGAACTGTCCCCGCGAGATGGAGCGGGGCACGATCAGGAAGATCGTCTTCTTCTCGATCTCCTTGTAGATCACGCTGGTCCCGGCGAAGATGCACAGCGCGACCGAGAACAGGCTGATGAGCCCCACGCCGATGTCGAAGATGATGCGGCGCTCCTGGTTGAGGCTGACGTCGGCGAAGAAGTGGCCCGTCAGCACGAGCAGGACGGTGTAGAAGAGGATGGCGTAGAGGATCTTGTTGCGCACCACCTCGCGATAGGTGTTCAGGACGACGGCCAGCACCGGTCGAATCATGGCACATCCTCCTTCACGCCGTCGTCGGGCTTCCCGTCGGCCACGGTTTCAACGGCCGATTTCTCGTCGGCCGATTTGCCCTCGGCCGATTTCACCTCGGCAGTTGTGACGAACAGATCCTCGAGGGAGATCCGGTGCGGGCGCACCGACAGGATCTCGAACTCCAGCTTCACCAGGCGGCGCAGGATCTCCTGCAGGTTCACATCGGTGGGCACCCCCAGCCGGAAGCCCGAGAGGGTGGCGCCCCGATCAAGCTCGGGAAACTCCCTGGCGAGCTGGTCCTGCCGCCCTTCAGGACAGGCGATCTCGATGTCGGTGTTGCGGGTGCCCTGCTCGAGCAGGGTCGACAGCGAGCCCTCCTCGCGCAGCCTGCCCTTCACGATGATGGCGACCCGATCGCAGAGGTCCTCGACGTCGGGAAGGATGTGGGACGAGAAGAGCACGGTCTTTCCGTTCTTCTTCAACTCCAGGATGATCTCGCGGAAGTCGCGCCGGCCGATGGGATCCAGCCCCGAGAGGGGCTCGTCGAGGATGACCAGATCCGGATCGTGGATGAGCGCGGCGGCCAGGCCGGCCCGCTGCAGCATGCCCTTGGAGAACTTCCTCATCGGCAGGGCGCGGGCGTGCCAGATGTCCAGCTTCCGGAGCATCCTGGCGACGCGCTCCGAACGGCCCGCCAGGGGCATGTCGGCCAGGCCGCAGGTCATGTGGAGGAACTCCTCGGCCGTCAGGTAGTCGTAGAAGTACGGGTTTTCCGGAAGGAACCCCATGCGGGCCCGCGCGACACGACGGTCCACGGGCTCGCCGAACAGCCGGATACGGCCGGCGGTCGGAAAAATCAGGCCGGTGACCATCTTCAGCGTCGTGGTCTTGCCGGCGCCGTTGGGTCCGAGCAGGCCCACGATTTCATTGCTGCGCAGTGACAGGGAGAGGTCCTCAACGGCCACGGAGTTGCGCAGGTTCAGAAATCCGGTCTTGAACTTTTTGTGGACCTTCTGGATCTCGAGGGGAAGCGGCTCAGTCATGATCAGACGTCAACTTTCGTGAAGGCGGAAGTCAGCAGGGCCGGATCGGCGCACTCGTGCACCGGCGTCAGCCGAAGCAGGCCCTGGGTTTCCTGCAGTCGGGCCGCCGCAAAGCGGGCGCCGTCGTTGCCGGCCCAGGCGCGCCGCGCGATGCCGTTGGCCACGTCGAAGAAGAGCATGCTCTCGAGGGCGCGGCGGGCCTCCTCGGAGCCGTCGATCAGCAGGCCGAAGCCGCCGTTGATGCTCTCTCCCCAGCCGGTGCCGCCGCCGTTGTGCAGGCTGACCCAGGTCGCGCCGCGCATGGCGTCGCCGATGACGTTCTGCACGGCCATGTCCGCGGTGAAGCGGCTGCCGTCGCGGATGTTCGCGGTCTCGCGGTACGGGGAATCGGTGCCGGACACGTCGTGGTGATCGCGGCCGAGCACCACCGGCGCGGAGATGCGACCGGCGCGGATCGCCTCGTTGAAGGCCCGCGCGATGGCCACGCGCCCCTCGGTGTCCGCGTACAGGATGCGTGCCTGGGAGCCCACCACGAGACGGTTCTCCCTGGCGCTGCGGATCCAGTGCAGGTTGTCGGCGATCTGCCGGCGAATCTCCGGCGGAGCGGTCCGGGCCTGCTCGACGAGCACCTCGGCGGCGATCTCGTCGGTGGTATCCAGATCCTCGGGCCGGCCGGAGGTGACCACCCAGCGGAACGGTCCGAAGCCATAGTCAAAGCACATGGGCCCCATGATGTTCTCGACGTAGCTCGGGTATAAAAACCCGCCGTCGGGCGCCATCACTGCCGCACCGGCGCGGGAGGCCTCGAGGAGGAAGGCGTTGCCGTAGTCCCAGAAGCGCATCCCCTTTCCGGCCAGCTCGCCGATGGCTGCCGCGTGCCGGACCAGGGAGACCGTCACCAGCTCGCGAAAGCCCGCGGGATCGGCGACCATGCGGTCATTGGCCTCGTCGTAGCCCAGACCGGCCGGATAATAGCCGCCAGAATAGGGAAGATGCAGCGAGGTCTGATCCGAACCCAGATCGATGGGGATGTCATGGCGCGCAAAGTATTCCCACAAATCCACCACGTTGCCCAGGTAGGCCATGGCCAGGGGTTCCCCGGCGATCCGGGCCCGTTCCAGGCGCCGGGCGACGACGTCGAGATCCGAGGATATCTCCTGCACCCAGCCCTGGTCGCGACGCTTGATCGCGGCACGGGGGTTGACCTCGGCGATGACGCAGGCGGCCCGGGTGATGAGCGCGGCCTTGCCCTGCGCCCCGCTCATGCCGCCCAGACCGGAGGTGACGAACGTCTTCCCGGCCAGGGTGTCTTCGGTGTTCAAATAAAGACGCCCGGCGTTGAGGAGCGTGATCGTTGTTCCATGCACAATGCCTTGCGGCCCGATGTACATGTAAGAGCCGGCGGTCATCTGACCATAGGAAGTGACGCCGAGGGACACATAGCGATCATAGTCCTCAGTCGTGGAATAGTGCGGAATCATCATGCCGTTGGTCACCACGACGCGGGGCGCGCCCGGGGCGGCCGGGAACAGGCCCATGGGGTGACCGGAGTACATCAGCAGGGTCTGATCGTCGGTCATCTCGCACAGGTAGCGCATGGCCAGTCGATACTGCGCCCAGTTCTGGAACACGGCACCATTGCCCCCATAGGTTATCAATTCGTAGGGGTGCTGGGCCACCGCCGGATCCAGATTGTTCTGAATCATGAGCATGATGGCCGCGGCCTTCCTCGATCGGGCCGGATAGTCATCGATGGGCCGGGCATGCATCTTGTAGGCCGGTCTGAAGCGGTACATGTATATCCGGCCGCGCTCCTCGAGCTCCCGTGCGAATTCGGGAGCCAGGACAGCGTGCTGATGCGCAGGGAAATACCGCAGCGCGTTCCGCAGCGCGAGCTCCTTCTCACGGGATGAGAGCACGAGGGTGCGGGCCGGGGCGCGGCTGATCCCCGGATCCATCACGGGGGGTTCGGGCAGCACCTCGGGAAGACCTTCGGACACCTGTTTCCTGAATTCGAAATCCGGATTCATACCAGCTCCTTTCGCGCCGCCGAATATACCCAAAAAACCTTGCAAAAGGGAACACGAATTCGCGCACTTTATGATAGATTCAAACCGCCTGCAGCGTCTACATTACTGGTTCCGCCCGATCCGTACCGTCCGGAACCCGTTAAAAAACATGGAAAAGTTGGCGGGCAACCGAATCTTTCTGTAAGAACGTACCATGTGCGTCAAGGTAGGCGCATATTAGATCTTTGTCGAAGGAGGCACCTGTGGCTCGTACCGAACAAGATTATCGCAAGATGCTGGATGAGGACCCCACTTCCATGGAAGCCTTTTCCTCCCTGCGCCGTACGTGGCAGACCGAGGAGAAGTGGGCTGATCTGGTCTGGTTGTACGAACTCCGGGGCAACGCCCTCGACGAGGACATCCGCAAGGCGGACATGTATTTCAAGGCTGCCGACCTGTTCTTCGAGAAAATGGCCAACGAGGAAGAGGGCATGCGCTTGCTGTACATGGGCGTCCTGCTCGACCCCAGACACCGCCGCAACGCCCGCAAGATCCGCGAGTACCTGAAGGAATCGGGAGACCAGCAGCGGTACCTGGCCATCCTTGAGAAGGAAATCGACTTCGTGGCCGAGCAGGGTTCCGACCGGCGCGGGCTGGCCCAGTTGCACCATGAGGTGGGCATGGCCTTTGCCTCCATGGAAGGCTCCGAGGAGCAGGCGCTCTCCCACCTGAAGTCCGCCTTTGAAATGGATCCCTCGCTGATCGACGCCCTGGCGATGGTCGCTGACATGTACCTGAAGACCAAGGACTACGAGAAGGCATTGCCGCTGCTGCAGGGCATGCTCAGGAGCGTTCGGGATCCCGCCGAGCGGGCTCGCAGGCTCGAGATGATCGGCCGGATCCAGCTGGAGAACCTTCGCGACACCGAAGCCGCCGAGGCCAGCCTCCAGGAGGCCTCCGGCCTGGCTCCGGATGACCTGACCATCCTGACGCTGCTGACCGAGGTATATCTGGACCGCCGCTACCCGAAAGAGGGCGAGCCCAACCGCAAGGTGGCCTACACTTTCCTGCAGATCGCCCGGATCCATCGCGGCGCGCAGGAAAGCGACAAGGCCATCACCGCACTCAAGCAGGCCGTCGCACAGGATCCGCAACTGAAGGAGGCTTTCTCCCTGCTGGCGAGCATCCACGAGGCGGCCGGAAACTGGAGCGAGCTTGCTGAGTTGTTCTCGGGTGCCATGAGCCGCTCGGAGGGCGCCACCCGGGTCCGACTGGGCATGCGACTGGCCGAGGTATATGAACAGAACCTGAACAACGCCGATGAGGCGCTGAAGATTTACGAGATGCTGTCGGCCGAGAATCCCGAGGCTGTGCGCCCCAGGCTCATGGCGCTGCTGGAACGGCGCGAGGACTGGGATGCCATGGCCAGGCTGCTGGAGCGCGAGGTGGCCGCCAACCCGCCCGAGAAGACCTGCGAGGCTCGCCTCCAGTTGGTGCGGCTGTACAAGGATCATCTCGGCCGGGCCGACAGGGCAGCCCGCCACCTGCACGACCTGCTCTCCTCGGATCCCGAGAACCTGGAGGTCCTTGACCTCTACATCCAGCATTTCCGCGAGAAGGGTGACTGGCGCAGCCAGGTCGAGACCATGGAAACCGCCCTGCGCGTGGCGCACTCCCAGGGCGTGGATGCGTCCTACGTGATTGAACTGCTCAAGGAAATGGCCACCATTTATCGCAGCAAACTCGGCGATCTGGCCCGAACCGAGCGCGTGATGAAGTTCCTGGTCCGGCTGCAGCCCGACAATCCGAAGATGCAGGCGTCCTTTGAGAAGATCTCTCAACAGCGCGAAATCTGGGACGGCTACAAGGCCGAGATGCAGCAGGAAATCGCCATGTCAGGCGACGAATACTCCCGCCTGGAGTTGATGCGCACGTTTGCAGCCACGCTTCTGGAGCGCAAGCTTGATGTGGATCTGTGCATCGAGCTTCACCAGGAAATCATCAAGCTGGCGCCCGGCGATTCGGAGGCCTACGACGCGCTCGAGCAGCTGCTCACCCAGGAAGGCAACGTCGAGAACCTGTTCCAGTTGCTGGAAGCGCGCCTGACCGAGGCCACCGTCGAGCAGCAGGAGGAGATCCTGCGCCGCATGTTCGACATGGCGCGCGACAAGCTCAAGGATCCGTCCAAGATCGGGCGTGTCTCGGCGAAGATTCTCGAGATCGTGCCCGACGATCCCGAGGCCCTTGCCGCGTTGATGGAGAGCCTGGAGAGCCTGGAGAACTGGCCCAAACTGACTGCGCTGCTGGAGCGCTGGAGCACACGCGTGGTCGATCCCGAAGAGCAGGCACCACTCCTGCTCAAGGCCTCCGAGGTCTACGACAAACGCCTCTCCAAACCAGAGGATGCCCTCCGCTGCCTCCGACAGGTGCTCAACAACCGGCTGGAACTCAATAATGTCATCCCCAAGATGCTCGACCTGTACGAACGGACCGGCAACTACCTCGAATATGCCAATCTCCTTGAGATGGGTCTGCGCGAAGGCGAATGGCCCTCTGAGCCTGATCAGGTAGCCCCGTCGTGGAAGCGACTGGCCCAGGTCTGGGAGCGCCAGGTCGGCGAACCGCAGAGAGCCCTCGACGCGTGGCGCCAGCTCTGGGAGCAGTCCCCCGAGGAGACCGAGTACCTCACCCACGTCACGAGGCTGTCCTACACCCTGGAGCAGTGGGACCTGCTTGTGGAGGTCATGGAGAGCCAGATCCAGCGCACCACCGATGCAGACAAACTGAACAACCTCGCCTTGCGCCTTTCAGAAATTTATGATCAGAAACTCAACCGCCCGCACGACGCTCTGGCCATGCTCGAGAAGGTCGAACCCACCCGGCGCGACCGCAACGTGCAGGAGCGCCTGGCGCGCCTGTACCTCTCCACCGGTGACTGCGAGGGTGCCATCGAACTGTACCGCGGTTTCCTCGAGAAGGCCGACACGCTTGAGGAGAAGGTCCAGTTCTCGCTTCAAATCGCCGAGATCTACCTGGAACAACTGCACGACGACGCAAAGGCCGCCGACCAACTCGACCACGTGCTGTCGATGGAGCCTTCCAACGCCCGTGCACTCATGCTGCAACTGGACCTGTGCGAAAAGGAGGGCCGCTGGGAACGGCTGGCCGAGCTCACCACCCAGTTGTACTCGGTGGAGCCCGACGTGGACAAGAAGTTCGTGCACGCACGCAAGCTCGGCGAGCTCAACGACGTTCAACTCGAGAATCCCGAGGAGGCCTTCGCGTGGTTCAAGATCGCGCTGCAGATCCGCCCCACGGAGACCGAGATCCTCGCGGTGCTGGAGCGCCTGGCAGGTGAGCACCAATACTGGACCCAGCTCGTGGGCGTCTACGAACTGCTGCTCAAGGAAGAATGGAGCGCCGATCGCGACATCCTGCAGAAAACCGTCGACTGCCTGCGCACCCACCTCAAGGATCATTCCCGTGCCATGGACTGGGTCACGCGCTACCTGATGCGCAACCAGACCGACGAGGAGTTCCTGTACGAGGCAGAGGACCTGTCGGCCCAGTTCCCTGAAGGGCCCAACCAGCTCGCTTCCCTCTACGAGCACCTGATCAACAACCTGTCCCGCGGACCGCGCAAGTTCGAGCTGCTCACGAGGCTCGCCCGGCTCTATGAGGAGCAGCTCGAGGATCCTTCGGCTGCACTGATCCGCTGGGAACGTGCCTTCCGCGAGGATCCTGTCGCACCGAAGGTCCTCGACGAGATCGAGCGCCTGGCCCGTTCCACGAAGACATGGGATCTGCTGACCGTCGTGCAGGGTATCCGCCTGGCCCAGATTCTGGACCCTGTCGAGAAGGTCGACTTCATCTGCAAATGCGCGGTGACGGCCGAGACCGACATCCTGGATCCGCTGCGGGCCTACAGGGCCTACCTGCGTGCGTTCCTGCTGGAGTCCAAGAACACGAAGATCCAGGAGGAACTGTGGCGTCTGGCAAAACTGCTGGGCACCTACAGCGAGGATCAGCGGGTCGCCAGGCCTGTGGATCCCGATTCCATGATGACGGCCGGCCTGCGCGAGCTCAAGCGCCGCCGTGACAAGGGCGAGCTTGCCCCCGCAGGACGCCGAGGCGAGCACACGCAGGAGCTCGAGGAACTGGACCTTGAAGAACTGGAGGTCATCGATGAGGATGAGGTCTCCCAGCATCGCTTCATACTCTCCAGCCCGACCAACTCCCTGGCGATCTCGGATCTGATCGAGGTCCGCACCGGCAGCCTCCAGGGCATGACCTATGATCAGGTCGTGTCCGAATTCCACAGCGACATCGCCTTGCAGGATCCGAGCGGTCCGCAGCCGGGAATGTCAGCCGAGGTGGCGCCGCCGGAATCGGCCTGGGAGGAGCTCGCCCGTGCATGGGCCATGCTGCCGTACGCATCCGTGGAGGAGCACGTCGAGCACCTGAGCCAGATGGCCCGCGTGTGGAAGGACGGCGCCCTGAACAATCGCAAGGCCTTTGAAATCCTGGGCCGCGCAGTGTCCGTCAACCCGCTCGATCTGGAACTGCGTGAGTGGTTCCTGTTCGAAGGCCGCGCGCTTTCCGTGCTTGGGGCCTGCTGTGCCCTGTTGGAGAGGATCGCGGGCGGACTGGTCGACAACGCCCAGTCCATAAGCATGTACCGGGAGGTGGCCGAACTTTACACGGAGATCAAGCAGTGGCAGAAGCGCGAGGACGTGCTGCGCGCGATCCTGGAGCTGGACAGCCACGACGCCAAGGCATACGGCGACTTGATCGCCCTCCTGATCCAGTTGGAGCAATGGGAGAACCAGGCCCTTCTGATGGAGTGGAAGTTCGGACTTGATGATCTTCCGTTGGAAGAGAAGATCAACCTGCTGCGGGATATCGCCACCGTCTATGAGATGAAGCTGGAACGACCCGAGGTGGCTCACTCCTGGTGGAACAAGGTGCTGTCCATGGAACCCGACAACATCGAGTTCCTGCAGGCGGTGCTTCGTCTGTCCAAGCAACTTCAGATGTGGCAGAAGGCCGCAGAGGTGCTTCGCAAGCTCGCCGACATCTCCGACGTCGAGGAGGAACAACTCCGTACGCTTCATGAACTGGCCCACATCACGGTCAGCGAGCTCGAGCTGCCGGACCAGGCCATCCACATCTACCGGGAGATTCTCGAGATTTCCGCGACAGACGTTGTCGCCGTCGCCGCCCTTGACAAGCTCTTCACCACCCACGAGCTCTGGAGCGACCTTGAGGAGATCCTGGAGAAGCAGATCCAGAACTCCAGCGGCGAGACCCGACTGTCCTTCATGGAGCGGCTCGGCGAGGTGCTCGAAAAACTCAACCGGCCCGAGGAGGCCGCCTTCACCTACGAGAAGCTCTGGCAGGATAGCTCCAAGCCCGTATTTGCCCGCAAGGCGAGCGCGATGTTCATGGAAATCGGCCGCGCCGCAGATGGCGTGGACATCCTCCTTGGCCTGCTGAATTCTGAGACCGCCGACTACGAACTCATGGAAAAGGCGAACCTGTGGACCCAACTGGCCATCATCCAGAAGCGTTCACTGTCCAACGAGGCGGCCGCACGCGTGTCCCTCGACCGCGCACTGGGTCTCTTGCCCGACCACATGGGCGCGCTCCAGTTGCTCGCCGAGATGTCCTATGACCACAAGGACTGGGAGACCTTCGTGCAGATGGAGCAGAAGATCGCCGACGCCGCGACCGATCAGGCCGACCGTGACGCAGCCCTGTTCCTGGTGGGCCGCACGCTCAGGGATCAGGTCCGTGATCCTGTCCGCGCCCGTGACACCTTTGCCCAGCTACTTCGCAAGAATCCGCATCATGCCGACGCCCTGACCGCACAATATGTGCTGGCCGAGGAGCTCGAGGACTGGACGCTGGCGCTGGCGATGCTCGAGCAGCGCTTCCCTCTGCTGGCGCAGAAGGACGACCGCGCCCGTAACCTCACCCGCCAGGCGGAGATCCGGCTGCGCTATTTCGAAGACATCAACACAGCCTATGAAATCCTGGGCGAGGCGCTCACCGAGGATCCCAACCATGTCGGCGCCATCCTGGCGCTTGCGGACCTGGCCGAACATCGTGAGGAGTGGGACCGCGCCGGCGAGCTGCTCGAAAATGCACTCAAGAAGCTCAAGGACGAGCCCGGCAAGATGTCCCGCCTGGCTCGACGATATGCCCAACTGATGGAGCGGACCGGCAAGATCGAGAACGCAGTGACCCTGCTGCAGGAAATGGAACGTCGCTACCCCGATGAGCTGCTCATGAAGCTCACGCTGGGCGAGATCCGCTACCAGCAGGGCCGCTGGCGTGAGACCACGAAACTGCTGTCTGCGCTGGGTGAACACCCCCAGGCTGGTGAGTTCGCCGGCGAGGTCGCCAACGCCCTGTGCATGGCCGCCGACTCCGAACTCAAGCAGCGCAAGGGCGGCACCGCACCGATCGAACTGTGGGAAACCGCCGTCCGCCTGAAGCCCGACCACCTGCCGGCCATCGAGGCGCTGCTGGCCTTCCACATCGAGCGCGGC
>JAHITJ010000082.1 GCA_018817795.1 Myxococcota bacterium | reverse complement strand
TGGCTGATCTGGTGGTTCTGGCAGAAGCCGCAGCCCAGGGCGCAGCCGTAAAAGAAGATGGTGCCTGAGCCGCGGGTCCCGGAGATCGGAGGCTCCTCGCCCGTGTGCAGCAGCGCCGAGCTCACGTAGGCCGCGTCGGAGCCGCCGGCGACGTTTCCTGCGACGCAGGGGCCGGTCTCGCCTCGCAGCCGCCGGGCGCCACACGCCAGCGGACATAGCCGGCAGGGGTCCGACAACTCCGCCAGCGCCGCGGCGCGGCGGAGAAGGTCGCCGGTTTCGTGGAGACGTCGATAGCGCGGGATCATGGGAGCGGATCGGGCAGGGCGAGGAAGTACACGTCGTTGCCCGACGCGATGGCGATGCACTTGTCGTTGGCGGCGGTCACGGGATCGGCCCCCGGGGTGACGCCGGCCAGAGTCACGCCGACGAGCTCCCAGGTGTTGATGGTCGGGGTGGCGGATTTCCCTTCAAGAGAATTGGTGGGGGACTGGAGCCAGAACTTCCCCCCCCGCACTACAAGCACCAGGAAACGGGAACGGGAGACAGGTAGAAGCGGACGGGTGTCGGGGGAGAACGGGAAGGAATAGAATCCTTTGTCCCAAAAATAAAAGAACTTCCGTGTGAGGAAAAACTGGCTCAAATAATCCAGTTCGCCGACCATGGCCATTACGGGACCGTCAAGTTCGTACTCAGTCTTTCCTTCTTTGGAAGCCAGCTTATAGGGCACGATTTTATTGTCAATGGCAACACGGACATAGTCCTTGCCGACAATGAAAAACTGACTCGCGCCCGGGATCTCCACCTTGTGCAGCAACCCGCCGGAGGTGCGCCACAGGGCCAGCCCGTGCGGGTACAGCGCGCCGACGATCTTGCCATCGGGGGAGACCCGGAAGTCCAGCACCGCCTGCAAAAAGCCGCCGCGCAGGGCGAGCATGCGACCCTTCGGGTTGAACATGCGCAGGGAGTCCCCGTCCATCATGGCCACGAGGTTGTCGTTGGGCATAAACTGCGCGCGGGGAAACTCGCTGCATCGGTTGCCCGCAGGGCAGGCCACCTGCACCTTGCGGGTGCTCCAGGCGAGCTTGCCGTCGGCGCCGAAGCGGGCCAGCTCCCAGTTTTTGGCGCCGGCGGCCACGGCCTTGCAGTTCGGGTGAAGGGCCAGCGATTGAACAGGCTGGGTGAGGGAGCCGATTTTCTTCAGGGTCAGCGACGGGTGGGAGACGAAACGGAACTCGGGTGCCTTCGGGGCAGGGACCTTCTTCACGGCCTCGACGGGGGGGTTCACCGGGGGCTGCGGGAGGGTCGAACCGGGCTGTTTGGCCTTGGCTTCAACCGGCTGCTGAGGCGTCTGGTTCTTCGGGTCGACGGGCGTGGCCGAAGGGCTCGGGCGACACTGCGTCAGCAGCACCAGCGTCAGGGGCAGCAGGAACCATCGGGAAAAGGGAGGGCGTTTCATGTCCGTCACCTTACGATGAAACCGACGGATTTGTAAACCCGCGAGTCCGAAGAACCCAGGGTGATCGAAAGAAGTTCGACTTGACCTCCCAGTTCGCGACCTATGAAAGGATCCTCGTAGCCGAATGCCGATTTCGATTTCGATTTCGATTTCGACCTGGAAACTGACGACAGTTCACGACCCTCGTTCTTCATTTTCACCCAGAGCTTCACATCGTTTACTGCCGAGTTGTCACTGGGAAATCTGGATGGCAGCACATTCCAAATCGAAATCGAAATCGAAATCGAAATCGAGAAACAAATGTTCGACCTCTCATGGAAAGCTTCTTGCGATTGCCATGCCGAAGCCCCCGGCGCCCGGGCCCCGGACCTTGACCGGCGAAATCCGCACCAAAACGACCAAAACCTCTGTCAGGCAGCCATTGCAGGCCACGAAGATGGCCGGATCATGAATTCTTGGATTCTTAATCAGCCGGTTTTACGCTACTCTTCCCCCATGCCCGCCCGTCCCGTCTTCCGCGATTTCGAACACCGCCACCTGAAGGTGCGATGGACCTGGAGCGGTTTCACGGCGTTGCTCGCCTGTCTCTTCTTTGCTCTGTACGCGGTGCTGCTTGGCAACCTGCTGCTGTGGATCTGGTCGTTTCTGGTCGCCGGGCTCTTCGCTGCCCACGTGGCGCTGGCCTTCATCGCCCTGCGGCGGCTGGTCCCCGAGCGGAAGATCCCCGAACGGATCACCCGGTACACGCCTTTTCTGTGCTCGGTGGGCCTGCGCAACGACAGCCGCTTCGTGCCGATGTATTCTATCAAGGTCCAGGACGTCGTCGACGGCGAGCCCGTGGACAAGCCCTGCTTCTTCTTCCGGCTGCCGCCCAGGGTCTCCCAGACCACGTTCTACCGGCACGCCTTCGTGCACCGCGGCCGGGCGGCCTTCTCGGGCATGCTCGTGACCTCGACGTTCCCGCTGGGGCTGCTCACCCTCCAGGTGTTCCTGCCCCTCCCCGAGGAGACCCTCGTGTATCCCGAGAAGGTGCTCACGCCCGCCAAGCGGCACCTCGTCGAGCAGTTCCTCGAGCGGGATTTCGGATCCTCGCTGCGCTTCTTCGTGCCGGGGGATCATCCCCGCTTCATCCACTGGCCTGCTTCGCAGCGCACCGGACGAACCCTCGTGCGGACCGAGAGCCGCACGGTGCAGCGGCCGGTCTGGCTGCAGGTGGACAACCGTCTGGTGCCCGATCCCCGCGGCGGGTTCACCCGCTCGGAGGACCGCTTCGAGCGCACCGTCGCCCAGGCCGCGGGCACCGCCGAGGTGCTGCTGGAGCTGGGCTGGGAGGTGGGCGTCATCAGCCGCGGGGAGCTCGTTTCGCCGGTCTCCGGGCTGCAGAACCTCGAGCAGATCGTCCGCTTCCTGGCGCTGATGTCTTTTGCCGACGCGCCGTTCCCGACGCCGCCATACAACGATCTGGTCATCGACATCGCCGTCTGGGCGCAGGGGTAGGGGCGACGGATGCCGTTTGGACGCGTGCAGTTCATCCTCTTCTGGCTGTACCAGGTGCTGATCCTGGCCTGGCAGTGGCCGCTGTGGCCGCCGCTGGCGCTGTTGTACTTCGCCGGGGTCTCCCTGGTCGTGTGGCGGCAGGTGCCCGAACAGCCCGTGTGGCCGGGCGTACTGGCCGCCGCGGTGCTGGTCCTGATGGCGGTGGCGTTCGTGCCGCACGCTCGCGAGCAGGCCCTGTTCGCGATGTTCAACGTGGCCTCGTGGATCTTCCTGTGGCGGCGCCAGAACGTGACCGACTACCTGCTCGTTTTCATCCTTGGAATCGCGAGCCTGTTCCTGCTGCTGGTGATCCGTCCCGACGCCCTCGCACGGGGCCTGGTGCTCTCCCCGCTGTTTTTCCCCGTGTTCATCGCGGCGGTGTTCTTCCTCGTGCTGCGTTACGACATGGAGACGCACTACATAGTCAAGCACAGGCTGGGTCGGACGAGCCGTCGCGTGGAGGTTGGTCGGCTGCTTCAGAGCCGCCGCGTCCTCGACGCACCCATGCTGGGGCTCATCCTCGGCACGGGCCTGGCCGTCACGGGATTATCCCAGATGGTAGGCTACGCCGCCGCGCCGATCCTCGGACAGATGCAGTGGACGCGGGTTGTCCCCTCGGACTTTCCACAGGCACTTGATCTGGGACGGCTGGGTCGGCCCGTGATCACCGGACGCTCCCAGTTGACGGTTCGCTCCGACGACGAGCCGGCGTTGCGGCGGGCGGTCTACTGGCGTGGACAGGTGTTCGACCGGCTCCACGAGGGTCTGTGGCTGCGTGCGCCGTTCTCCTGGCGGACGGCCGGGGCCGACGACGGGGCCCCTTCATCGTGTGTTCGTTTCGAGGTCGTCCTCGACAACGCCACCCTCTCGGACGGCTACGCGCCGCTGGGGGTGCGATGGGCCGCCGGCAGCGCCCAGCCGGTGCGCATCACCTCTGACGGAAGGCTTCGGCTTCCCCCGGGCACCCGGCGATACATGGCCTGCTTGGCGGCGTCCGAACCCGTCGTGGCAACCCCGCCGGCGCTGGCGAAGTTCCCGGAAGCCTTCGCCGTCTGGCTCTGGGCGCGTTCCGTGGTGTCGCCCAGGGCAGGCTTCGATGCGAATGTGGCAGGCATCATGCGGTTTCTCCAGGGCTACCGTTACGATGAGGCCTATCCCGTCGTGCCTGCGGGACGGGATCCGCTGGTGCACTTCCTGGCGTACACCAGGGCAGGCCCCTGTGGACTGTTCGCCTCGGTCATGGTCGCGTTCCTGACCCATGCAGGGATTCCGGCACGGCTGATCACAGGGTTCTCTCACGGCAGGGTGTCACCCGGCGTGCGCCGCTTCACCGACGCCGATGCGCATTCCTGGGTTGAGGCGTGGCATCCACAGCGTGGCTGGGTGACGCTGGACCCCACACGGAGCGCCCGGCTGGACTGGCGGTCACGGGCGGCCGGAGATCCCGTCCGGATGCGCCTGGGCTGGATCATCGCCGCTTCGATCCCCTCTTTTCTGGCGTTGTTCTGGCTGGGTATGCTCTTTTTCAGTCGCCGATCCGTGTCGAACGTGCCGCCGCCAGTGCACGCAGCGCCGATACGAAAAATATCTGTGACGACCCTCGAAGCCCAACTCCTGTTCCAGGAACTGGTCACGGGTCCACCTTTTGCGCAGACGCCTCGCCAGCCCGGGGAGGCGGCGATGAACTATGCACGACGTCTCGAGGAAGGGGGGCATCCGATGGCGCCGGTTGTGCGCGAGGCAGCCGAACTTGCGGGACGCATTCTATTTTCACGGATAGATGCCGAAGAAAAAATTGATTATCTCGTTCGTTTGCGCAGGATCCGCCACGGCTAAAGCATGATAAATAGATGACAAGTGGTTTTTCTTCTGTTAGAATTCTGCGCCAAGGAGGTCGGCCATGCCGGGCATCACTCGTATTTTGGTAATTGCTCTCGTTCTGTCCGCCGGTTGCACCCCGAAAAAGACGGCCCCCGCAGGCGGTCCAGGTGAGCCTCCGGCCGCGAACCTTCAGTGGTCCAAGTTGGGAGAAATCCTCGATCATTACGACGAAGCGTACAAGATCACCTCCTCTTTCAGCCTTGATGTCTTTGTGGACGGCGCCGTGGTGGAGTCCAGCATGGGCCGGCACGAATATGTGCGCGGTGAGGAGAAATGGTTCTACATGAAGGGGACCGAGCTCCAGAAGACCGTCGAATGCTTTGTTGACAAAGCCGTCGTCCGCGTGCCCCTCGCCCTGCAGCCAAAGCCCAAGCGGGGCAGAAAACCGAAGGCCGAGGGCCCGGACGCCGACGTCGTTTCGGTGTACCAGTCCAAATACCCGTGCGCGGTTCAGGCCCTGGTTCGTTACAATTCCATGCTGCAGGGCAACAAACTGAGCCATGACGGCAAGGTCTATGTCGTCAATTCCTTTGACGCCGAGGCCAGGACGGTCGGCAAAATATCCATGCACAAGGACAACCGGATTCTCGTGTACTCGTTTTCGAACATCAAGTTCGAGGATGCGCCGGCCGAGGAACCCGCCAAACCTGAACCAGCCGATGTGCCGGCCGAGCCTGCACCGGCCGATGCAGGAAACCCGGCCGCCCCGCCCGCGGTTACAAAGTAATCAGGAACCCCCTCACCGAAGGACAGCATCATACCCACATGACAGCCGATTCCGGTTCGCAAGTGAAAACGCAATCGAAACTGACCGTCCTGCTCGTCTCCGGAAAGGAGACCGAGGTTCTTCAGCAGGTGGAAGCCCAGTTGCAGAAACTGCAGGTGGCGGTCGAACTCATCCACGCGGACTGGGGGAAATGCGAGGGCTCCGAGTGTCGACATCATCTGGCCGTGCTGGTGGTGTCGCCGTCTGAGATGCCGCTGGTGGAGAAGTTCATGTCCCATCCCGTGACGGCGCGCCGCAAGGTCATCGTGCTGCTGCCCGTCGAGGCCAGGCTGGCCGACATGGTGAATTTGCTGATGCATCCGGATGTTGACCAGGTCATCCGCCGCCAGTTCGACTGGCTTCATGATCTGGGCGTCGTGCTGCACGTGCTGCTGACCGGCGACATCTTCGGCATGGAGAAGTACCTGCCCAACGGCGAAGAGGTCTCCTATATCCGCTTCCACGACTACAAGGGCCGCCAGGACGTGCTCGACAAGGTCCGCGAGGTCGCCCAGTCGGCCGGGCTTCGGCGCATGCGCCGTGATCACGCCGTGCAGGCCGCCGAGGAACTGGTGATGAATGCGTTGTACAACGCGCCCCGGCATGAAGACGGTTCGATGATGTTCGGCAGCATCGACCCGCACAAACGGGTGGCCATGGAGAGCCCCAAACCAGTATCTTTGCGCTACGCAGTCATTCCCGACGGCATTTTCATGTCGGTGCGCGACCGGTTCGGCGCGCTCAACAAGAACACCGTGCTGCAGTACATCCACAAATGCCTGACGTCCGAACAGCAGATCGACCGCAAGACCATCGGCGCTGGCCTGGGCATCTTCCTGACCGCCCGCCGCGTGCAGTCCTACATCATCAACATGGCGCCCGAGGTGGCCACCGAGGTCATCATCTGCCTGCGCCAGGAAAAAGAGCTGGAGGCGCCCGCCACCATGCTCTTCTTCGAGTATCCGAAGGCATGATGGGCAAGCCGTCTCCAACCCCGGAAATCACGACCCTGCTGGGCGAGGGTGCGCGCTTCGAAGGCGTGCTGACCTTCGAGGGCGTTGTTCGTATTGACGGTCACTTCAAGGGCAAGCTCGAGGCCAAGAACGCCACGCTGATCATCGGAGAGAGCGGGCGCGTCGAGGCCGATGGAACCCTTGGCCAGTTCGTTGTCTCCGGTGCCTATCTCGGTGCCATTCATGTCGCGGGCCTCACGCGCATTCTGGCGCGGGCCTCGTTCGAGGGTCAACTCGAGACGGCCGGGCTGATCACCGAGGAGGGCGCCCACGTCACAGCACAGATCTCCATGCCGCGCGTCGAACCAAAGACCCCGCTTAAGAAATAATCGAAAAATCGAAGAGGATCGCCGCAGCCGTGCATGGCCAATGCCTGCACCGGGCCTTCAGTCAGGCAGGGGGGCCAGCGCCATCGCAGCCAGGGCGAGGAAGTCCGCACGCAGTTGGGATGCGGGGACTGCCGACGTCGGGACGACGTCGGCCGCGGGTTTTGCCGACGTCGGGACGACGTCGGCCGCGGGTTCTGCAGAACCCGCAGGGATCTCGACGGCAGCGAGGAACTTGAAGACATGATGCCGGTGACGGCCCACGGCGACGAACGCGAAAAACGGAGTCCCCAGACCCGGATGCACGATGCGGCCGATGAACAGGCGGGCCACGGGATCACAGGCCAGCGGCAGAGGGTTTTCGGCCAGGGAATGGCCCTCTGAGAGCTTGGCCTGCTGGGAGGTGAGAAAACGTGCCGCGTCATCCTCGGTCGCGAAGGTGTAGCGGGTGTCCACGGTCCACCAGGTCCGGCCGTTCACCGGGAGCTTCCATGCGGACATCCCGGCGTGGGTCCCATGCCGGGCGACGAACGGCTCGTACAAGGGGAAGTAACGACTCAACTGAACGTTCCCCAGGGTCTGGGCGCCGGCTGGAAGTCGGGAAGGATCGAGGCGCCAGGGGGCAGGGGCCGGTGTGGCATGCCCGGGATTTGCGGCGACCTTGACAGGGCGGGTCGAACGGGCACAACTTGCCAGGAACATCAGACAAATCAAGCCGATTCGCAGCATTCCGACTCCTGCTTCAGTGGGTGAGCTCCCCATCGGGTGACGGTGGCGTGGTCTGGCCGCTGTGCCGGGCCCAGAGACCGATCAGGAAGATGAACAGGGCACACAGGACATAGCCGATGGCCCAGGGCGCTCCGGTGGCCCAGCCGATGACGTAGCTGCCACCGGAGGGGGTGAGAAAACCGGCGTGGATGAAGCCGAAGAAGGACGCCACCGCGCCCACGAGCGCCCATACGGTGGCCTGCATGAACCGCCGGTCGATCAGGTTTACCGACATCGCCGACCATACCAGGCAGGTGAGCATGAAGCCCTGCGAGATGGCCACGAGTCCTGAGATGTGCAGGCCCGCGGCGTTGAAGGCGGAGGCGTTCGACAGAACCTTCTGTGCGAACCCCTGGTCGCCGGCGACGAAGCCGGCAGCGGTGACCGTGGAGGTCAGCACGAGCACACCGAAGCCCGCGATGGCAGGGAACAGGCCGATGGCCACCGCCGGCGCATGGATGCGGGGAACGGCCGAGAAGGCCTGGGCGGTGATGATGATTCCGATCCACAGTACAATGGCCATCCCGGCCTCGACGGGGATGATCGCGGACATCAGGGAAGACAGGCCGGTCAGCGCGATGACGGTAAAGAACACGCCGTTGAGGACCGAATACCCCGAACGGGCGCCCAGGGCTTTCCATCCTGGGTGGCCGATGTAGATCGTGGTTGGATAGCAGGAGCCGAAAAGGGCAGCGATCATGGAGCCGGCTCCGTTGACGGCCAGCGACGGCATCGTCGGATAGGTATCGCCGGCAGCCTCGGCGCTCTCGATGTTCTGCAGGGACCCCAGCACATTGAACAGGCCCATGGGCAGCATCACAGGAACGAAGAAATCTCGCGCCAGCGGATGTGTCAGGCCTTCCCACAGGTCCCCGAGCACGGGCACGGGCAGGTGGAATCCAATGGTCTTCACGGCCGAACTGACGGCCGCCGAGGTCACCGGGGAGGAGGGCTCGCCCAGTGCGTACAGCAACCAGGCGGAGATCGAGCCCATGGCTACCGCGAAGGCGCCGCCGGGTATCCGGAAGGGCAGCTTCACCCGGCCGAAGTACGTGATCAGGATGATCGCCAGCGGTAAAAACGCCACCAGCGGCCGCTCGAAGGTCTTCATCGCGAAGTCCATTGAAATGAAGGCGATGGCGATGCCCGAGAGCGTGGAGAGCAACGCCGCACGCGGGGTGGCTCGGCGGACCTTCTCGGCGACGAACGAGCCGGCAAACTCAATCAGACCCGAGACGAAGCAGGCGGCCAGTCCGACGCGCCAAGCCAGCATCGCGGCGTCATGGGCGGAGTAACCCTTCCCTGAGGCCACCAATTTGACGGGCAGCATCACCAGGAACACATACGCGAACATCGATACCGTGTTGATGCCGTAGGGAAGAGCCGTCACGTCGCGGCGTCCCGTGGCAGCAGAGAGCTTCTGGGCCTGCCAGGCGTAGAACAGGTTGCCGACCAGCAGCGACAGGGCCGCGCCGGGGAGCATGCGGCCGACGATCAGGTCCACCGGGAAGCCGAGCACGGCCATGCCCAGACCAAGGATCAGCAGATATTGGATCAGGTTGTCCAGGGCCAGGCCGAAGAAGCCATCCAGATCCCCTGAGGTCCACAGCGGCTGGGCACCGGTGGGAAACAGGGTGTTTTTCCAGTTCATGGTTGCACTCCCGTTTCGTGAATCAGGGTTGGACCGTGTTATTGGCAGTGCCAACGGGCGGCTGCGGCGGCACCAGGATCGGGGTTCCAGGCGGCGGCACGGTGTTTTTGTCCGGCACGCGGAGCGGCGGCGGCGGCATCGCAGGCTGGACCTCGGTGACCTTCTGGTCGGGCAGTGTTCGCGGGCTCGTCACGGGGACATAGGTGTAGGTCATCTTCCGTCCGGGGTCCGGGGCGGATGAATCCGTTCCCGGTCCGCTGCTGCCGGAGGGATTGCGGAGATCCTCTCCGACGCGCACGTCCGGTGGCATGTTGGAATCGCCGTGGACGGCATCGATGGGGTCGGCCGGGAGGGCCACGGGGGCTGTGGGAACCGGTGGTCGGTCGTCGAACTCGCCGGAGGGTTTTCGCCCGCAGGCGGGGAGGAGGCTCAGACAGAGGATCAGGATATGCTCAAGACGCATGAGAGTGCTCACTTGATGATGACCGTGCTCTGCGGCTGCACGTTCTCGAGGGTGTTGTCCGGGGAGATGACCACCGCAGTGGAGGTGCCTTCCTCAACGGTCGTGACCACAAACTGGGCCAGGTACTTGTACGCGTCGGATCCGGCCACGCGCACGACATATCCGACCAGCCCGGGCTTGACCTGTTCACGGCTGCCGGCATTGAAAGTGAAGGTGCGGCCGTTGACCTCATTGATCAGCAATTTATTGTCGGCGGAGAGCTCGTCGAACTTGCCTACGAAGTCATTCTGGATCTGGCGCGCGAGTTTGTCGACATCGCTCTTCTCAAGCGTGACGATGCCCTGCTTGACGTTCATACGGAACCGAACCTTGTGGAAGATGCTCAGGACAACGGAGTTCTGCAGTTCCTTGCGATGGGGGGCTTCGAGGTTGTCGTGATCGTAGGCCGTGTTGATCAGCCGGAGCTCGACCTCAACGGTGCCCGAGCCGCCCGAAAACTTGTAGGCGGTGATGCTGCCTGCGAGAACGCCGTCGACGGTGCGGTAGTTGGCCAGATAAAAAGCCGAAAGTGGATCGCCGGGCTTTCCGGAGAACCACTCGGCGTTCTTGCCGTCGCGGATCGTCAGCGGCAGGACGTTGGGATCGGGCTTGTCGACCCGCTTCCGGTGCGCGTCGACCCACTCGAAACGGCGGATCGGCGTCAGGAACGTCATGAACTGGTCGGACAGCACCGCAGCGATCGGCGCGGCCTGGCCGCCGGTGGAGTCCACGAAGCCGAGGAAGCCGACGCGGTAGAGCGTGGAGCTCGGTGTGATGCCCGAGGAGAGCTCCACGATCGGCGGCATGGGCGGGGTGGCCGGCACCGTGGGCGTGACGAAGGTGACCGGGTTGCAGGCGAGCAGGAGGCACCCTGCGGCCAGGGAGAAAAGAGGCATGCGATGTCGCATCAGTTCACCTTCTTCACGCGGAGCGCAGGGCTCTTGCGGTTCAAAAACGAAAGTTGGTCCTCGATATAGGCTGCGGCCGCACCCTGGGCGCCTTCCTTGGCGTCCTCGAAGTGCTCCCGGGCGAGGTCGGGCTGGTTGCGCTCGATGTCCATGAAACCGCACCAGAGATGGGCGGTCGGACGGAATGCCTTGTCCACGGTCTCGAGCTTGGTGCACTTCTCCTCGGCCGCACCGGTCTTCAGCGCGATGTCGAACATCAACTGGTACACGAACATCTCCGATTTCTGGAAGCCCATCTGCCGCATCGCCTGGAGTTCGGGCGTCAGATAGTCCTTGTTCATTGTCTCCATGAGGCTTTTCATCCAGCGGATGTGTTCGGCAAACGGCTTCCAGGAACAGCGCTGCGGGGAACGTTGCGCCAGTTCCAGGGCCGCAAGCATTGGCCGCATTGACAGCACGGTGGCGATCCCGAGGGAAAAGGATATCTGGTGAAGGATTTTTCGCGACGGTTCACGTTTGACCCGGGCGGTCACTTCCATGGCCCTGGAATAGATGGCGTTGGTCTTCTCGATGGTCTTTTCGATGTCCGTGAAGATGTGGTCGAACTCGGCCTTCAGTTCGCCGCCGTAGGCCTCGCTTTCGGAGCGCTGTGGTCCCAGCGCGACCCACTGGTAGCTCTTTTCTTCCTTCTCCAGGTGTCGGGAGGTGGAGGTCCGGATCTTCCATTCCTTTTCGGGGATGCATACCCAGGGCTTGGCCTTGTACTGGCTCTGGTGGGCTTCGGCGAGGAGGATGTTGGACTCGGTGATCAGGGTGTTGAGCTCGTCAAGGGAGAGATCCTTGTCGGCCATCTTCGGCGTCCGCAGGCGTCCTGGCGGGTCATTGTACTGGCCACGCAGGTTTTCCCCGCAGGCACAGGTGAACACAAGAAGGAACAGCAAAAAATATCGCATGGATCGACTCCTGAATCGATGGATGACCCCCCCGGAACCGGAGGGTGGGAACGGGCTCCGGAGCAGGATCTACGGGCGGTTCACACTTGCAAAAAACCCGGAAAAAGGCAAGCTGATTGCATCAATCCATGGAGTCGGGCAGCAGGCCGTTGCGGCCGGCCGGGAACCAGGCTGCTCCAAGGCGGTCCAGCAGGAACGCGCGGGCGGTGGTGATGGCATCGGGGAGAGGTCGTTTGCATAGCAGGCCGCAGGCGATTGCGGTGGACAGGAAGCAGCCGGTGCCCCGGATCTTGGGGAGTTCAAGGCGCGGATGCTCAAAGCTCGTCCGGCTCCCGGTGGCGAAAAGATCGTCCACTACAAATGCACCGTCGGCGTGGCCGCCCTTGACCAGCACGGCATGGGCACCGGCAGCCAGCAGGGAGAGGGCCGCCGTCTCACGGGTTGAGGGGGAGTCGTCGACGGGAAGGCCGGTGAGCCTGGCCAGCTCCGGCAGGTTGGGTGTGATCAGGGTGCAACGCGAAAATAGCGCGGTCAGTCCGTTGATCTCGTCGGGCTCGAACAGGTTCATCCCCGCCGTGGCGGCGAGGACCGGATCGAGCACCACGGGCACTTGGGCGGGGAGCCTGTCCAGGAATTCAGCGATTACGCCGGCAAGCACCGCATTGCCGAGCATGCCCACCTTCACAGCGCCGATGGAAAACTCCCGTGCGAGCAGGTCCAGTTGGTCGTGCAGCAGGTCGGCTGCCACTGGGGTGCATCGGGCGATCTCGAAGGTGTTCTGGGCCGTCACGGCCGTCACGGCTGCCACAGCACGCACACCGCAGGCGCGCGCCGCACGAAGGTCCGCGAGCACGCCGCCGCCGCCGGAGGGGTCGTACCCTGCGATGATCAGGCACACTGGTTCTGGAATAATGATGTCGTTTGGCATGTACATGGTTCTAGCATTGCCGCGGCGCGTCATCAATGGGCGTTTGACAAACGATGGAATTCCGGTCACGGTAGGTGCGGGAGTGATCGCATGAGACACTGGATCCTGGCGTTGATGTTGTTCCAAATTTCCTGGCTTGGATGCGAAGACGATGCACCACCGGCCGACCCGCGTCCCGTGTGCGGCGACGGTCGTGTGGAGGCACCCGAGACCTGCGACGGGACGGACCTGCAGGGGATGTCCTGCACCGACGTCGGCTTCACCGGCGGCGCGCTGCTGTGCGGGGCTGAATGCACCCTCGACACGGTCGAGTGCTCGAACACCGTGGCCTGCGAGCAGGTGGTCGATCCCTGCGAAACCTCCGGGGCGACGCGCTGCGTCGATGGTGCGCGCTCGTCCTGCACGGCCGATGCCGACGCCTGCCTGGCGTGGGGTGCCAACTTCCCCTGCGCCTCCGGAACCTGCGCCGATGAGTCCGACTGTGCGCCGGAGGTCGCCGACGGCGGTCCGATCTGGCTCGTGCACGTCAGCGACCTGCACTTCGGGAAGGGCAACAACGTCGCCACCACCTACGCATACCTGCTCTCGACGGTGGTGCCGGCGATTCATCCGACGGCCACGTTCCAGACCGGTGACATGATCGACGACGGCGACGTGGAGTCCCAGTGGCTGGAGTACGACGCCTCCTGGCGCGGCCTGGCCGACGAGCCGCCGGTGTACCTCGAGATCGCCGGCAACCACGACGTCAAGGGTGACGGCGAGATCTACTGGCTCGCCCACACGCCCACAGGCGCCTGGGATCCGGCGCTCTTCGGCGTCACCGGGTTGTCCACCGCCCATGGCGGGGTCGAGGTTGTGCGCACCAACACCTCCTCGGGCTCGATCAACGTGCAGAACACCAACGGTTATTTCTCCGAGGACCAGGCCAACGCGCTGCTGGCGTTGACGCCGGCTGCCGACGCGGCGTTCCGGGTGTTGCTGGCACACCATCCCACGGTCGGTCTGCTCTTCCTGGCCATCGGCCGCGACCGCATGCGCTCGGTCATGGCCCACTTCGGGTCCGAGGTGTACCTGTGCGGGCATCTGCACAGCGCCAACATCACCTGGGATGGCAATGTGCTGCTGGTGCAGGCCTCTGAGTTTGGCGAGGACGAGACCTTCATGCTCGTGGCCAAGGACGGCGACGATCTGAGCTCCCGCGAGCTCCCGATCACCGGACCGTGGGTGATGATCACCTCCCCGGCGGATCCGAACCTGGGGGGCGACAACCCACGCGCCCGCTCGTTCACGGCAGGAACGGTGCTGCCGGTCCGCGCACTGGGCTTCAGCCTGAGTGAGGACCTGACTCTGCAGGTCCGGCTCGACGCCGACGCCTGGCAGGACATGACCCAGATCTCCCCGGGAGTGTGGGAGGCCGACGTGGTCCTCCCCGCGCTGGCCGACACACGTCGCCTGAACGTGCGCGCCAGCTCCTCCGAGGGGATCGCCGAGCACGCCATCGACGTCATCGCACAGTAGGAAAATCATGCCGCCCGAGGTCATTGAAATCACCGGCGCCCGACAGCACAACCTGCGTGTCGGGCAACTGAACGTCCCCAAGAACCGCTTCGTGGTCTTCACCGGCGTCTCCGGCTCCGGGAAGTCCTCGATGGCCTTCGATACGATCTATGCCGAAGGTCAGCGTCGCTACGTCGAGAGCCTTTCATCCTATGCGCGGCAGTTTCTGGGCCAACTGGAAAAACCTGCCTATGATCGCATCCGCGGACTCACGCCGACGATCGCCATCGAGCAGAAGAGCGCCTCTTCCAATCCGCGCTCGACGGTGGGCACCGTCACCGAGATACACGACTACCTGCGCGTGCTCTACGCCCGCGTTGGTGTGCAGCACTGTCCGGTCTGCGACCGTGTGGTCGAGGCCATGCCGACCTCGGTCATGGTGCGGGAGCTGGCCGCATGGTCCGGGACCACCCTGCTGCTGGCTCCGCTGGTCGAGCAGCGCAAGGGCACGTTCATTGAGTTGTTCGAGGACCTGTCCTCGCGCGGCTTCGCCCGGGTTCGTGTGGATGGGAGGATCGTCACCCTCGAGTCCGGATTGAGCCTTGCCAAGACCAAGAAGCACACCATCGAGCTGGTTGTCGACCGAATCACACCGGCCATGGTCGAGTCCGCGCGCATCGCCGACTCCGTCGAGACGGCGCTGAGGGAGGGCGGCGGCGTCCTGATCGCGGAGCCCGTTGAGACCCCGGAGCTTTCAAAGCGTTTCTCCACCCGTCGCAGTTGCACGGCTTGCGGCCTGGGTTTGCCGGAGCTTTCACCACAGGCCTTCTCGTTCAATGGTCCGCTGGGCATGTGTCAGGCCTGCCACGGCCTGGGCCGGGCCATGGAGATGGATCCGGCCCGCGTGGTTCCGGACACGACCCTCTCCGTGAGGCAGGGCGCGATCGAGCCGTGGGCCGCCACCATGGAGCGCGGCGAAGGCTGGACCTACCGGATCTTCGAGGCCCTCGAGCAGCACTACGGCATCAACTTCGACGCGCCGTACGAGACCCTCCCGGCGCGGCACCGCGAGATCCTGCTGCAGGGCAACCGGGGTGAGAAGCTCACCGTAGACATCGAACACAAGCGGGGCAGCGGCACCTACGCGCTGGACTTCGAAGGCGTGCTCAACACCCTGATGCGCCGCTACAGCGAGACCCAGTCGCAGGCGATGCGCGACTACTACCAGAAGTACCTGTCGGAGTCCGCCTGCCGGGAGTGCGGCGGCTCGCGGCTGCGCCCCGAATCGCGCGCCGTGCGTGTGGCGGGCCGCACCATCGTCGAGGTCTGCGCGGACACCGTCGGGCAGAGCCTGCGGCACTTCGAGGGCCTGATCCTGGATTCGGAGCGGGCCCACATCGCCCATGAGGTGGTGCGCGAGGTCCAGGCCCGCCTGCGTTTTCTGGACTCCGTGGGGCTTGGCTATCTCACGCTGGACCGTCTGGCACCGTCGCTCTCGGGCGGCGAGGCCCAGCGCATCCGCCTTGCGAGCCAGCTCGGCAGCGAACTTTCCGGGGTGACCTACGTGCTCGACGAGCCCTCCATCGGGCTGCACGCCCGCGACAACGATCGCCTGATACGCACCCTGGGCGCCCTGCGCGACAACGGCAACACCGTCCTGGTGGTCGAGCATGACGCTGAGACCATGCGGGCGGCAGATCACGTCGTGGACTTCGGGCCCGGCGCGGGCAGGCTGGGCGGACAGGTCACATTCGAGGGGCCGCCTTCGGCGCTGCTGCGATCGGACACCCTCACCGGGCAGTATCTCTCGGGTAGGCTCAAGGTGGCCGAACCCGGGGTTCGTCGCCCGCCCAAGGGCTGGCTGGTCGTGCGTGGCGCCAGGGAGCACAACCTGAAGTCCATCGACGTCGCCTTTCCGCTGGGCTGCCTCACCGCGGTCACCGGCGTTTCAGGCGCGGGCAAGTCCTCGCTGGTGCGCGGAACCCTGCATCCTGCGCTGGCCGCGGCGCTGCATCGCAGCCGCGAACCCGTGGGGGACCATGATGGGCTCGACGGCCTCGACCGGCTCGACAAGGTCATCCATATCGACCAGACCCCCATCGGACGCACACCACGCTCCAATCCCGCGACCTACACCAAGGCCTTCGACCAGATCAGGGACCTGTTCGCCCAGCTCCCGGCTTCCCGTGTCGCCGGCTACAACGGCGGTCGCTTCTCCTTCAACGTGGCCGGCGGCCGCTGCGAGGCCTGCCACGGAGACGGCGTCCGCAGGATCGAGATGCACTTTCTGCCCGACGTGTACGTCACCTGCGAGACCTGCGGCGGGCGTCGGTACAACGACGCAACCCTTCGAGTGAAGTATCGTGGGCTGGACATCTCGCAGGTCCTGGAACTGTCTGTTGACCGGGCGCTGGAGGTCTTCGGGAACCATCCGCCCCTGCGCCGGATCCTGCAGACGCTTTCGGACGTCGGCCTCGGTTATGTCCATCTCGGGCAGCCGGCGCCGACGCTCTCGGGCGGGGAGGCCCAGCGGGTCAAGCTCTCCCGGGAACTGGCCCGCGAGGACACAGGGCGCACCCTGTACATTCTCGACGAGCCAACCACAGGGCTGCACTTCGACGACATCCGCCGGCTGCTGGGGGTGCTGCAGCGACTCGTCGATGCAGGCAACACCATCGTCGTGGTCGAGCACAACCTCGATGTCATCGGCTGCGCCGACCATGTCATCGATCTGGGACCCGAGGGAGGGGACGGCGGCGGATTCCTCGTGGCCGAGGGCACCCCCGAAGCGGTCGCCCGCGTGCAGGACAGTTTCACCGGCCAGTGCCTGGCGCAGGTGTTCGTCTGAAGTAAAAAAGACTTGTCGCCCGTCTTTTTTGTACTAGTATCTACATCAACAACCAGCGGAGGTGTTCGATGAGCGGCAGGTATGGACATTTATATATGCTCATTGTCCTTTTTGGCCTCGTTTCATGGGGATGTGCCAAGGGGGTCGGAAAGGCCGTCTGCGGCGATGGCACCTGCACTGCCCCTACCGAAGACCTCGCGAACTGTCCGCTGGACTGCACGCCCGCGGCCGAGTGCGGCAACGGCGACTGCGAACCCGGAGAGACCGCTGATTCCTGCTTTGCCGATTGTGATCCCGCGCTTCTGTGCGGCAACGGCGAGGTAGACGCCGGCGAACACTGCGATGGCGCCAACCTCGACGGGATGACCTGCGCAGGCCTCAGCGCCGGTGACGGCACCCTGCTGTGCAGCACCTCTTGCCGCTTCGATCTGTCCTCCTGCAGCGGGACCTGCGTGGACCAGTGTTCGGGCGAGGTCTACAGCCGCTGCAACGGCAACGCCGTCGAAGAGTGCCAGCGGGGCGCCAACGGCTGCTACCAGTGGCTTCAGACGCTGGACTGCGCCGGCGCAGAGCAGATCTGCGACGAGGCCGACGGCAGTCCGGGCTGCGCTGACTCCTGCACCGACACCTGCGTGTCCGGTTCTCATCGCTGCTTCGGCAACCTGAGCCAGGACTGTGCCACCGGTGCCAATGGCTGCCTGCAGTGGAACGACGCAACCGACTGCAGCGCCACCGGCCTGGTGTGCGCCTTCGACGGGACAACGGCCGTCTGCGAGGCGCCCTGCACCGATGCCTGTGACTCCGCCGGTGACGGCATGTGCCTGGCCGATGTCCGCCACGAGTGTGTCCTGGGTACCGCGGGCTGCCTTGAGTGGCAGGAGGATCAGGACTGTGTCGCGATCGGCAGGTACTGCAGCGGCGGGGAGTGCCTGTGTGCCGACGCGTGCACGGCCGGACAGACGCGCTGCAACGCCAACGTCATCCAGTCCTGCACCACCAACACCAGCGGCTGCCGGGTCTGGACCGACGGCACCAACTGCGCTGCGACCTCCCAGATCTGCAACGACGCCTCGGGAACGGCCGTGTGCGCCACCCAGTGCACCAGCGTCTGCTCCTCGGGCCAGACCCAGTGCAGCGGTGCCCTGGTGCAGAACTGCACCCTGCTGGGCACGGGCTGCTGGGGCTGGGTCGACGGCGTCAACTGCGCCGCAACGGGCAAGCTCTGCACCAATGGCGCCTGCGTCTGCGACGACCAGTGCGACCCCGGCGAGCGCTCCTGCATGATGGTCCACTACGCCTACGAGTGCGTTCAGGACGGCAACGGCTGCTGGGATTGGGGCAACGAGGACTACTGCATGCTCCAGGGCAAGATCTGCCTGGCGGGCTACTGCATCACTCTCTGAAAACAGCGATTTCGGAATCAATCATCAACCGTAGTTTCAGGTGGCACATGAAGCGACCCCGTCTGCGGCAGGCCCCCGTCTTTTTCTGGGACAAAAGTGCCCGCTGGTGTATGTGGAAGGGGTTGAACGAAACGTAGCCCGCCGGGCATTCATATCGAGGAGGAGATCATGCTGAGGAAATCGCTGTTGTTGTTTGTATTTATTGCATGGACCTGTCTTGCGGGGTGTGACGAGAGCGCCAAGGAAGACACGCTGGGGGTATTTCTGCAGACCGAGGAGCCCGGCGACAACTGTGAGCACGGGGGTGTCAGCGCCCGGACTCCCGACAGCGAAATCATCTATGTCTGCGAGGGGGTCATTATGTTCTATACCCTCGACCAGTTTGACCGCGAACAGCGCTACTACGCCATCCTCCTCACCGACGCCAGGGTGATCGGGATCGAGGAGTACACCCAGGGCGGGAGCCGCTTCGAGCGGGTGGAGATGGTCTTCGAGGAGATTACCCACTTCTGGGACAAGAACGGCGCCTCAGCAACCCTCTACTGGGACGGCCCGCCCGCGGTCAAGTAGGCTCCGCCACAGGCTGAACACAATCGGGGAAAAGAGCGACCCGTCCACGCTTCCGGCCAGAATTGTGACGCCAGCCCTGTCACGTACTCCGATTGGTCCAGATCTTCCATCCGTTTTTCACATGTCCCAGAAGAAGTCCTTGTTGGTCAGTTCGGGCTCCGGCTCAGAGGGGAGCGCCGGTGGAACCAGCCCTTCGGTGTGGTGGAGGATGTAGTCGAGCTGCTTTTCGAGATCGTTGGTCTCGCCCTCCCAGTACTCGGGGGTGCCGAAGTAGGAGAACGCCGCGCGGAAGGCGGGGTCGTCCCAGCGGCGGGCGATCCATGCGGAGTAGTGGATGAAGCGCAGCGCACGCAGGGGCTCGATCAGGCGGAACCAGCCGGCGTCGAAGTCCCGGAACTGGCGGTAGGCGTCGAGGAAGACCTGGCGCTGGCGGAGGCCCTCGGGGTCGCGGTCCATCAGCAGCATCCAGAAGTCCTGGACCGCGGGACCGGTGAGGAAGTCGTCGAAGTCGAGGAAGAACCAGCCGTCGGTGCCGCACAGCAGGTTGCCCAGGTGGCAGTCGCCGTGAATGCGGTGGACGGGGACGTCGACGGACAGGTCGGCATAGATCTCCGCGATGGCGTTGACCGCGTCGGAGAACCGGTTCACCAGATGATCCGGCAGGAAGTGATGGGTGGTCAGAAACGCGAGCGGATCCAAGGCATAGGTCTGTTCGTTGAGCCGGATGCGGTGCCTGGCCGGGGACGCCGCGCCGATGTTGTGGATGCGGGCCAGCAGCCGACCGAGGATCCCCAACTCGGCGTCGGACAGTTCGTTCTTGCTGCGGCCGCCGGTGCGTGGCCAGACAGCGTAGAAGATGCCGTCGGTCTCGTGGACTGTGTCGCCGTCGGGGAACTGACGCGGAGCGCAGACCGGAATCTCGCTGTCGCGGATCTCGAAGAGGAATTCATGCTCCTCCCGGATCTGCTCGCGGGACCAGCGTCCGGGGCGGTAGAACTTGCTGACGACGTGGGTGTCGTCTGCCAGCTTCAGGTCGTAGACGCGGTTCTCGTAGGAGTTCAGCGTCATGATGTGGCCCGTCGGCTCCAGGCCGTCGGCCTCCAGCGCCGTGAGCACCACGTCGGGCGTCAGGTTGAAAAAGGAATCGGTCATGGGTTCACTTCCGGGTGGCGGTCCACCCGCTGGGCAGTATCCATGGGATCTCTGCGAAGTCAAGCGGGGTGGCCGGAGCGCCAGGGCAAGAGCATTATGAGCGGGGAGTGATGATAGTGTGACGATGCCGGTGACGGTAGCCGGTGACGGTGGTTTCATCGCATGCGCGACGAAACGCGGTGGCCCTTGCGGGCCGGATGATTTGGTGGCGTGGTATCGGG
>JAHITJ010000081.1 GCA_018817795.1 Myxococcota bacterium | reverse complement strand
GCGGGCGGCACCACCGCGGGCACCCTGACGGCGGCCACGGGCAAGACCACCTCCATGGTCCTGCGCACGGCCGGCTATGCGGCCGGCAAGGCGGTCCAGTACATCGGCGTGCCCCTGGCGTCGGCGGGCATCGCGGTCACCGGCACCACCATCGGCGCCATCGTGAGCGTCGCCGGCGTCGTCCCCGGCGGGGCCGTCGTGGTGCAGGGCGAGGCCGCCGGCGCGGTCGTGCAGGCCGGCTCCTACGTGGGCGCGGGCGTCGTCCTCACGGGGGGCACCGCCCTGAGCGCGGCCACGGCCCTGGGCAAGGGCGCGTACTACGTCGCCAAGGCTGGCCTGGTCCCCTCGGGCTACACCCTGGGCACCGGCATCGTCCTGGGCTACGGCAGCGCCACCCAGCTGGCCGCCCACACCCTGCTGGGCCTGACCGACTTCGCCTACCTGGTGCTGTCCCTGGAGGGCCCCCGCTGGGTGGTCTACGCGATCCGCGGCAAGACCGGCAACGGCAAGGAGCTCCCCCCGGGAGCGGCCCTGGATCTGAACAAGATGCGCGCCGCCGGCGAGGAGATCCACGCCGTCCCCGTGTCCCAGGGCGAGATGAAGAAGGTCGTCGAGAGCGTGACCAAAGACTTCCCGGTGGACGCCCGGGACGCCCCCCCGAAGCCCCGCGCGCCCTGACAGCTGTCAGTATCCCCAACCGAACAACCACAGCGGAATCGTGCGATCGACGCCGGTCTCGAGGTCGTCCACCGCGAGCCATGCCTCCTCCACGCTCCGGATCTGTCTGCGCTTCTTGCTCCTTCCGCCGACCTCGAACACCCACCGGCCGTCGACGACGAAGTCCCCCTCTCGGGCGGCCGCGAGCGCATGAGCCGGCGCCAGCGCCTGCGAGAAGAAGGTCTCGCGAACGGTTCCGAGGTTGCCTGCGTTGGCCGGCGCCAGCGCAAAAAGCTGGTTCGTGTCATGATGGAAAATGGTATTGCATTACGCTTTTTCAATACATATTTTGGTAATACATTCCATTTTTTCGACCATTTTGGGTCATCCATGGTCTTCCCGCGGTTTAGTTCCGGGTGTGTTCAGGGGCCCTCGTGTCCCAGGGCGAGATGAAGAAGGTCGGGTCGTGACACCGGCCGCCACGCCGGGCTCTTTCCTCTTCGGGTTCATCCGGCTCTTTCCTCTTGGTTCCCCGGGTAGGTGCGACCCGGGACGGGTCGCCCAACCCGGGGCATCATTTCCACAACGCCACCGAAGGTGGCGTAGGGAGGGAGCCGCGAGCGTAGCGAAGCGGGAATCCGCCGCAGGCGGGAATCCGGCGAAGCCGGGAGCCGCGAACGAAGCGAAGCGGGATCCGCCGCAGGCGGGAGCCGGCGAAGCCGGGATCCGATTTCGATTTCGATTTCGATTTCGATTTCGACTGAAGAGCAGGATCCGCAAACGGGCCGGCGTCAGCAGGATGGAAGGATTACTCGCGGAACACGCGGGACCAGGTGAAAAGGCCGGCGGCGAAGACCAGCGTCCACAGGCCGCCGCACTTCCAGGCCACCGAGGAGCGGGCCGCGGAGATCTGGGCGTCGAGGCCGTCGATGCGTTTGGCGTCGCGCTGCTCGGTGGGGGTCTTCATCAGGATCGCGCGCTCGGTCACCAGCTGCTTCACGTTGGAGGTCAGCAGCGATCCGGAGAGCCAGAAGGCAGCGAGAAAGCCCACGAGCAGGGAGACGACCGCGCCGACGGCGGGCCAGATGATCGGGTGGGCGATGAGCTTCTCGGTGGCGCTCTTCCGGCGCCGGGCCAGCAGCAGGCCCGGAGGGCCGGCGGGGACGGGCGGAGGCGGCTCGGTGACCTCGGGGGCGGCCACGGGAGGCGCCTCGGTCACCGGGGGCGGCGGCGGCGCCTCGGGCGGCTTCCCCTGTGAATTCGGGGTGGAATAGATCTCGTCGTTGGTGATCGCCAGTTCGAATTTGGGCGCGGCCTTGTCTGGGTCGTCGGGCTTGATCCAGTTGGTGGTCATGGGCGCTCCTCAGTCTCGGGGCGTGCCAGTTGGACCACGCGCTCGGGGGTCAGCGGCAGGCACGAGACCTCGCGGCCCAGGGCGTGGGCCACGGCGTTGAGGGTCGCGGCGCCCACCGAGATGAAGGTCGGCTCGCCCAGCCCCTTGGCGCCGAAGGGCCCCTGGGGCTCGGGCTCCTCGAGGAAGACGATGTTGATCTTCTCCGGGATGTCCATGGACGTGGGGATCAGGTAGTCGGTGAAGCCCGGGTTCTTCAGGCGGCCGCCGTCGAGCTTGAGCTCCTCGGTCAGCGCCCAGCCCAGCCCCTGCACCACGCCGCCGTGGACCTGGCCCTCGGCCGAGAGGCCGTGAATCACGCGACCGACGTCGTGGGCCGCGGTGACCTCGCGCACGGTCACCTGGCCCGTGGCGCGGTCGACGCGCACCCGGACGACGTGCCCGCCGAAGGTGTAGAAGGCGTAGGCGCTGCCCTGGCCGGTCGCGGGATCGTACACGCGATCGGGGGCCGAGAACCAGCCCAGGGCGCCGGGGTTCTGGCGGCGCCCGTACAGGAGCGTGATGATCTCCTCGAAGGTCACGGTGCCGGCGGCCTCGGGATGGGAATACACGCCGCCCTTGCACACGACGCCGTCGATGCCGGGGCGGCCGAGCTTCCCGGCGGCCAGGGGCAGCAGGCGCTCGTTGAGCTGGCGCGCGGCGTCGACCACGGCGTTGCCGCCGGACACCGTGGCGCGGGAGGCCACCGTGGGACCGGAGTCGGGCACCAGCGCGGTGTCGACCTCGGTGATCTGGACGCGGGTCTCGTCGATGCCCAGGGCGGCCGCGCAGATCGTGCGCATGGCCGCCAGGGCGCCCTGCCCCATCTCGGTGATGCCCACCGCGACGTTGACCGTGCCGTCGGCCTGAATGAGCACGTAGGCGCCGCCGCGGTCGAGGCGGGAGCCGCCCCAGTGCAGGTTCACGCCGTAGATGATCGTGGCCAGGCCGATTCCCTCGCACACGCCGGGGTCGGCGTCACGCGAGGCCGCGATGGCCGCCTTCTCGCGCTTCCAGCCGCTCTCGGCCTCGAGGCGGTCGAGGAGCTGGCCGTAGAGGTGCGCCTGGGCCAGGGTCTCGCCCGAGGTAAACTCCGGGTGCTTGGCGCTGACGCCGTTGAGGCGGCGGATCTCGAAGGGATCCATGCCCACGGTGCGGGCCAGGCGATCCATCTGCGCCTCGTGGGCGGCGGCGACCTGGGGGGCGCCGAACCCGCGGTAGGGGCCGCCGAAGAGGTTGTTGGTGTAGATGACCTGGGTGAGGACCGAGACATGCTCGATGTCGTACGGGCCCACCGAGGAGATGTTGGCGCGCTCGGCCACGACCGTGGACAGGCCGCCGTAGGCGCCCGCGTCCACCAGGACCTGGATCTCGACCCCGCGGATGCGGCCGTTGAGATTGGCGTAGAGCTTGTGGCGCACGACCATGGCGTGACGCTTGGTGGACATCTGCATGTCCTGGCCGCGCGGCAGGATCAGCGACACCGGACGCCCGGTGACCTTGGCCAGGGCGACGGCGCACATGGCGGGCTCGTCGGGGTAGTCCTCCTTGCCGCCGAAGCCGCCGCCGGTCACCGTCTGGCGCACGCGGACCGCGGAGATGGGCAGCCCCAGGAACTTGGCGACACGGCCGCGGATGTAGAACGGGCACTGGGTGGTGGAGTGCAGCACCCAGGTGCCGTCGGGCTGGGGCTCGGCCACGGTGCCCTGGGTCTCGAGGTAGGCATGCTCCTGGCCGCCGATGACGAACTCGTCCTCGAGGACGATGTCGGCGTCGCGGCAGCTCTGGGGCGCCCCACGCTTGACGAAGAACTCCTTGAGCAGGTTGCCCTGCTCCTGCACCAGCGGCGACTTCTCGTCGAGGGCGCGGCGCACGTCGTGGACGCCCGGCAGCGGGTCGACGATGAACTTCACGAGCCTGGCGGCCCGTTGGGCAGCTTCGGGGGTGGTCGCCGCGATGAGCGCGATGCGGTCACCGGCCATGCGGACACGGTCGGTCACCAGCAGGGGCTGGTCGTCGAAGATCAGGCCGATGCGGTTGTTGCCCGGCAGGTTGGCCGCGGTCACCACGGCCACGACGCCCGGGGCGGCCTCGGCAGCGGAGACGTCGAGCTCGGAGAGGATGCCCGAGGCTACTGGCGACGCCACGATC
>JAHITJ010000080.1 GCA_018817795.1 Myxococcota bacterium | reverse complement strand
CTACGAGGCCATCGACTACACCCCTTCACACCTGCCCCGCGGACAGTCCAGCGCCGTGATCCGCTCCTTCATGGCGCATCACCAGGGAATGAGCCTGCTCTCCCTGGCCTACGTGCTGCTGGATCGCCCGATGCAGAAGCGGTTCGAGGCGGATCCGTCCTTCCAGGCGACCCTGCTGCTGCTCCAGGAGCGCCTGCCCGAGGCCACGACCCGGTACGCGCACACCACCGGGCTGGCCGAACACGCCCTGCTCCCCACGGCCCTGCAGACGCCGATCCAGGTCCACACCACGCCCAACACGCCCAATCCGCAGGCCCAGCTGCTGTCCAACGGCAGGTACCACGTGATGGTCACCAACGCCGGCGGCGGCTACAGCTCATTCAAGGATCTGGCGATCACCCGCTGGAGCGAGGACAACACCTGCGACAGCCGTGGCTCCTTCTGCTACCTCCGCGACATGGCCACCTCGAAGTTCTGGTCCGCCACCATGCAGCCGACGCTGAAGCGCACAAAGAACTTCGAGGCGATCTTCTCCGAGGGACGCGCCGAGTTCCGCTGCCGGCACCTGGACTACGACCTGCACACCGAGATCGCCGTCTCCCCCGAGGACGACATCGAGCTGCGCCGGATCCGCATCACCAACCGGGCCCGCGTCCGTCGCACGGTGGAGTTCACCAGCTACGCCGAGATCGTGCTGGCCCCGCCGATCTCCGACCAGCTTCATCCAGCCTTCTCCAACCTCTTCGTGCAGACCGAGATCATCCCGGAACAGCAGGCGATCCTCTGCACGAGGCGGCCCCGCTCGATCGGGGAGGAGTCACCCTGGATGATGCACCTGATGGCCGTGCATGGCTCGCGTGTGCAGGACTTCTCCTACGAGACCGACCGCCTGCGTTTCATCGGTCGTGGAAACACGCTGGCCGACCCGGCGGCCATGCACCCGGGCAATGAAGACGCCGGCGCGCTGTCGGGCACCGACGGCTCCGTGCTGGATCCGATCGTGGCCGTCCGCTGCCGGATCACGCTGGAACCGGAGGAATCGGCCACCGTCAACCTGGTGTTCGGCATCGGGGAGACCCGGATCCAGACCATGGAGCTGGTCGAAAAATACCAGGACTGGCGCCTGGCCGACCGGGTCTTCGACCTGTCCTGGACCCATGGACAGGTGCTCCTGCGGCAGCTCAACGCGACCGAGGCCGAGGGCCAGCTCTATCGGCGTCTGGCAAGCTCCATCCTCATGGCCAACGCCGCCTTCCGGGCCGATCCCGGCATCCTGGTCCGCAACCGGCGGGGTCAGTCCGGCCTCTGGGGGTACGCCATCTCCGGAGACCATCCCATCGTGCTCCTGAAGATCGAGGACCCCGAGAACATCGAACTGGTGCGCCAGCTGGTCTCCGCCCACGCCTACTGGCGCCTCAAGGGGCTGGTGGTGGATCTGGTGATCTGGAACGAGGATCACGCCGGATACCGGCAGGCGCTGCACGACCAGATCATGGGACTGATCGCCGCGGGCATCGACGCCAACGTGACGGACCGTCCCGGCGGCATCTTCGTGCGGCCCGGGGACCAGATCGCCGAGGAGGATCGCATCCTGATCCAGGCCGTCGCCCGCGTGATCCTGTCGGACACCTCGGGCACGCTCGCGGACCAGATCGGCGGCCGCCTTTCCCCGGAGGTGACCGTCCCCCTGCTCACGCCGACCCTCGCCGACGGGCACGTCGCCGAAGAGATCGCCCTGTTGCCGCGCCTCGATCTGCAGTTCTTCAACGGTCTGGGCGGCTTCACCGGCGACGGACGCGAATACATCATCACGACCGCCCGCGGACACGTGACGCCCGCGCCCTGGGTCAACGTCATGGCCAACGCACGGTTCGGCACCATCGTCTCCGAGAGCGGCCCCACCTGCACCTGGAGCGAGAACGCCCACGAGTTCAGGCTCACCCCGTGGAGCAACGACCCCGTGAGCGATCCGCCCGGTGAGGCCTTCTACCTGCGGGATGAGGAGACGGGGCAGTTCTGTTCGGCCACGCCGCTGCCGTGCCGGGGCGCCACGCCCTACGTCACCCGCCATGGCTTCGGCTACAGTGTGTTCGAGCACACCGAGCGCGGCATCCGCTCGGAAATGTGGGTCTACGTCGCCCTGGAGGCCCCGATCAAGTTCTCGGTTTTCAAGGTGCGCAACGACTCTGATCGCACCCGCCGTCTCAGCATCACCGGGTACGCGGAATGGGTGCTCGGGGACCTGCGTCCCAAGTCGGCCATGCACGTGGTCGCCGAGATCGACCCCAGGTGCGGGGCGCTGTTTGCCAGCAACCCTTACAACACGCAGTTCTCCGAGAGGACCGCCTTCTTCGACGTAGACCTCTCCTCCCGCACCGTGACCGGTGATCGGGCGGAGTTCATCGGTCGCAACGGCCACCTGCGGAGCCCTGCGGCCATGAAACGCGCCCGCCTCTCCGGCCGTGTGGGCGCGGCCCTGGACCCGTGCGCGGCGATGCAGGTCGTCTTCGAACTGGCACCGGGAGAGGAACGGGAGCTCGTGTTCAGGCTCGGCGCCGCCGAGAACGCCGATGCCGCCCGCGCACTGGTTCACAGGTTCCGCGGATCCGCCGCGGCCCGCGAGGCGCTGGACGCCGTCTGGCATTACTGGAGCCACACGCTTGGAGCCGTGCAAATCGAGACCCCCAGCCGCTCCATGGACATGCTCGCCAACGGCTGGCTGCTCTACCAGACCCTGTCGTGCCGCATGATGGGACGCTGCGCCACCTATCAGTCCGGCGGCGCCTTCGGCTTCCGTGACCAGCTGCAGGACGCGATGTCCCTGATCTCGGTGGAGCCCCAACGGGTCCGCGACCACCTGCTCCTGTGCGCATCGCGGCAGTTCCTTGAGGGTGATGTCCAGCACTGGTGGCACCCACCCACGGGTCAGGGCGTGCGGACCCACTGCTCCGACGACTATCTCTGGCTGCCGCTGGCGACCTGCCGCTATGTCCGCACCACCGGCGACACCGGGGTCCTGGACGAGCCGGTCCATTTTCTCCAGGGACGTCCCGTCGGCACCGATGAGGATTCCTATTACGACCTGCCGGTACGGTCCCCACAGACCGCGACCCTGTACGAGCACTGCGTGCTGGCGATCCTCAACGGCCTTCGCACGGGCGCCCACGGGCTTCCGCTGATCGGGTCCGGGGACTGGAACGACGGGATGAACCTCGTCGGCGGACAGGGGCTCGGCGAGAGCGTCTGGCTGGGGTTCTTCCTGCACGAGGTGCTGACGCAGTTCGCCGGGGTGGCCCGGCTGCACGGAGACGAGGCCTTCGTCCGGACCTGCGAAGACGAGGCGGTCCGTCTGGCGCGCAGCCTCGAGGAGCATGGATGGGACGGCAACTGGTACCGGCGCGCGTACTTCGACGACGGAACCCCCCTGGGCTCGGCCCAGAATGAGGAGTGCAGGATCGACTCCATCGCGCAGAGCTGGTCGGTGCTCTCGGCCGCCGGGGATCCCGCGCGGGCGCGACAGGCCATGGAGATGCTGGATCAGCACCTGGTGCGCCGCGAGGATGGACTGGTCCTGCTGCTGGATCCGCCCTTCGACAAATCGGATTTGAATCCTGGCTACATCAAGGGCTACGTCCCGGGCGTCCGGGAAAACGGCGGACAGTACACCCACGCGGCCATCTGGGCGGCCATGGCCTTCGCCCGCATGGGAGACCACCGGCGCGCGTGGGAACTGTTCACCCTGATCGATCCGATCCAGCACGCCCGCACGACGTCAGAGGCCGAGCTCTACAAGGTGGAGCCCTACGTCATGGCCGCCGACGTCTACGGGGCCGCGCCGCACACCGGCCGCGGCGGCTGGACCTGGTACACGGGGTCCGCCTCGTGGATGTACCGCCTGATCACGGAGTCCCTGCTGGGCCTGCGCCTGGAGGCCGACCGCCTGCACTTCTCCCCGTGCCTGCCGCCGGACTGGGAGGGCTTCACCATGCACTACCGCTACCGGGAGACCGTCTACCACATCCGCATCGTGCAGGTCG
>JAHITJ010000079.1 GCA_018817795.1 Myxococcota bacterium | reverse complement strand
TATTTCAACCTGCAGCATATCCAAAAACCATCGGTACCGATTTCGATTTCGATTTCGATTTCGACCGGAACACGGGACTTCCAGGGCCATCCTCTACCTTGATATCTCATCAAGGAAAATCTTGGATTGCAGCACTTCCAGCATCGAAATCGAAATCGAAATCGCAATCGCAATCGAACTCGATATCAGCTGGCACCCGCTATCGGTGTTTTCGGTTTCGGTTTCGGTTGCGGATGATGCGGCGATTGGCGCGGTATCTCTCTTTGAGGATGCTGTTCACCCGGCCATTGCTGGGAAACCCCCCGGTGGGCAATTGTTTTACCCAATTTCTTCCGAAATGGACGGGTTCAATCAGGGTGGTGCGATTTTTTCTGACCCGGTTTTCTCCCTCCTTGTAAATGGATAAATGAAAATGATCCCGGTGATCCCGGTCGGAATCCGGGGTGAGGATGGCCTTGAAATACTTTGTCTTATCCAGATCGCAGGCCAGTTGCCGCAATAATCGTCCACCCCGTCGTCTGGCATTGCCTTCACAGGTAAGGCCCCTGCCCAGGCTCCGTTCATAGTCGGTGTTCACCATATAAGTTTGACCTTTGTCCGTAATGACGCCGTACAAATCCATGGCCAGTCCGAAGGCATGTCTGGAAAGATTGCTGGAATTCTTGACCATTCTGTATGAATGAAAATTGCCCACAATCAAACTTCGGATGCCTCCATTGGCGCTGAACACGCGTTGGGTTTTCAGAAGGATGAAGGCCATGCGGCAATCCATGAGCGGTTTGGCTCGTTTGTAGCCGTTTTGAAGGATGAGTTTCCCGATTCTGCCGTCGGTCAGGATCACGGGAGTTCGGATCCTTTTGCTGGCAGGGCCGCGTTTGTAAGCCACCCCTTCGCGAGCCAGGGCCCGAAGGCACCACCTTTCCGGTTTGGCGACACGGGGGGTTCCCCAGGTGGTTCCGGGCGCCGACAGGACGGCCAGGGAAACTGACAAAGTTAGAAAAAAGGACAAAAATAGCTTCAAAGAATAGCTGGAGTTCATTTCCAAATCCCCTGATACCCACGAAATATAACTCAGGATGACGTGTGCTGGCTCAACCAGGCTATGGCGGCGCCAGCCGGGGTGGCCAGAGGGACAAGAGGGGGAGGGGTGCTTGAGGCCGGTGGAAACCCTGGCCGCCATGAACAAAAAACATGATTTTGATGATACCTGTTTCTCCGACAAGATCAACCCGGGGAGATTTTTTTTTGAATCGGAAAGTCAGTTGCAAGGCAGAGCCGGACCTGATGGCCAGCCCGAAACGCATTGACAAAAACCCCGAATGACATATGCCTTCTGGATCCAGTGGTGTTGGTCGACCCGTTATCCAGGAGAATGAAGATGATCAAGTCCCTGCTGCCCCTGCTGCTCATGCTCACCCTCGCGTGCAACTCGAAGGCCCCCGGGAGTTGTCCCGCGCAGCCCGGTCCGACGCCCGTGGCCGCCACGCCCGCCAAGGCGCCCGACGCCGCGCCGCCGTTGCCCGGGCCCGTCCTGGTGCCGACGACGAAGCTGGCCTCCGACGAGGGCATGTGGACGTTTGACAACTTTCCGTCGGAAAAACTGAAGGAGCGCCACGGCTTCGGGCCGTCGCAGGAGTGGCTGGACAAGGCGCGCCTGTCCTCGGTTCGGCTGGCCCAGGGCTGCTCGGGCAGCCTCGTGTCGCCCATGGGCCTGGTGATGACCAACCACCACTGCGCCCACCGGTGCATCCAGGAGTTGTCGACACCGCAGAAGGACTACATCGCCGACGGCTTCCTCGCCAGGGAGCTCAAGGACGAGGTCCGCTGCCAGGGCATGGAGATCAACCGGCTCGTGGCCATCACCGACGTCACGGATCAGATGACGAAGGCCACCGCCGGCCTCGACGATCAGAAGGCCAACGAGGCCCGGAAGGCCGAGCAGTCGCGCATCGAGAAGGCCTGCGCGGTGAGCGAGGACGTGCGCTGCGACGTGGTCAGCCTGTATCAGGGCGGCCGGTTCCACCTGTACAGGTACGAGCGCCACAAGGACGTGCGGCTGGTGTTCGCGCCGGAGCTGGCCATCGCGTTCTTCGGCGGGGATCCGGACAACTTCATGTTCCCGCGCTACGACCTGGACATGACCTTCCTGCGCATCTACAAGGATGACAAGCCCGCGCAGATCACGACGTACTTCAAGTGGTCCGAAAAGGGTGCGCGTGACGGCGAACTGACGTTCGTGTCAGGGCACCCCGGCAGCACCTCCCGCGGGGTCACGGCTTCGATGCTGGCCTTCGAGCGCGACGTCGAGCTGCCGTTCCGCCTGATGATGCTGTTCGAGCTGCGCGGCGTGCTCAAGGAGTTCGCCCATCGCGGACCCGAGCAGAAGCGGATCTCCGGTCACCTGCTCTTCGGCGTGGAGAACGGCATCAAGGCCATGCGCGGCATGCACGGCGCCCTGCTGGACCCGGACCTGTTCGGCCAGAAGGTGGCCGCCGAGGAGGCCCTGAAGAACGCGGTGGCGGCGGATCCCGAACTGAAGAAGAGCGTGGGTGACGCCTGGGGCGGCATCGGGAAGGCCGTGGCCCATCACCGCGGCGTGTTCAAGCCCTACCAGCTCCTCGAGCGCGGCTGGTATCCCAGTCCGCTGTTTCGGCACGCCCGGGCGCTGGTGCGGGCCGTCGAGGAGCTCCCCAAGGCCGACGACGCGCGGCTGCCCGAGTACACCGACGCGCAGTTCCCGATCCTGAGGCAGGGCCTGATCTCGGGCGCGCCCATCTATGACGAGCTGGAGACGACGGTCCTCGGACTGCTGTTCTCCCGCATCCGCGACGAACTGGGGCCGGATCACCCGTTCGTGCGCAAGGTCTTCGGCGGGAGGAACCCGGCCGAGATCGCCGCCGAGGTCGTCGCGAAGACGAAGTTGAAGGATCCGAAGGTGCGCGAGGCGCTGCTGGCCGGTGGCAAGGCGGCGGTGGACGCCTCCACGGATCCCCTGATCCAACTGGTGAGGCTCATGGATCCCGAGTCCCGCGCCGCGCGCCAGGAATACGAGGATCAGGTCGAGGCCGCGATCAAGACCCGCCTCGAGGCCATCGCCCGCGCCCGGTTCAAGATCCTCGGCACCAGCGTGTATCCCGACGCGACCTTCACGCTGCGGCTCTCGTTCGGCAAGGTCCAGGGCTGGGAGGAGGCCGGCAAGCCGGTGTCTCCGTTCACCACCCTGGGCGGCGCCTTCGAACGCCACACCGGAAGCGATCCGTTCGTGCTGCCCAAAAGCTGGCTGGCCGCGAAGGACAAGCTCGACCTGACCGTGCCGTTCGACTTCTGCGCCACCAACGACATCATCGGGGGCAACTCGGGCTCCCCGGTCTTCAACCAGGCCGCCGAGATCGTGGGACTCGTGTTCGACGGCAACCTCCACTCCCTGGGCGGCGACTACGCCTACGTGCCGGCCAACAACCGCATGGTGGCCGTGCACTCCCGCGCCATGATCGAGGCCCTCCGGAAAATCTACGGCGCCGACCGCCTCCTGACCGAGCTGGGACAGTAGTTCCAGGGTGACAAGCCCGTCCTGATTGGTTACTGTGGGGAAACATCTGAAAGGAGCTGTTGATGACCGGTCTGATTTCCACCCTCCTCGAGAACATCCAGGACAACATGGTGTATGCGCTCGTCTTCCTCTTCGGCGGCGCCCTGGTCCTGTGGGGGATCACCAGCCGGCTTCTCCTGCCGGCGGTTCATTTCGTGATCCGCAAGAGCCCGACGAAGTGGGACGACATGCTGGCGCGTCGAAAGGTGCTGGAGAAGCTGGTGGTGTTCCCGTCCCTGGTCTTCCTGAACAGCTTCTCCTTCCTGCTCGATGAGTATCAGCCCGTCCTGCAGAAGGTGGTCCTGATCCTGTTCACCTGGATGTTCATGCTGGCCATCGACCGCTTCCTGGTCGCGGCCAACGACATCTATGAAACCCTCTCCTACAGCCGGGCGAACTCCATCAAGGGCTTCGTGCAGGTGGCCGAGCTCCTGGTGTACCTGTTCGGCGGCATCATCATGATCGCCATCATCATGGGAAAATCGCCGTGGATGCTGCTCTCCGGCATCGGCGCCATGACGGCGGTCCTGTTGTTGATCTTCAAGGACACCATCCTGTCCCTGGTCGCCAGCGTCCGCATCAGTTCCAACAAGTTGATCGAGAAGGGGGACTGGATCGAGATGCCGCAGTTCGGCGCCGACGGCGACGTCATCGACATCGCCCTGCACAGCATCCAGGTGCAGAACTGGGACAAGACCATCACCTCCATCCCCACCCACAAGTTGATCGACGAATCCTTCAAGAACTGGAAGGGGATGACCCAGAGCGGCGGTCGCCGGATCATGCGCAGCATCCACCTCGACCTCGACAGCGTGGCCTTCCTCGACGAAAAAATGCTTGAACGTATGGAAAAAATCGGACTTTTAAAGGATTACCTGAAACAGAAGAAGGCCGAGATCGCCGAGCACAACCAGGCGCAGGGCATCGACGAGAAGGACTTCATCAACGGACGCCACCTGACCAACATCGGCACGTACCGGGCCTACATCGATAGATATTTGCAGGATCACACAGGGATCCACCACGGGATGACGACCATGACCCGCCAGCTGCAGCCCGGCGCGACGGGGCTGCCCCTGCAGATCTACGCCTTCACCAACACGACCGAGTGGATCCGCTACGAGGGGATCCAGTCCGACATCATGGATCACCTGCTCTCGATCCTGCCCGAGTTCGGACTCCGGGTGTTCCAGTACCCTTCCGGCAATATCCTGGGCTCCCTGAAGACCAATTGAAACCTGTAAGATAAATATTGACAGAAAGCCCGTGTCCGGCTCAGGGCCGGTCGGTCATGGGGCGAGTCCCACCTTCGTGCGCAGGGCGGCGGGGACGTCGGCGCGCGTCTTCTTCGGATCGGCGCACCACATCAGGCGGATCAGGGCCGGGAGGGCCTCTTCGCGCAGGGGCGCCAGGGCCGCGGCGGGGGTCTTGCGGTAGACCTTGCGGAGGGAGGCGTATTCTTTGGCTGAAAGACTGCAGGCGCGGGATCTTCCGAGGCCCGCAAACGCCCACCGCGCCCGCTCGAGGAGCTTCTCATCGAGGGCGTCCCCGGACAGGAGCGAGAAGAACACCGGCTTGGCCAGGTCGTAGAGCACCTCGGTGGCGACCGGATCGTCGGCGATGGCGGCCAGCGCCTCCACCGCGACCCGGCGCAGGGCCAGGGGCACGTCCATCTGCACGAACAGGCGCAGGTACTCGGTGGCGCCCTCGGTCTGGAGCTCGCCCAGGGCCCGCACGCTCTCGAGGGAGATTTTTTCCTTCACCTGGAGGTTCTTGAGGATCACCTCTCCGGCGGCCTTGCGCTCGGGGCCCTGCGCGCAGCCGGTGATCAGGGAGAGCACCCGCTGCTGGCGCGCCGTGGGCAGGGTGACGTCGAAGGCCAGCAGCGCGCCGGCCAGGAGGGCCTTGCGCAAGTGCGGACCGTAGGGTTCCACCGTGACCAATTGGAGGACTTCCCCGACCTCGCCGGCGTCCTGGGCCAGGAGCCACGCGGCGTGCTGCTGCGCGAACCTGGCCAGCGTCGCCCCGGAGGCGGAGGTCCCCATGAGCTCCAGCACCCGGGCCAGTCCGGTCCTGCCGGCCCCGGCGCGCTTTTCGAGGTCACCCATCGTCCAGGTGAGCACCGCATCGGCGACCTTCGCCCGCTCGGCGGGGGCCAGCCGCGCCCATCGATCCGCGAGGGCATCACGGGCCTGC
>JAHITJ010000078.1 GCA_018817795.1 Myxococcota bacterium | reverse complement strand
GGTGGGCGCGCTTCCGGGCCACGTTCCGCGGTGATTTCCGCGCCGTGCTCGGAAAGCGCTACATCCCCGAGGAGATCGGCCGCAAGGTGACGATGCTCATCGGGCTGGCCCTGACCTGGAACCTGCTCGGGGTCCTGGTGCTCTCGTGGACCGAAAATGCCACGCTGTCCCAGGTGCTGTTCGAGCAGGTCAGCGCGTTCGGCACCGTCGGGCTCTCCACGGGGCTGACCCCGGAATTGTCCGTGTTGGGCAAGCTCTGGATCATTTTAACTATGTTCGTTGGGCGCCTGGGACCGGTCACCATCGCGATGAGCTCGGTGAAGGTCAGCCGGGCGCGGGTCCAGTACGCGGAAGGAAGGGTGATGATCGGATGAAGAAGCATCGCAAACGCATTGTCGTCATCGGCCTGGGGCAGTTCGGGCGCTCCATCGCGCGCAAGCTCGCCGAGACCTGCGAGGTGGTGGTCATGGACATGAACCAGCTCGTCATCAACGACATCGCCGACCATGTGGAGCTTGCCCTGCGCATCGACGCGCGGGACTTCGCCAGCCTGGCTTCGGTGATCAACCGGGACTTCGACGAGGCGGTCGTGAGCATCGGGGAGATCTTCGAAGCGAGCATCCTGTGCGTCCTGCACCTGAAAAAGCTGGGCGTGCCGATCATCCATGCCAAGGCGCTCAATGATGACCATGGCAAGATCCTCGCCGCCGTGGGTGCCACGAACGTGATCTTTCCCGAGCATGACTCGGCGCTGCGGCTGGCCCGCCACATCGACAACCCCAACCTGATGGACTTCGTCGAGCTCTCCGACGACACCAGCGTGATGGAGGTCGCCCCGCCCGACAGTTTCTGCGGCAAGACCCTGCTGGAGCTGGACCTGCGCCGCAAGTTCGGGGTGTACGTCATCGCCGTCCGCGAGATCATCCCCGGGCGCACCGTGGTCGTCCCGGGGCCGGACTTCGTGGTCAAGGACAGCGACTCCCTGGTCGTGGTCGGCCAGGTCAGCGCCCTGCAGAAGCTGCAGAGCCTGGACTAGCTTCGAGGATCCGTCAAAACACCTCCCGCCAGGGGATGCAGGCCGAAATCGAAATCGAAATCGAAATCGAAATCGAAATCGAAATCGAGGGGAATTGACCATTCACCGAATGAGTTGAGTTGGAACTCGATTGCCCTCCCAGGGGATGTCCTCGGCGAAATACCGGATCGGGTCCGTCACCCGGACGCCGTCGGCGTCGTAGGGCCTCGCGAGCCGGGCCACCAGCTGGGTGGCGCGCCGCGGCTTCAGTCGCTGTGCGTAATACTTCAGGGAAGGGGAGACGGCGTCGTCGCCGGTCTTCACCTCGATCAGTTCGTCGAGCACGCCGTCGACGACCACGGCGAAGTCCACCTCCCGGCCTTCCTTGTCGCGCACATAGCGCAGCTCGCAGGTGCGCCCGTCGTGGTCCTCGCGGTAGTGCAGGCGCTTGAGCAGGTGCGCCGCGACCAGGTTCTCCAGGCGCGCGCCGGGCTCGTCGGCGACGTCGGCGTTGTCGAGGAAGTATACCTTGGGCGGCTTGAGCACGGCGCGGGCGACGTCCTGCGTGTACGGCTTCACCTGGAACAGCACATACATCCGCTCCAGCGCCTCCAGCCACGACCGGGCGGTCTGCGGGGCGACCTGCACGTCCCGCGCCAGGTTCGACAACACCACCAGCCCCCCCACGCGCGTCCGCAGCAGGTCCAGGAACAGCCGCAGTTGCCCGATGTTCCGGATGCTCTCCAGGTCGCGGATGTCCTCCTGCAGCACGCGGTCGAAGCGCTCCTTGCGCCAGCGACGGCTCTCCCGCTCGTCGTTGACCAGGAAGGGCTCCGGAAACCCGCCCACCGAGAGCAGTCGCGCCAGCGCCTCCTGCGCCCCGATCCCGGGCGGAAGCTCGTCGAGGGTGAGGGGATGCAGCCGCCAGTAATGGTAGCGCCCCAGGAGGGAATCGCCGCCCTGCCGGTACACGTCCAGGCGGGCCGATCCCGTCACCAGGAACTGGTGGGCCGCGCCCTCCACATCATAGACGCCCTTGATCCAGGACTTCCAGCGTGGAAACTTGTGCAGCTCGTCGAACACCAGCAGGGTGTCCTCGGCCCGCCATCGTTTCTTCAGGATCGCCTGCCGATCGTCGTCGTAATCCCAGTTGAAGTAGCTCCCGGCGACCGTCGCCAGCAGGTTGCGCGCCAGGGTGGTCTTTCCCACCTGCCGGGGGCCGCCGAGGAACACCATCTTCTTCTGCAGATCCCTCGAAACCTCGGATTCGATATGGCGTTTCATATGGCCAGATTAAACCGTACTTACAAATAGTCAAGGCTATTTTCAAGTACACTTCAAAACAGCCGCCTTGTGAGCCGGCCGCGGCTTCGGGCCGCCGTTTCAGACGCCGGAGTCGGCCCTGCGGTGACCTCGCCGGCGTCCAAAACGCCCCACGGACCAACACGGACGCCCACGGACCAACACGGTTCTCCGATCAGGGTGTCTTTTCCCGGGCGGCCCGGTCAGACATGTCTGACCAGTCCGACCAGTCCGACCGGTCTGACTGCTTCCTGGGCCGCCTTATTTCTTCTTCTTGTCCGTTTCCTGAGGCGGCGGTCGGCTACGGGTTGCCCTGGAGACGGCGTACTTTGAAGTGGTGAATTTTTCCCTTGACACACCCCTGGGTCGTTTATTAAACACCGGGGTATCAACCTACTTGCGCAGACGAACGACTCGGCCGCGCGGAAAGAACTCCCACGGGGAGAAAGGAAGAACGACTCCATGCAGACCCTCCATGAACGCCACGGCTTTTACACCCTCAACCGCGCCCTGCGTCAACTGGATCTCGGGCTGGCCCGCGTCCCCGACCTGGCGTCCACCCGTCCGGCCGTGGCCGCCCTGCGCGAGAAGGTGACCGCAGCGCACGCCGCCCATGAGGACGTCCGCGAGCAGCGCATCGCCGCCTCCGCCGAGATCGCGTACTACGACGAGGAGATCGACTTCGCCGTGGTGACCGCGGGCCAGACGCTGTACCTCCAGTGCGGCCGCGACCGCGGCGCGCCGGCCTACAAGAAACTGTTCCCGGTGTCCCCGTCGCAGATGACGTCAGACCTGGCGAGCCCGCGGCAGGAGACCTACGTGACCGCGATGGTGGACACGATCCGCAAGGACGACGCCTACGCAGCCCTGCGCCCGGTCGCCGATCAACTGGCGGGCTGGACGGATCAACTCAGGCAGGCCCAGGAGCGCCGCCGGGGCCTGTACGTGCAGGAGGCCCAGGCC
>JAHITJ010000009.1 GCA_018817795.1 Myxococcota bacterium | reverse complement strand
GCCTGGTCAGACTGGTCAGACAAGTCAGACTGGTCAGACAACTCCTTCCCCTCCCCCCGCAGCGCAGCCAGGATCGCGTCCTTCGAGAACAGGCGCATGCCGCAGGGACGGGCCCGGCGCGACATCATGCAAAACGCGCAGGCCCGTGAGCAGCCGCGCGACACCTCCACGAGGACCTTCTCGCCGAACTCGCCCTCGGGGGTGACCAGGTGCGATACCGCAGGACCGAACGACCCCACCGGCAGCACGCACTCCAACCCGGCGTCCGCCGGCTCCCACCCCGGCACCCAGACGCCGTCGATTCCGACGGCCGCCACGGACGCTGGATCTCCGCGCCCTTCCCCGGCCAGGGCCAAAAACCTCGGCAGGCTCTCCTCGGAGTCGCCCAGGAACACCAGATCCGCGATGGCACCGACGACGCCCGGCGCCACCAGGGCCAGCGGGCCACCGACCAGGATCAAAGGACCTTCGACCCGGGCCGACCGCAGCGGTTCGATGCCCGCCGCGCGCAAAAGCTTCAAAAGTGAGATCACCTCGACCTCGGCCGAGAGGCTCACGCCGATGAGGGAAAACTCCGAAAGCGGCGTGCGGGTCTCGAGAGTGCAGATCGCAGGGTGCGGCCAGGCACGCCACGGACGGTCCATCCACGGGGGATCGGGCGCGAACAGCCGCTCGCAGGACCAGCCGGGGGTGGCGTTGACCCGCTCGTAGACCCACAGGGCGCCCAGTCCGGACATCCCCTGCGAATACGGCGAGGGCACCACCAGCGCGAGACCATGCTGGGCGGGCGCGAACCGGCGGTTGCGCTCGTACTGCAGGCGTTTTTCGTTGCGGGAGCGAAATTCCCAGTAGGCGTCCATGAACCCGGTGTGCGCCTAGTCCAGGCGGACGAGGATGGACTTGAGGTAGCCGCTCTCGGGGAAGGCGGGGAGCTCGGGGTAGTCGATGGGCAGGCCCGGACGCTCCAGGATCACCGGATGGCGGTGGGACAGGCCCTGGGCGACCTGCTTCTCGAAGAGCTCCATGGGCATCTTCACGGTGTTGGAGGTGACCAGCAGCAGGGCGCCGGGCGTGCACATCTCGGCCGTGTCGCGCAGCAGCTCGGCCATGTCGCGCGGCCCGCTCCAGGTGCGCCCCTTGTCCGTCGAGAAGGTCGGCGGATCCACGACCACCAGGTCGAACTGGGCCTGCTTGCGCTTGAGCATGCCCAGGATGCGGAACACGTCGTCGGCGTGGCAGATCAGTTTCGCAGGATCGAAGCCGTTGAGTTCGGCGTTCTGGCGGGCCCGGGCGTGGGCCTTCTGGGCGATGTCGACGTTGACCACGTGGGTCGCGCCGCCGGCCAGGGCGTGCACCGAGAACGCGCCGGTGTGGGAGAACAGGTTGAGCACGCGCCGGCCACCGGACAGTTCGCGGACGCGGCGGCGTCCCAGCCGGTAGTCGGGGAAGAAGCCCACCGAGGACGGGGCGGTGATGTCCACCAGGAACTTCAGGCCGTCCTCGACGATCTGCACGTCGGCGGGGGCCTGCTCACCGGCGACCAACTGGCTGCCGCGGCGGACGTTCTCGCCGGCGTTGAGCGGCTTGAACCGGACCTGCTCGTAGATGCCGCGGACCTTGGTGAGCTCCATCAGCGCCGGATAGATCTCCTCGACGAACCGGGCCATGGCCGGCGCGTACAGAATCGACTGCAGATAATCACCGAAGCGCGTCACGGTGAGGCCTGGCAGACCGTCGGCCTCGGCGTGGATCAGGCGATACACGTCCAGATCCTTCTCCAGGAACTGCTCGCGGACCGCCAGAGCGCGCGCGCAGGCGGCCCGGAAGAACTTCCCGTCGATGAGGGTCTGCTCGTCGCGGGTGAAGTTGCGCACCGCGACGATGCCCTCGGTCTCGAAGAAGCCGCGGGCCAGGAAGCCGCCGGCGGAGTCGGTCACGTCGATGATGTCCCCGTCCGAGCACGAGAACGACGTGTTCAGGATCGCGTGCCTGAACACCCAGGGATGCCCCATGCGCACAGCCTTGGCCGCATCGCCGTTGATTTTGAGTTGCGCCTTGCGGACCTGGGTCGCGCGGGGCCGGAGGGCGGGTCTGGTTTTTCGGATTGTCGTGGACATGAGCACCATTCTCTCGGAAAAAGGGATGCAAACACCCCGTCTTCGTGATAACACTCCCTCTTAACAAAGGCGCCTCGAGCTGTCGAGAGTGTAACAGCTTTTTTCAGGCGCGGCTTTGCTTTTTTTTCGGAGGAGTCATCCATGGAAATCTTGTGGATTGATGGTCAGAACCTCAAACTTCGAGACGTCATCGAGGTCGCGCGGGGCCGCCGGCGCGTCCGGCTCACCGCCGAGTGCCTTCGCCTGACCGCCCGCTGCCGCTCGGTCGTGGACCTGCTCGTGGAGCACAACGTACCCGTGTACGGTCTTACGACGGGCTTCGGCAGCAAGCGGAACGTCTTCATCAGCCGCGAGGACACGAAGATCCTGCAGCACAACCTGCTTCGCTCCCACGCCTCGGGCATCGGCACGCCGCTGGGCGAGGACATCGTGCGCGCGGCCCTGCTGCTGCGGGCCAACGCCCTGTGTCGCGGCCACAGCGGCCTGCGGCCGGTCGTCCTCGAGAAGATCATCGAGCTGCTCAACCGCGACGTGTATCCGTGGGTCCCCGACCAGGGCAGCGTCTCGGCTTCAGGCGATCTCGCGCCCCTGTCCCACCTTTCGCTGGTGCTCGTGGGTGATCCGGGCGGCCGCCTCTACGATCCGGGCCGCCGGCGCAACAGCCGCCGGGATCTGGACATCGTGGAGACCCCCGATCCGGAGGGCTT
>JAHITJ010000077.1 GCA_018817795.1 Myxococcota bacterium | reverse complement strand
TGGGGGAATATAGAGCAGGTAAATACCCGCATCTTTGGGATAGGCGGTGGTACGGCCTTCCGGGGACTGGGAGTAGAAGGAATAAGGATCATATACCGGCAAGCCGGCCAGCACACTCAAATCTTCAACGACGTAATTGCTGATGCGGGCCATATTTCCAGCAACTTCGTAAGCCCTTGTTTCTCCGCCCAGTTCATCGATGAGACCTTTTTGCAAGGCTTCACTGCCCATATAAATTTGGCCGCGCAGCACCTCGGAATCTGTCATTTTCAATGCGTCGCTGCGTCCCAGTTTGACCGCTTCGAAAAAGCCCTGTTTGAGCATTTCGATCTCGCGGACGAATGTATCCTGCGGGCTGCCCCACAGCTTGTAAGGGCCGGTGGAGTAGATTTCCTCGTATACCTGTGGCGAAGAGGGGAGGTAGCCGATCACGCCGATATTGCCTACTTCAGAGCTGGGTTTGGCAATGATATAGTCGGTTCCGGATGCCAGATAATAGCCGCCGCTGGCAGCCATGCCGCCGATCACTGTGACCACCGGCTTGGTTGAACGCAGCCGGGCCAATTCCATATACACGGTCTCAGTGTCTACTACAGTGCCGCCAGGGCTGTTGATCACCAATACGACTGCCATGACTCGCGGTGATTGCTCAGCATACACGATCTGGTCGATCAGATACTGCGCCGCAGCGATGAAGTCGTCGAAGGTCTTCTGCTTGGTCAGCAGCATGCCGGCCTGGTGCCAGTTCTCGCCGTACTCGCCGCCGCCGCGCAGGTTGGGGATGGCGATGGCGCCGCCGGACTCGAGCCACACCATGCGGGTGGCCGAGAACGTGGGGGTGAGGCTGATGTTGAAGCCGCCGTAGCCGTACAGCATGAAAGGCGTGCTGCCGTCGGCCTTGAGGTCCTTGCGGTGGATCAGGAACATCGTGACGGGGGTGCCGTCCTTGGACTTGTACGTCACCTGCGTGGTGGTGAACGGCGCCGGGTCGAACGGCAGCTTCACCTCGAAGAAGATCTTGTTGCCGCCCTTCTTGACGGACGTCTCGTACACGATCGGCGGACTGGTGAAGGAGGAGAAGCTGTAGAACGCGCGGTCGTCGTCGGGGTCGCCCTGGAGTCCGGGGGTGGTGCCGATGCCGGGAAGGGTGATCTCGCGCCGGTTCCTGCCCTCGAGGTCGGCCAGCTCCAGCCGGGAGCTCGCCTGGTGGAGGTAGGTCAGCGCCAGCTTGCCGCCCACGATGGAGAAGCCGTCGAGGACCTTGTCTTTCTGCTCGGGGACGATCTCCTTCCAGTCGGCGACGGCGGGCTTGCGGGGGTCGACCTTGAAGATGCGGTAGTTGGGCGCGCCTTCGTTGGTCGCGATGTAGAAGAAGCCCTTGTGCATCTCGAGCAGGTGCATGGCTCCGCGGCCGACGGCCAGGGGCTTCCACAGCGGGTTCTTTTCCTTGAGGTCCTGGAAGTACAGGTCCACGTTGGTCCAGCCGAACTGGATCGCCGCCACCAGCCAGCGTCCGTCGCGGGACACGTCGGCCCCGATGAACATGCGCGGGTCGCCGGTCTGGTCACGCACCAGGCGGTCGGTCTTGGGGTCGGTCCCCAGTTTGTGAAAGTACACGGCCGCGTGGCCCGGCAGGTCCATGGCCGGGATGGCCGGATCCATCGGGATGCGCGTGTAATAGAAGCCCTTGCCCTTCTCGTCCCAGGACGGGCTGGCGTAGCGCGCGCCGTCGATCACGTCCACGGTGGAGACCTTGCCCGAGGTCACGTCCATCACGTACAGGGTGGCGTGGTCGGCGTTGTTGAGGCTCTTGAGGTACGCCACGGTCTTGCCGTCATGGGACGGGTAAATGCCCCTGATCGCGACCGAGCCGTCCGCGCTGAGCGTGTTCGGATCCAGCAGGACCCTGGGCGCGCCCTTGGGGCCCTCCTGCCAGTAGTACACGACCTTCTCGCGGTCGAGGTGCCGGCGCGCGAAGAAGTAGCGCTTGCCCTTGCGCTTGGGCGGGCTGACCCACTCCATGTAGTTCAGTTCGGCCAGGCGCTTCTCCATGGCCTCGCGATCGGGCAGGGCGCCGAGGAACTTGCGCGCGTACTCGTTCTGTTTGGTGACCCACTCCTTGGTGGCGGGCAATTTCATGTCTTCGAGGGACCGGTACGGGTCGGCCACCTTCTGCCCGTGGAGCGTGTCCACCGCGTCCCCTGGCGTGGCAGGGAACGGGTTGAAAGGCCGCACCGGGGCCGGCGGCGGCGGGGTCTCGTGGCGCCCCACGAGCACCGGCTTGGGCTCGGGCGGTGGTGCGACGGTCTTCTTGGGCGCGGGCGTCGTGCCGGAAACGCTCATGGAAAG
>JAHITJ010000076.1 GCA_018817795.1 Myxococcota bacterium | reverse complement strand
ATCAAGGTAGAGGATGGCCCTGGAAGTCCCGTGTTCCGGTCGAAATCGAAATCGAAATCGAAATCGGTACCGATGGTTTTTGGATATGATGCAGGTTGAAATATCAAGTCATCGCCAACTTCGCCGTAAATTGCTTAAGTGGTCACGCATGATTGCGATTTCGATTTCGACAAGGACATGGACATGGACGTGGACATGGAGAGCTTCAAGGCAAAAAGGATCAAGGGGTCGGCTCTCTAGGGAACCGACAGACCCAGGAAGATCCCCAGCGGGAGGTCCACACGGCCGTTCCAGGCGGCCTCGTTGTGCTCGGCGTTCTGGTCCCAGGTGTAGAAGAGGTCCGCGTCGGCGGTGTAGCCCAGCGTCAGCAGGGCGTCGTGGAAGGCCAGCGTCTGGCAGTAATTGTCCGAGCCCTCGGCGATGACGAACCCGCCGGCGTCGGTGCAGCCATCGATCGGGGCCGCGCCGCCGGAGTCCACATAGATCGCGAAGTCGCGCAGGCCCGCGGTCTCGTAGAGCTCGCGCACCAGCGGGTTGTCGAGGCCGAACTTTCCCCACCCCAGCGTGCCGGACAGGGATCCGGCGAAGTGGTAGACCTCGGGGTACAGGTGCGCGATGTAGAGGCTGATCAGCCCGCCCAGGGAGGAGCCCATCACGCCCCGCAGGCCGTTGGTGGGATAGCGCGCCTCGACCAACGGGCGCACGGTGAGCTCGACGAGCCGGGCATAGGCGTCGCCCTGCGCCACGAAGGTCTGGCCGTCGATCTCGTCGTCGACGTGGGTGTATTCGGTCATGCGATCGACGGAGTTGTCGATGCCCACGATGATCAACTCGAAGCCGTTGGTCGCGACCACGTCCTGGAGCTTCCAGCCGCCCCACATCGCCTCGGGATCGAACAGGTTCTGGCCGTCGTGCATGTACATCACCGGCCATGGACCGGCGCCGGCGGGGACATAAACCCGCAGCAGGCGCTCGGCCAGGCCTTCGGCGGCCAGGCCATGCCAGCGCTCCAGGTGCCAGGTGTCGGTCGGAGGCAGGACGTAACTGATCTCGCCGAACTCGTCGTAGGAGTAGCTGCGGGACCAGGGATCGGACTGCCACACCCCCGCGCTGACGAACTTGTACTTCAGGCCGCGGCCGTCCGGGATCTCCACCTCGGTCCACACGAAGTCACCCTGGCGGGACATCCCCACCTCGAACCAGTCGTTGAAGTCACCGGCGATGGTCCACTCCCCGCCTTCGTACCAGTGCAGGAAGATGAACGTGCCCGCGGCGGTCGTCACAGGGAACCCCGTCAGGCCGTCGATGGCCGCAAACGCAGCGTCCGTGGTGACCTCGCCCGCGATCAGGGCCCGGGCCCAGCGCTCGGCGTCCCAGGGGACGCAGACGCTCGGGCTGCTGGTGTCGCACGTCCAGCGCTCCTCCACCGTGCAGTCGGCCGCGCACCCGTCAGCGGGCGTCGTGTTGCCGTCGTCACAGGTCTCGCCGGTGGCAGTCACGCCATCTCCGCAGGTGCCGTTGTTGGTGTTGCTGATGTTGTTTAGGTTGTTGATGTTGTTGATATTATTGACATTGTTCACGTTGTTCACGTTGTTGACGGATTTCTTCGAGCCGTCGTCACACGAGAACATGACCAGTGCCAGCAACAGAACAGGAGCCAACGATAATTGATGCATCTGATTCACCTCGCAGAAGCTCCGTCTTTTGTAGAGCACGAACGTGCCCGCGTCAAGGACGGACGGCACTGTCATGGCAGGGCAGTCGAGTCCTGATTCAACTCATTCGGTGAATGGTCCACTCCACTCAAAATCGAAATCGAAATCGAAATCGAAATCGAAATCGAAATCGGTCCAGAAATCTGGATGCCCTTTCGTCACGAAAGATTGGACGTTTGCAATACAGCCGTCGAGTCTATTCGCTGGATTCATTAGAACCATTGAATCGATTTCGATTTCGATTTCGACTTGGCACTTCCGCACCCGAAACTTCCAGGCGGATCAGACTTTGATCCCCTTGCCCAGAAAAATGAGAACTCGATCGCCCTGACTGTCATGGCCGCGGCCCTTGACACCGGCCGGCGCCGGGGTGGATACTTCCCGTGGAGGCGTCAATGAATCATACAACAAGGGTGACGATGGCCGCATTATCCCTGATGATGGCAGGCGGGTTCTCCTGCTCCCGCGGAAAGGTTCCGCCGGCCGTGCCTGCGGATCCGCTGCCCCGCACCCGGCAGGTCCAACCCGGTCCGGCACCCCCGGTTCCCGCGCAGGAACTGACGCTTACCACGCGCTTTGCCCACCATTCCCGACGCTCCATGGTCGGCCGGTTCACCAACTCGTATTCAAACACCTCCGCTGTGACCCTGCGCCTGCTGACCGGGGGGGAGGTCGTCCTCACCGACACCGGGGAGAGCACCGATCTGGTCGTGCACCAGACCCCGTTTGTCTGCGGGACCGAGAAGGAAACCCGGACCTGGACCGTGGAACGCACCGGGACCTGGACCTCCGCGGGGACGACCCGGACCCTGGACACGAAGATTTCGAAAGACGTCTGCCGGATCGTCAAGACCTGCGACAACCGGCCTCCGGAGAATCGGCCCTGTGACGTCCTTCCCGCGAACCTCACGCTGACCTGCAGCCAGGGCGTCGTGCCCGTGGGCGAAGGGAAAAAGCCCGTGCCGGCGATCTCCTGCACGACGGCGACGCCGGGGACCGTCTCCTACTCCAGTTTCCCATGGGCGTTCGGCCAGGGCGCCTGCCTCGAACGCATCACCGACGCGCACGGTCCGTTCCATTACGAGTTCTGTGAAGAGAAACTCCGCTGACCCAACTTTTCTTGCGCTGTGAAAGACAGGACCGACCATGAATTCTGGGTCAACCCTTGCCTTTGGTCAAACGAATCTTATATTCGGACGAAGTGTTCCGAATTCAACCGAACCCGGAACATGTCAACCGAACCGGAGGTTCCCATGAAAACCCTGTTTTATATATTTGTTGCATTGTTCCCCGGCATCGCCGCGGCCCAGACCCCCCCGACAACAACCCGATTCAAAATAGAGGTCGAAGGAGGCGTATTATTTCAGACCCGCAACGAGGTTCAGATTCCCAATGAAGCCACCGCCACGCGCATTGACCTCACGGAGATGCTCGGTGCCGGGCCGCTCCCGGCCGGCCGCCTGACGCTGCACTGGAACCTCCATGGCCGGCATGGACTGGCCGCCGTGCTCGCGCCGCTGGACGTGACCCGCTCCAAGGTCATCGACGCGCCGATCCGCTTCGACGGCGTCGACTTCGCTGCAGGCGAAAAGACCGACTTCACCTTCAAGTTCAACTCCTGGCGACTGAACTACAACTACCGTTTTCTCGAACGAAACAAGCTCCACGCCTGGGTGGGCTTCACCGCCAAGATCCGCGACGCGAAGGTCGCCGTGGAGCAGGACGGTCGCAAGGGTGAACTGACCAACCTGGGCTTCGTGCCCCTGCTCTTCCTTGCGCTGGACTGGGAGTTCGCCGACAGGTTTCATGTGCTGGTCGACTTCAACGGCCTCGCCGGAGGCCCCGGGCGTGCCTTCGACGTCTCCGCGAAGATCGCCTGGGATCTCACCGACGACCTCGGCATCTCCCTGGGCTACCGCACCGTCGAGGGGGGCGCCGACGTTTCCTCGGTCTACAACTTTGCCTGGCTGCACTACGGGGTCATCTCGGTCTGGTATCACTTCTGAGGTCTCCTGCCGGAGTCGGCTGTTCCTCCCGCGGCGCAGCCTTGGACACCACCGCCAGCACCAGCAGCAGAACGAACGGCAGCAGGTACAGCAAGTTTTTCATGATTCCTCCTCCGGATCCATCTGATCCATTTGACGGTGTGTTCACCCGACGAGACATTCTCAGGTGGGCCTCACGGCCGTATGCCTCCTACGCACGATTCACGCCAAGATGAACATTTCGTTGTTTTTCAGGACAATTCTGGATTTTCAGGAGAAGGTCGGGAGCGAAAAACAGGGTCGCATTGGACACACTGTGTCAAAATTTCACAGGACCGGAAGAGGACCTCAGTCGAGGGCGACACACGCGTTGGTGCACGTATCGTCGTCGATGTCGTTGCCGTCATCGCACTGTTCCTGGTCGTCCACGACGCCGTCACCACAGAAGGCCTGCCGACAGAAATACTGCGGCTCGTCTGGCGTGTCGATGTAGTTCATGTACTCGGGATTCACGATCTGCCGGCAGGAGTCGGCAAGGGTGTTGGAGTTGGCCGTGCCGTCGTCGCACTCCTCACCCGGGTCGAGGATGCCGTCACCGCAGCCCGCGCGCAGGCAGTCCGGACGGCACGCGGCGCCGGGTTCGAAGCTGTTCATGTACCCCAGGTCACACTCCTCCCCGTAGGCTTGCTCGACCACCTGGTTGCCGCACTCGTGGGTGGGAGCGCAGTCGCACTCCTCATCGCAGGCGGACAGGGAAAGGCACGCGCCACAGGAAAGAACCAGAAGGAAGAATTTGTTCAGCATGATGACCCTTTCGTTACGCGGGGGATTGGGTGCCGCGCATGTGGATGTCGCGCTGCGGGAACGGGATCTCGATGCCCTCGGCGTCGAGCCGGAGCTTCACGGCCTCGAGGACCTCGGAGCGCACGGTCCAATAGTCGGCCGTATTGACCCACGGGCGAACGAAAAAGTCCACAGAGCTCTCGCCGAGCTCGGTGACGGCCACCGTGGGCGCGGGTTCGGCCAGCACGAGCTTGTTCTTCTGCAGTTCTTCCAGGATGACGGCCCGGGTCTTTTTCAGATCGGAGCCGTAGGAGACGCCCACCACCAGATCGATGCGGCGGGTGGCCTCGGCTGTGAAGTTCATGATGGTGTCGCCCATGATCTTGCCGTTGGGCATGATGATCTTCCGGTTGTCGGGCGTGGTCAGTTCGCAGGCCAGGATGCCGATGGTGTGCACCAGGCCGGACTTGCCGCCGACCTCGACGAAGTCGCCGACCTTGAACGGCCGGAAGAGCATGATCAGCACGCCCGAGGAGAAGTTCGCCAGCGACCCCTGCAGGGCGAAGCCGACGGCCAGGGTGGCCGCGCCGAGGATCGCCACCACGGAGGTGGTCTCGATGCCGAGCTTGCCCATGATCGCCAGGAAGACGAACACGTTGACCGCGACGTGGATCATGTTCTGGATGAACTTGACGATGGTCGGCTCGATCTTGCTGTGGGCGAAGACCTTCTTCAGCACCCGGTCGATGATGCCCAGGCCGATCTTGCCTGCCATGAATATGATGACCACCGCGATGAGGCGGAAGCCGAAGTCGACGAGGTAGGGTTGCACGTTGGCCCAAAGGGTATCGATGTTCATGGGGACCTCCAATTAAGGAATTGGTATCACAACGAAATTCGGCTGGCAATCATGAAATCTGGTATTTTATTACCGAAATACAAAGAGAGCCATTCGAAATTTCGGATTTTGGCCTGACCGGCGATCAGTCCGGCTGGATGCCGTCGACGAAACCGACCATGCCGGTGGTGATCGAGGCGGCGTTTCCCTCGTCGGTGTCAAGGTGCATGGCGAGCTTGAACGAAGGGCTGACCCGGACGACCACGTCACCGAAGATCAGGTCGCGGCCGGTCTCCACGCGGATGCGCACGCGGTTGCGATCCTTGAGGCCGAAGCGCAGCGCGTCCTCGGGGGACATGTGGATGTGCCGGTGGGCGCAGATCACGCCCTTGTCCAGGACGACCGATCCGGCGGTCCCCTCGAGGGTCAGGCCCGGCGTGTTCTCGATGTCGCCGGACTCACGCACCGGCGGACTCACCCCGAGCTTGAACTGTTCGGTCATGGCGATCTCGACCTGCGTGGCCTTGCGCTCGGGCCCGAGCACCCGGACGCGGTCGACGCGGCCCTTGGGCCCGACGAGGTTGACCATCTCCTTGCAGGCGAACTGGCCGGGCTGCGAGAGATCCGAGTGGTGCGTGAGCTGGTGACCGGGCCCGAACAGGGCCTCGACGTGCTCGCGGGACAGGTGCACATGGTGCGCCGAGATCTCGATGGGCACCGGGAGCTGCTTCTGCTGGGCGATGATCTCGCTGACGTAGCGCAGATCCAGCACGCGCAGCGTCTCACGGGCGATCATGCGCTCCTCGTCGGTGGGCACCACCAGCACGCGCACGGCCGAGTCCTCCGCGGAGATGTCGCACACCTCCAGGAAGCCCTTCGCCTGGCGATTCTTCTCCTCGTCGATGACGATGCCCATGAACGCGAGCCCCTGGCAGGCCAGGCTGCGCACGCCCGCGCTCCCCTGCCCGATGCCGCCGGTGAAGATCACCGCGTCCACGCCGTGCATGGCGGCGCAGTACGCGCCGATGTACTTCTTGATGCGGTAACTGAAGGTCTTGAGCGCCAGCAGCGCGTGGGTGTTGCCTGCGTCGGCGGCGGCCTCGACCTCCCGCATGTCGTTGGAGATGCCGGACATGCCCAGCAGCCCGCTCTCCTTGTTGATCAGCCGTTCCATGCCCTCCACGCTCAGATCCTCCGAGCGCGCCAGGAAGGTGAGCACCCCGGGATCGAGATCCCCGCAGCGGGTGCCCATGATGAGCCCTTCCGTGGGCGTCATGCCCATGGAGGTGTCGACCGAACGGCCGTGGTCGATCGCGCACAGCGAGGCCCCATTGCCCAGGTGGCAAGAGACGATCTCCAGCTCGTTGAAGGGCCGCTTGAGGAACTGCGCGGCCTTGAGGGCGACGTAGAAGTGGGACATGCCGTGGAAACCGTAGCGGCGCACGCCCTTGTTCTCGTAATACTCCATCGGCAGGCCATAGAGGTAGGCGTACGGCGGCAGCGTGTGATGGAACGCGGTGTCGAACACGGCCACCTGCGGCACCAGCGGCAGCAGCTGGCGCGCGGCCCGGATTCCGGCGAGGTTGATCGGGTTGTGAAGCGGCGCGAGCTGGCCGAGGCGCTCGATCTCGGCGATGACGTCCTCGTCGATGAGCGTCGGCGTCGAGAACCGCTGCCCGCCATGCACCACGCGATGCCCCACCGCGGCGATGTCCTTCAGATCCCGCAGGGCGCCGACCTCCGGCGAAGCAAGGGTCTGGAGCACGGCCCGGAAGGCATCCTCATGGGTCCCCGGAGGGAGCACGTGCACCGTCTCTGAACCCTTGAACGTGCAGGTGTGCAGGGTCCGGTCCGAGCCGATCCGCTCCACCAGACCGCGGGCGTTGAAGGCCTCGTCGCCGGTGTTGAACAGGTTGTACTTCAGCGAGGAGGAGCCGCAGTTGATCACCAGCAGCGTCATGGGCACTTCGGTGTGCAGGCTCAGTCCGTAAGGATCCTCGCTGCGGGAGAGCGCGACCCTGGCCAGGGTGCGATCCTGGGGGTCGGCCGACCCCTTGGCGCGATCGGCGATCAACTTGGAGACATACCGGATCGCCGTGGGGGCACTCACCACGAACGAGCTAAACACGTCCTGCGGCACGATCACCGCGCGGCAGTGGGACAGGCCGATGACATCGGCCGTGGTGCGATCACCGGTCATCAGCGACATCTCGCCGAACACGTCGCCGGGCTTCAGCACGGCGAGACGGTGCCGCTGGCCGCTGTCGTCGCCGTAGGAGACCTCGGCCTCCCCGTCGATCATGACGCCCAGAAAATTGCCCTCCTCGCCGAACTCGACGATGGCCTCGTTGGCCTCGAACGAGGCCACGCGCGAGCGGCTGAGAAGGTCGGCGATCTTCTCCTCCTGCACGCCCCTGAACAGACCCACGAAATCCCTGAGAAAATGCAGAACATCCGTATCCATCTTCAGCACTCCGTCTTCTGTTGGAATCGACTCAACGCACTGCCAGGCTTTCGAGCTTGGCGTCGATCACGCTCAGGTGCTCTTCCTCGGCATTGACGAGGCCGGAAAAGAACTGCTTGTGCGGCTCGGGAAAAAAGTCGGCCAGCATTTCGTAATACATCATGGCGCCCTGCTCGGCCTCGGCGGCGATCTGCAGGGCCTCCACCAGGGAGATGTCCTCGGCGAACTTCCAGCCTGGGGCGGTCTCCTGAAGGGCCACGAACGAATCGGCGTGTACCGGCAGCTCACCGTCGACCAACTTTTTTCCGAGTTTTTCAATGAGATCGGCGTGGCCCTTTTCCTGTTCGGCCATCTCGCGGAGAAACTTCTTCGCCTCCGGATCGGAGGTGTTCTGGGCGATGAAAGCATAGAAGCTGTTGGCGCCGCGTTCAGTCTCGACGGCGTTTCGGATGGCCTGTTCAAGCGTGATGGACATGTCGGTTCTCCTGGTTCGGTTCGGGCCGGGCCCGCGTGAGGCCATCACTACACTACAACGGGTGTGAAGTGTCAACTGCGACCTCCTAAGCCTTTTGAAAGCGTGTGAACCGCCGACATCCATGCTAAGGTTATAATCTGGAGGCAACATGATGAACCCGAACGATCGCACCATCCATCATCGCCAGGCGCGGCCCTTCCTGCTCCTCTGCTGCCTCGGCTGGACCCTGCTGGCCTGCAACTTCGACACGACCGGACTCCAGGGCCAGAACTCAAACAACACCAACAACCTCAACAACCTCAACAACCTCAACAATGCCAACAACAACAACAACCTCAACAGCGTGACCCCTGTCTGTGCCAACGGCCTGGTGGAGACCCCGGAGGCCTGCGACGACGGAAACGCGACCCCCGATGACGGCTGCAGTCCGCTGTGTGTGATCGATGACGGGTATTCATGCACGGGCGCCCCCTCGACCTGCACCCCT
>JAHITJ010000075.1 GCA_018817795.1 Myxococcota bacterium | reverse complement strand
TCATCGAACTTGATCGGCGAAGTCAGGGAGCCGCCTGCCTGCCCCGGACACTGACGGGGATGGATCCCTCTGTGCATGGAGGTTCCGACTCGAGCCCTGAAGTTTACTGGATCTCGCGGCGGAACTCGGTGGGATCGCCTGCGGGCGTGTACGGCTCCGGCGGTGGTGGCAGCGGGGCGGCCGGATCGGCCGGCGGCTTGGTGCCCTCGCGGATGATCATCGCGGCGGGGGGATAGTACAACGACCAGGTCTCGGACTTGAGCTCGACGCCCTGGTCGTCGAAGAAGATGCGACGGCGGCGCACGTGGTAGCCCTTCTGGCCGCGCTGGTCCAGCTTGTAGGTGCCCCGGGTCATCTGGTCATCGGGCCGCATGTTCGTGGCGAAAGGCACCTCGCCGACGATCTTGCGCTCGAAGCCGATCTTCGCGTAGGGCTTCTCGCGGCCGAGGATCTCGGCGCGCACGCGGCCGCGGGAGACGTCCATGCGGATGGCGATGGGGAAGGGGTACGGGTTGCGCAGGATCAGGTCCACGCCGGGGTAGACGACGGTGGCGTCGAGGCCGAGGTCGATGTAGTGCGACACCTGGGTGTGCACCTTGAAGTCGATGATGTCGAGGCCGGCAAAGAAGGCCGCGGCGAAGATCGTCGAGGCGATCTGGCACATGCCGCCGCCGATGTCGTCGACGAGCTCGCCGAGGCTGATCACGGGCGCCATCCGGTAGCCCTCCTTGGTCGTGCGGGGTCCGACCACGAGGTTGAACGAGAAGTCGCGGTTGGGCAGGAGCACGATGCCGGTGACCTTGGAGGCGCCCATCTTCAGGTTGTGGGCGCGGTAGGCGAACTTGCCGTGGTCCACGAACGAGGTCTCGTACCAGCCCAGCACCGTCGACAGCGAGAGCGCGGCCAGATCCTCGGTGGTCTGGTTGGGCACCAGGGTCTCCACGGCCAGGCGGACCTCGTCGCGTCCGGCCAGGATCGCCCGCTCGGCGGCCGCGATGGAGGCGGCGACGTCGAGGAGGCGCCCGTTGACGCTGGGAACGACCTGCTTCTTGAGCAGGTCCAGCCGCGCCGGAACCGCCGGGCGGTCCACGGTCTGCTTGAGCGTGGTGAAGAACGCCTCCATCGCGGAGCGGTCGTAGGAGAACGGGGTGAACAGGAGCACGCGACCTTCCCTGGCCGCCCGGCGCAGCGCCAGCCGCTCCCAGAAACCCGTGCGGGACGCCAACAGCGTCTGTAGCTCGCGGCGCACCGCGGGCACGTTGAAGCGCAGCCCCAGCTTCTTCACCGGGACATCGAAGCGCTCCGAGCCCAGCACCACGGTCAGGGGCTTCGCGGCGGTGGCGCGGGTCTGTTCGGTCACGCGCGCCTCGAAGTCGTCGAGGCTGCAGGCCGGCAGCACGCGGCCGTCGACGATGACGCCGGCGGGGACCATCGGCGGGGTGCGCGGGATCCAGTTCCAGGAGCTGGCGGCCACGGAAGCAAACATTAAAATATAAAGAATGATGCCGGGGGCGTTCATGGGAGGGGGATGGTTCCTTTTCGGGGGACGTCGGCGTCGAGCCGCACAGTGCCCAGTTGCCTGGAATAACAGGCCAGGTCCGCTTCGAGGAAGCGCTGTCCGGGTGCCAGGAAGACCACGCCGCCGGGCTCGACCAACACATTGACCGTCACGGTCGTCTTCGAGCAGGTCGCAAGCGCGTCATGCACCAGTTTCTGCTCCTCGGCCGTCAACGGACGCGTGCTGGTACGGACCACGCCGTCGTCGGCCATCGGTCGGGGACCGGACTGCGGCAGGTTGTCCTCCTCCTCGGCGGTGAGCCCGCCCCGCTCTTGCTGGCGCTCCTGCTGGGAGCGCTCCTTGGACAGGCTGCGGGCCTCATCGATGGACAGGCCGCGGGAGGGAGGTGGATCGGAGAGTTGTCCGTCCCCGCTCTTGCAGGACACCAGGAACGCGAGCACACACAGCAGCAGGTTACGCTTCATCCTGGGAGTCTCCGTCTCTCTGCAGCCCGGCTGCAAGGGCTGCGCGCACCCGATCCATCAGATCAGGCATGGTCTGTGTGTCGTAGGTCGCGGTGTCGATGGCGGGATGGAAGCGCACCTGCACGCTGACGGGGTTCAGTTTCAGCGAGCCGCGCGGCATGATCCGCCAGGAGTGGGCGATGGAGACGGGCACGATGGGCGCACCGGCGGCCAGGGCCAGATGGAACACCCCCTTCTTGAACGGGCCCATCCGCGGGCGGCCCGACCGGGTGCCCTCCGGGAACACGAGCAGGTTCTTGCCGTCGCGCACCATCTGCGCGGCCTGCTCGATGCTCTCCATCGCTCGGGGTCGGTCGTGGCGGATGATCGAGATGTTTCCCTGACGGCGCAGGGCGCGCCCGAGCACCGGCATCTTGTCGAGGGTGTGCTTGTACAGCCAGAAGATCGGCACCGGCACCGTCGCGCCCAGGATCAGCACGTCGATGTTGCTCTGGTGGTTCACGAAGAAGACCTGGGACCGATGGTGATGTACGTGCTCGAGTCCGGTGGCGCTGACCTGGATGCCGAGGATCTCGAGCACCCTGCAGGACCAGCCCGGCAGCGCCGCATTGGGGCCCGCCGAGAGCGGATTGTAGGGGTCGACCATGCCGTAGTGCAGCGTGGTCACCACGAACTTCAACCACTGACGGGCATGCCGCGGGATCTCGAGCAGGTTTTCCACTTGTTTCCAGAGGACTTCGGCTGACGGCAGTGATTTGTCCACCATGCACTCCATGGGGCCGTCGCCGGCCCGCGCAGGCGACAGTGTAGCTGAAACTGCGCGCGGGTTCAACCTTTGGGGTCCGACGCCGTTGTTATTTCCACGAAAAAATGTCGGAGAACTCCCAGAAGACGCCCACACCGAACCAGCCGCCGCGTACCGCCTCGTCCCCGAAGCCGAAGCCCGCGACCATGCCCGCGCCGATGGACCCGACGGGCCGCCCCGAAGGAAACGGCTCGAAGGCCGACAGGTGGATGGACACGACGTGGCCGGTCTCCTCGCCGACGAGGCGTGGTCCCCACGAGATTCCCAGGGCGCCCGCGTTGCGGCCGAAGAACCACAGGTACTCGAGCTTCCCGGCGGCCGATCCCGCCCTCGAACGGCCAAAGAAGCCGCCGGTGACCCGCGCGCCGGCCAGGCACACGCCGCGGCCGCAGCGCCCTCCGGCGGACACCTCGGCCTCGCCCTCGGCGCCGAG
>JAHITJ010000074.1 GCA_018817795.1 Myxococcota bacterium | reverse complement strand
TTTCCCGCCATCGTCGAGCAGCAGATGGCCACAGGCGGCTTCTTCATCGAGGCCGAGGGCCGTCGGCGGGATGGGACGATCTTCCCCACGGAGGCGTCGGCCCGGATGTTCGAGTTCGAACAGCGTCCGCTGCTGGTGGTCTCGGTCCGGGACATGACCGACCGCCGGCGCCGTGAGCAGGACCGCCTGATCATGGAAAAACGCCTGCGGCAGGGCCAGCGCGTGGAGAGCCTGTCGATGCTCGCCTCCAAGCTGGCCCACGACTTCAACAATCTGCTCGTGGGCATCCTCGGAAACGCCTCGCTGGGGTTGATGGATGTCGCCCCCGACGATCCGATCCGCGTCAATCTCGAGGAGATCGAGCGGGCCGCCGAGGAGGCCGCCGGTCTCTCCCGCCAGCTTCTGGCCTACGCCGGAGGCTGGAAGCCTCGGCTGGTTCCGGTGGACCTCTCCGAGGTGATCTCGGGACAGGCCGAGCTGTTTCAGGCAACCCTGCCCGAGCGCATCCGGATGATATACCGCATCGAAGCCTCTCTGCGCCCCGTGATGGCGGACCCCGAGCAATGCGTGGCCCTGGTCTCCCACCTGTGCAGCAACAGCCTCGACGCCATCGGGGAGCGCTCTGGCATGATCACGGTGTCCCTGTACGGTTGCGAGGGACTGTCGGAAAACCCGCAGTTCGTGCTCATGCCCGAGACCGTGTGTGACCAGGGGCCATTTGTCTGTCTCGAGATCGCCGACAGCGGGAAGGGCATGGACGCGACCGTGCTCGAGAAGATCTTCGATCCGTACTTCTCCACCAAGGCCAACGCCGCGGGCATGGGGCTGGTGGCCGTGATCGGCATTGTTCGCAGCCACAACGCGGTGCTGCAGGTGTCGAGCCTCCCCGGCCAGGGCACGGTGTTCCGCATCTTCTTCCCCTACTGCGTGCCTGAGAAACCCCCGGCGCACATCGAGCCGCTGGCCGAGCCCAGGCATCCCGGCGGCGCCGCGCACAGGGTGCTGATCATCGACGACGACCTCTGGGTCCGCAACGTCGTGAGCCGGACGCTGACCCAGGCCGGCTACGATTGCATGAAGGCCTCCGACGGCCCCAAGGGGCTGGAGGCCGCCCGCGCCCTGCTCTCCGAACTGTCGCTGGTCGTGCTCGATCTGCATCTTCCCGGACTGTCCGGGCAGGAGGTCTTCCTCCAGTTGCGGCGCATGCGGCCGGACCTGCCGGTTTTGATCTCCAGCGGCTGGTCCGACACGCTCGATCCGTTCTGGGAGGCCGATGTCACGCCGCCGGCCGATTACCTTCCCAAGCCCTACCGCCCGCAGCAACTGCTGGAGTACGTCTCCCGCATTCTGGGAATGCCTGAAAAGGAATAGAACTCGAAGACGCGGAAAAACCTAGCGGGGATCGGCCACGCAGCGGAAGCCCAGCGCACGCGAGTAGAAGTCCTGCGCCAGGAGCAGACGCTGGGAGGTGCGCAGCGACATGGGAGGGTCCAGATAGGAGCCCCCGCGGATGATGAAGAACGTCTGCTTCTGGGCCTTGGGAGGTGGCCCGGAGATCGGCGGCGGCTCGTGTCCGGCCTGGAGGCGCCGGGGATCGGATTCCTTATCCCAGGGGCGGCGGGCCGAGGCGGTCCATTCCCAGACGTTGCCCGCCTGGTCCAGGGTGCCGTAGGGGCCAGCGCCGGTGGGTCGGGTGCCTACCGGCTCCGGTCCTGCGGTGGTGTTGCAGCCGGTGAAGTTGGCCCGCTCGCAGGAAGGCGGCGGCTCTCCCCATGGGTAGGTGCGAGCGTCCACGCCGCGGGCGGCCTTCTCCCACTCTTCCTCTGTGGGCAGGCGCTTCTTGGCGAAGGCGCAGTAGGCGGCGGCCGCGTCCTGGGGGACGCAGGTGATCGGTGTCGAAGCAGGCTTTTCGTTTTGGGCGCACCGCGGCTCGGGGCAGTGCCCGGCCTGCTGGCAGGCCTGCCAGGCTCCGACGGTGACCTCATTGATATCGATGAAGAAATCCTGGGTGCGGCTCTGCACCTGCGGACGTTCCAGGGAGAGCCCTCGGTTGGAGCCCATCAGGAATTCCCCGGCGGGCACGTGGACCATGCCTTCGGGGGGCACGAGGGCGGACCCGGAGGGCGAGGGGGGCGTGTCGATGCACTTGCGGTTGCGGCAGATTCGTCCGGCTCCGCACTCTGTGTTGCGGGTACACTCGCCCCAGGTATTGCGCAGGCGGGAGTCCTCCTCGCGCTCGGTGCAGGCGCCCGACGACAGCGCGAAAAGGATGGCCAATCGGATAATCGGTAGGGTTCGCATGATCGGAAGAGGCTAATCTTCGCGGCGCACTTCGTTGTTCGGGAAGACCTGGGGTGTGCATGGCGTCGTGAGCACGGTGGAGGTCCCCGGATCCCAGGTGCCGGTGCAGTCGGGGAGATTGAGCAGGTTCTGGCAGTCCGTGGGGGTGGAGCCGTCATACGGGTTGTAGTCGATGCAGACGCGCAGCGGCGCGCTGACGCTCGTGTTCCCGACGTTGTCGGTGGCCTTGACCGCGATGCAGGCCCAGCCTTCGGCGATGTTGTTGGCCCGGGCGTCAAACTGGATGCCCGTGCAATACAGGGGGCTGGAGGCACTGAAGGGAGGCAGTCCGTAGATCGCGGGCTCGGTCTTGTCGTAGGTGTACCAGATCAGCACGTCGAGGTCGTTTTCGACCACCGGGCAGAGCGGGTCGGGCGGGTCGGTGGCCACACCCCAGGCCTGGCAGGGAGGGGGAAGCACTGGAGTCACCATATCCACGCGGTAATCGGCCGAGCCCCCGGGTTCGAGGGGGATCATGTTCAGTTTCAGGGTCTCGCGGGGATCCCCGGAGATGGTGATCGTGGGAATCAGGTTTGGATTGATGTTGTTGCAGATGCCGTCGCCGCTCATGTCCACGACCAGCGGGAGGCGGGCGTCGTCGAGGACATAGATCTCCACCGTGGTCTGGTTGACCAGCGCCAGCGGTGACCAGGCGGCGCCGGCGGCCGTGTTTCCGCGGTCCTCCACGCGCGCCCGCAGCCAGAAGACCTGGGCGACAAGATCCCCGTCGTTGGCCGAGTTCCAGCCCACGGGATCGAACACCCGGGAGCACTCGATGAGCCGGTCGGAATTTTTCTTGCCCAGGCGCATGCTCTGGGGCGGGTCCAGGCTCAGGAGCGGCGGCTGGTTGTCCAGCGCCAACTGGAAGGCGACCGAACTCTCGTTGCCGAGCAGGTCCGTGGCGAACACCTGAAGCGCTGGCCAGATGAAGGTGTCCGGAAGGACGGTCGTGTCGAAGGATCCTTCGTAGACGTTGGTGCCCGGATCCTCGGTCAGGGGAATGACGAACTCCACGTCGTTGTTGCCGATGATCGCATACACCGAGGAGGCCAGAACGCCGGCCGGATCGGTGATCTCCGCGGAGATGTAGGTGATCGAACCGATGATCTGGCCTTCCTCGTGGGAGAGGACGTCGATGGCGGGTCCGTTGTTGTCCACGGTGAAGTCCACACTCTTCTGCGCGTCGTTGCCGACGGCGTTCTCGGCCGACACGGACAGGCGCTGGGTGCCGGTCAGCGGCGGGTCGAACATCGCGTCATCAAAGACCACGCTGCCGGTGAATTCGATCCAGAGGGGACTGCCGTTGGCGGTGTCAGACGATACGTTGCTCTGCGTGAGCGTGATGTCACGGTTGGCCAGCACGGCCAGCACCGAGGAGGCTTGGACGCCGTCGTTGTCGCTGACCTTGATCGACAGGTTCACGCCACCGTGATACCTCCCGTCAGCCAATGGGCTGTAAATGGAAATTGTGGGTCCCCGGTCGTAATTAAAATGAACGTCGGCATAGTTCAGGCGTCCGGATACGTCCATGGCCGTCACCCGGACCGTGTGGGTCCCCTCGATCAGGTTGCTGATGTCGGCGGTGATTTTGAAGCCGTTGGGCGTGTTGGTGTCCACGGTCATGGAATAGTCAGTGCCGTCGATGTAGGCGGTGACGCTCGCATAGTCAATCGGGTCGGCCACCGGTACAACAGACGCCTTAATCAAGTAATTATCCCCATACAGGGTCTCGCCTTCGGTGGGGGCGGTGATGGTGATTTCGGGACCATCAGCGGAAGCGTCGAGGTCGTCGGGGGGAATAATGACGTCCGAGACGATGTCGACATCGGAATCCACGTCTGCATCCTCGCCACCGTCGATCGGTGGGAGCGTGTGATATTTTTTAGCGTCGTCACAGCCTGAAAGACTCAGCCAGGAGAAGCACAACATGGAGAGGAGAAGGAAATATTTCTGCATGGTTGCCTCGTACGAAGGAAAAGCCCGGTTCGGGCGCGCAGCATGTTATACCATGAAATGCGATTTTTGGGCCAACTTTGCAGGTGCTTTTCCATTTTTGCATTGTCAGACCAGCGAAAGCGGCGTAAGGTTGCGCCCGCGGACCGGCTCACCCATGTCAACGATTCTCACCTTGATTCTGCTACTGACTTCCCCCGCGGAGGGCCCGGTCAACCGGCTCCCCCAACTCACGGTGGAGGCCATTCAGGTAGACGGACTGGAAAAAACTAGTTGCGAAATGGTGGCCCGGATCATCGGCATCCGGCCCGGCGCGCTCCTGACCCCCGATGATCCCAGGCTCGAAGCCGCCCGGCTCCAGCTTCTGGCTCTGGGCATCTTCCACCACGTGGAGTTCCAGTTGAAGAAGGGTCGGCGACGGGGCAACGTCATCCTGATCGTGCGGGTGGAGGAGCGGCAGACACTGATCATCCGTCACCTGTTCTTCGGCGCCTCGAGGATCATCCCCTTCTGGCTGGGGCTCGGGCTGCAGGAGGGCAATTTCCTCGGCAAGGGCATGCGGCTGTCGGTGGCGGCGGTGGGGACGGCCCGCTCCGATATCATGGAGGGCCGGCCGCAATATGCCGTCGAGAGTTCCCTGTTCGCTCCCAAGTGGCTTCCCATCCCGTTGCATCTCGGCGCACGCTACGCCAACGGGACCGAGTTCTACCGGACCTATGGAGAGGCCGACGACGGTGATCCGGAGAACTTCCTGTCGCTGGACTACCAGCGTGGCGGCTTCTGGACCGAGACTTTCCTTCCGCTGGGCCGGCTCTTCCTGCACGTGGGGCTGAGCTCGGAGCTGCTGCACACCACGCTCCCCGGCGAGCGCATCCGCCACTTCCCGGACGGCACCTCCCGCCAGATCCACTTCGGGCTTCAGGACGGCTTCAGTGCTCTGGGCTTTTTGTCCGGACGCCTGTCCTGGGACACCCGCGACCGGGAGAACCTGCCCTCGTCGGGTACGCTCCTGGAGCTCGGTGGAAGGATCGGAAGCCCGGTCTTCTTTTCCTCCTACAGTTACACCCGCGGCGAGCTGCAGATCGAGCACTACCGACGGCTGGGGCGCCACATTTTTTCATTGCACTTCTTCGGTGGAATGATGATGGGGGATCCGGCCCTGTTCGACAAGTTCTACATCGGCGACCTGCAGGATCTCGTGGCTCCGCGGGCGCTGGGTCTGAACCTCTCGGTGTCGCCGAGCCCGAACTTCCTGGACACCGGCATCTCCGAGGCGCGCTGGGGAACGGCCGCGTTCAAGTTGTCATTCAGGTATGACTATCCGCTGTTCTCCCGCTCGGGATTCATCTACCGGGGGCACCTGTTCTTCTCCGCCGGCGTCATGGGCCTGGCCACCCCGGCCCAGCTGCGTTTCCGGGAGACTTCCCTGCGTGATGCGCTTCCGGTGGACCTTACCCTGGACTTCGGTCTCCACCTGGACACAAAAATGGGCATCTTCCGGCTGTCGTTCGCCAATGCGCTTTCCCGGATGCCGTTCTAGGTCATGACCGCGTTGCGCGTCCTCGTCCTACTCGCCATTGTTCTGCTTCCGGTGTCCCCGGCCGGGGCGCAGACGCCGGCAAGGCTGCTCCGGCTGGAGCGGGGGCGCCTTAGCGTGAACTTCTCCCTGGGCACGCTGCCTTCGCCCGCGTTCGAACGCAAGATGCGCTCCGGGCTGACCCAGCGCCTGATATACCGTGTGCTACTCAAGGAAAACCCCGGTGATCGCTCCGTGGCCGTCGCCCTGCGATACTGCGCGGTGACCTTTGATCTCTGGGAAGAGTCGTGGAACGTCGAGTGCAGCGGCCGTGGGCAGACCCAGCAGGTGACGGTGGCCCGCTACTCCCAGTTGCTGCGGCACGTCGCGACGCTCTCGGATTTCTCGTTTCCGGAGAAGGTGAACCTGTCCGCCCAACGCCGGTATTGGGTCGAAGTCCAGGTCCAGCTCAACCCGATCTCGCGCAAGTTGCTGGAGAAGGTGAAGTTGTGGCTGCGCCAGAGCGAAAAGGGCAGCCAGTTTTCCGGGTACATGGGATCGGTGCTCTCGCTGTTCGTGGACAAGAGCGTCGGGGGTTCCGATCTGACCGTGACACTGCGCTCGGGCTCGATCTCCGGACGGGAGGTTCTGACCCCGTGAAGCACACGATCTCCTCCCGGATCTACTTTTCGCTGCTCACGGCATCGGTCTTCCCGTCGTTTCTGGCGATGGGGCTGTTGTATTATCTAATGTCGGCGCATGATCATCTGGTGCAGAATCATCTTCAAAACCTGATTCGTACCAAGAACCCGGTCACGAACTCGTTCCTCTCGCTGGTCCATGACAAGAAGCAGCGCTACTCGATGCAGGCCCAGTTGCTCGGACACCAGCTTGAGCGGCGGCTCCCTGCCGAGCCATTCTCCGCCGCCAGCGGACCGCTGCTGCAGGAGGTGCTCGAGACCACCGAGGAGATCGCCGAAATCGCGATCTTTCCGCCGCTGAGTTCAAAATCCCAGAAATCGTGGATGGATCCTGGGGCCCACCGTCGCCCGGTTCCGATATACGAGGTGAGCAGGCCGGTGCTGCTCACCACAGAGTACCGTCACCTTGCATACCTCCATGCGACGCCGCACTTCGACATCCGGATCCTGCTGGCAACGCCTCCGGACGACATGAAGAACTACCAGAGCCTGGCGATCAACTATGAGGAGAGCGTCCAGATCCTGCGGATCTATCAGGGCATCCGGAAATACTACTGGACCCTCTTTTTCATCGCCTTGTGCGTGATCGTGCTGGCGTCCTACCTGGCAGCCAACGCGTTCCTGAAGAACGTGACCCGCAGCATCCGCAACCTCGCCACGGCCACGCGTGCGGTCGCCGAAGGTCGCCTCGATGTGAGCGTGGAAGCCAAAACCCGGACCGACGAACTGTCCACGCTGGTGGCCGACTTCAACGGAATGGTCAAGGAGATGTCCGCCAACCGCAAGCGCATCCGCTATCTCGAACGCATGGGCGCCTGGCAGGAGGTGGCGCGGCGTCTGGCCCACGAGATCAAGAACCCGCTGACGCCGATCCTGTTGGCGGTTCAGCAGATCCATGAGAAGGCGCCACGCGACAATCCGAAGTATGCGAACCTGGTCGACACGGCCGTCAAGATGGTGCGAGAGGAGGTGGCTGACCTGCAGAAGCTCGTCGAGGCCTTCGGAGCGCTGGCACGGCTCCCGGACAAACAGGTGCAGGTGATCCCGGTCGCGGAGTTCGTCAACGAGCTCGTCGAACTCGCCAACGTGACCTGGGGGCCCTCGTCGCTGCTGCTGCGGGATCGCCTGCCTCAGGACGCCAAATTCAACGTCGACCGCATGCTCATGAAGCGGGCGCTGCTGAACATCATCGAGAACGCGATTCACGCCCAAAAAGACGCGGGGAAGGACATCCCCGTCTCGTTCTGGGTCACCGTCAGCCGACGGTATCTTCATTTTCACATCGAGGATCATGGTGCCGGAGTCCCTGACCCGGAGTTGATCTTCGAGCCGTATTACACGACCAAGCCCTCAGGCACCGGTCTGGGCCTTCCGCTGGCCAAGAAAATCATCCTCGACCACGAAGGCGATATCACCGTGCGTGGCGCCGGCGGGGACGGAGGAACCCTCGTGACCGTCCAGTTGCCCCGTGTGGAGGCGTGATCGCTGCTGGTGGCCTTCTCGCTGATTCCTTTTATGAACTTCAATATCGGCGGGGGGCTTACGGTGCTTATCTACGATGGAAACCTCGACGGGCCGGATTCCCTGTTCGGCGGCTGGATGCCCCGTGATGGCCATGACGAGCCGACGCGTCACGAGGTGCGCATCATCCCCGAGTTCTCGCTGGGGCTCTCGTATCTTTTCTGAGACGGTCCACCAAAGTTGTTGAAGTTTTTTCCAAATACAAAGTTTCTTACTGCAGGGAGTAAATCAGCATGTTAGAATCCTGTTGAAAAACCTCAGTTTTTCTCCATTCATGAAATAGCATTTCCTTAACTTGGGCGCAAGTGCGTTTCCGTCAAACCTATTCACGCTCACTTCACGGCGATGGTAACTGTTTGATTTTGCAGAACTTTCACGCCAGCACGGAGGTTGTCCTGCGACAAGTGAGCATACCGGGACGTGACCTGCAGGCTGGAATGACCCAGCAGTGCGGAGACCACCGGCATCGACACGCCGGCATTGACCATGCAACTGGCGTGCGAGTGGCGCAACTGGTGGACGGAGATATGTCGCAGGCCGGCCTTGCGGCAGCCCTGCTGCAGGATGTAGTTGAGCTTCTTGCCATTGTAGTAGCCATCGCCGTTGGTGTCTGCGATCACCAGACGGCGTTCAAGGGGTGCATCTGCCTGCGGCTCCAACTTCTGTTTCGGAAAGCGGATCGCCGCAATCTCTCTGATCGCCTGCACTGCTGCCTCATTCAGCGGCAGGACCCGGATGCGATCGGACTTCGTGGTCTGCACCTGGGGACCCTTGTTCGTGAAGTATACGTTGCGTTCCACACGCACGCTCTCGGCGTTCTTTCGCAGGTCGATATCTCTCCACTCCAGGGCGACGAACTCTCCGATGCGCAGTCCCGTGTGGAACAGGAACCGGATGACCGCCGACCAGTACGGTGTTGTGTTCGCGCAGAGCAACTCGATCTCGTCCGAGTCCAGGTAATCCGTCTTCAGTTTTGTCTTCGGCTTGACTGTCTCGATTACCACAGGCAGCTTGCCGATACCCGCCTTTTCGGCCACGTCCAGGCATGTCTTCATCGCGTACAGGTGTCGCGGGGAGTTCATGTTCCGGGCGGCTTCCGTCAGTCCGTCGCAGTGTTGCTGGGTGAGCTCCTCCCAAGGGATCTCGCCAACGACAGAGAACACATGCTTTCGCAGCGCCATCTCGTCCACGAACAAGGTCGACTTCTTCTTGCGGGCGGTGTCCTCCATCCATTTGAGAATGGCGCGCAGGCCGCTCTCCACGGTGTGACTCACCCGTGGTCCGCGCTTGTGCCCGGGCACCACCTTCTTGATGCCGTTCTGGATCATCGAGAGTTCCTTCTCGCCCCATGTGATGGCTGCGCCTCGACTCTCGAACCCACGCTTCTTCAGGCGGCGGGGGATGCCTTCGTGATCCTTGAAACAGTGGTCGACGCGGAACAGTTCGCGGCCACGCCTCTCGTACGGATAAGCGACGATAATTTCAGACATAAGTCATCGGCCTTTCTGGCCTGCAGAATTTCGCGTTGCAGGCACCATAGCGCGCCGCCGGGCGCCGGTCAAGCTCTTCGCAGAACTCGGCCGGCCCCGGCGCGCAACTTGGTTAGAGTGGATCGCCGGCCTTCACCGGCGCTTGCGCGGGCTGAGCCGCGTTTTTGACTGCAATGAGATCGGTGATCAGGCCGCTGGCTTCTCTGGTTGACAGGCCGGAAACCGCTTTCCCGAAGCGGCTCCTGCACTTGTCCTCAAAGGACGTCCAATCGCCGGCGAGCTTCTTAAGTAGTTCGAGTTGACGGGCCGTGATGCCGTTCCTTGCCGGCGCGGCCGTGGCCGCCGGGGCGACGCTGGAAACAGGTGGGCAAGACGCGATGGGGGTGGGCGGCTGTTGATGCGTATCACAAGTTTGGCCATCAACTCCATTGAGGATGGTCGTGATCATGTGGAATTCATTGGTGATTTCTTGGAGTTGCTGCTCGATACGGGCGACGTGTTCGCGAAGTAGTTGGGTGTTCAACGTTGTGTTCCTTTCTGGAAGCGCCGCCGGGCGCCGGCCAAGCACAGGCCTGGCCGGCCCCGACGCACGACTTGGTTAGTTGTCTTCCTCTGTCTTGAACAGTTCAGGCTGATGTTCCAAGCGGTAGGCTCGTTCGTCGCATCGTTCCTTCTCGATGGCGAACATCACCACACGGCGGACCGTTGCCTTCACCGGGTTTTCCCAGACGAGGAATACGGAGTGCTGTTCGCGCCAGGCAAACACCTTTTCCGCAGAGACCTTGCAGTTCGCCATCAATTTTCTGAATTTCGCTAGCCCTGGCAGGAAGGGACGCATCTTCTCATACGCCGCTTCATTATCGACAAATTTGGCGAGGCCGTCACTTTGTACTCTCTGGATCATTTCCACCGCAAAATGACGTTCGAGCACGGCTCGATACAACACTCGGTAGATGACGTTGTCGTCCCTGACATACAGGACCGTGCCAGAGATCACGATTCGATCTCGTTCGATGTCGTATTCATAGAGACCATGCGTCTCGGGGTCATGATTGAAGGTCGGCAACAGGTAGTACTGGTCAACCGATCTGACATTCGCGGGATCGAAGTACCACTCTCGATCGTGGAAGATACCTAGGTCGTCGAGGACCTCCGGGAGGATGCGACGGATATCGTCGTTGGCCGGGATCGTGCGGTCGATTTCCTTCTTGTAGATGCTCATATGACTTCTGTTTGTTCTTTCAAATTTCCTAGACATACTTCAACTCCTTTTTCACGTTTTGCACCCCATACGCCCGGACGGCAGAAGCGCCGCCCGGGCCAGGGACGCATGGTTATGCCGCGTTGCGCTGGTCGCCGGCCAGCCAGGCCAAAATGGTGGCCTTATTGAAGCGATAGCTTTTCCCGACCTTGCGGCAGGGGATCTGTCTGTGTTCGATCATGCGGTAGACAGCGTTCTTTCGTACTCGCAGCAACTGGGCGACCTGTTCGACATCAAGGATGTCGGGCAGGGTGTCCAAAGCGGGCGGGCCGAACGCATCAGCGGGAAGGTCAAAAAGTTGAGTAAACATCACGAGTGCTCCTTCGTGAAAGGGTGTATAAGATCAAGGACTTCGACCGTGCCACCATGGCGCGATCAAGGACACGTCGGCGACACCGAAGGCGGCCCGCGGGGGAGATGGGCGCGCGTCATCACAACACCGCGCCGCCG
>JAHITJ010000073.1 GCA_018817795.1 Myxococcota bacterium | reverse complement strand
CACGCTGGTGCTCCACGACGACTGGGATACCCTGGTGCCGTTTTCCCAGAGCACCGATCTGGTCGCGGCTTGCCCGGGCGTGGATGCGCTGACCTGGACCCACGACACGCCCGTCGACTGGGAGACGACCTCGCTGACCCACGGCCCGATGTCGGCCGAGCCGGTCTTTCCCTCGATGACCACCTTGGCCACGGGCTACCTGATCTCCCGCCTGGTGCCCGACGGCGCGACCCGCTGGTATGCCTGGAGCCGCCCCGCGATGACCGCGTACCTGGCCCGGATCCGCGTGCTCGAGGGCCGCGGAGAGTCCATTTCGTCAGTGGCCGCGCGGCTTCTGGAGTGGCTCTCACCGACATCGTACGTGGCCGACTTCGCGGCCGATCCGCTGACGATCATCCCCGCCGACGAGGCCCTGGCAGACCTGCTCTCCGAGGTCTGGGAGGAGACGATCCTGCCCGCCGATGTGGCGACCTGGCTGACCCTGCGGCTGTGAAACTGACCCGGCCAAGAGGCTTGACATGGGGCTGGGTTCAGTGGAAGGGTGATCGTGGAGTGAGGATGCCCATGCGAAGATTTGAATCCCCCCCGCCCATAAGTTGGATTTCCCCGGGTGCCACCGTGCTGGCGCTGTGGGTCCTGCTTCTTTTTTCGGCCGTCGCATGCTCCGACGAGACCAAGACCGGGTGGGACGACATCGAGACGCCGGACTTCTCCGGGCCCCAGCCCGGCGCTGATGATCCCGATGCCCGCATGTGGATGTACGCAGACGACTTTTATCCGGGGGACCCGGTGGACCTGTATCGCAACGTCGTGGGCCTGATGCGGGACGTGCAGGCGCCGGAGCGTCGTCGGGCGACGGCCGTGCTCACGCCCCACGCGAGCCTGCGGTACTCGGGCGTGGTGCAGGCCGAGGTGCTCGCCCGCGTCGAGGTGCCCGGGGTGGTGATCGTGCTGGCGTCGGACCACGACCTGAAGGGGTCACCCATGGCCGTCTGGGATCAGGGGCCGTGGCTGATCCCGGGCTATGCGGTCCCGGTGGACCGGACGCTGGTCACGGAGCTGCAGGCGCGGATCCCGGAGCTGGTCGCCGAGGAGGCGCCCTTTGAGAGCCACCCGGCCGAACTGCAGGTGGTCTTCCTGCCGTACGTCAACCCCGACGCCCGGATCATCGTGATCGCCTTTGCCGACAACAGCCGCAACCACTTCAAGGACTTCACCCACGATCGCGTCAACGAGGTGGGCGCTGCCCTGGCCGCCTTCATGCAAGACCTCGAGGCCGCCGGAGAGGATGTCCTGCTGCTGACGACGACGGATCTGGTGCACCGCGAGCCCCTGGAGATCGCCCGCGCCAAGGACGCGGTGCTTCGGGATTACGTGGCTGCGCTGGATGTGCAGGGCCTGTACGACTACGTCACCGGCCAGCAGATCTCGATCTGCGGTGAGATCCCCACCGCGATCATGATGTCGGCGCTGCGTGTTTTGGGTCACACGGAGATGGAGATAATCGCCGAATCCGACAGCTACGAGGGCAACGGCAATGCCGAGAGCGTCATCGGCTATCTCGGAGGCATCGCATGGAAATAGGCAGGCATGAAAGGATCGATTCTCAGGTCTTTTCCGCTGTTGGTGGATCCACGCCCCCCTCGGGTGTGCGCCCAGCACGTCCTTCCTGGATTCCCTGGTCCATGGGGCTTCTCCTCCTGCTGGTCATCACAGTCGGCTGCAGCGAGGATCTGACCTCCCTGAGAAACTTCGTCCTCGAGGAGCCAGCCTTCTGCACTTACGATTCCTCCCGCCTTCCGCGCGGCCAATGGCCAGCGGAATACGCCACCATCACCGAGGCCGCCGATGCCCTGACCCCGCCGCTTTCGCTCTCCGGTCCGGACACGGGCGAGGACGGAATCATCTACGCGGCCGCCCTGGGTGGATACTATCTCATGAAGGTTCAGCGTTCCGACGGCGGCTTCGGCTACCAGTACGACCTCCGCACCGGAACGTGGGCCGACGACGACGAGATTCATCGCCAGTGCGGCAGCACCTTCACGCAGGCGATGCTGGCCGAGCTCACGGGGCGGCCGGAGTTCTCCCTCTCCACCGAGTGGGCGCTGCGATGGATCACCCCACAGGTGACGCAGCAGGCCGACGGTTCTGCCTCGCTGGCCGATCTGGGAGGCACCGCGCTTCTGCTCCTGAGCCTGACCTCCCACGCCCAGCAGACCGGTGATTCGTCCCGGGATGGGTTGATAGACCAACTGGGGCTGTACCTGCTGCGCAGCATAGGCGAGGGCGGGCTCTTCACCCGGGGTGGCGCCCTGCAGTGGGGGCAGGCCCTGCAGGCCCTCGGGAGGCTCCACGAAATCACCGGGGACGTCCGTTACCTGGATGCGATGGAGAGCACGGGCTATTGGCTGTATCTGCACCCGGAGCGGTCCTACGAGGCCACCGACGAGGGTTATCTGATGAGCCTCTGGGTGGCCGATCCGCTGCTGCGGCTGTACGCGCAGCGGCCGCTGGAATGGATCCCTGAGTACCTGTTCCGGCTGACCGATCCGATCGTGGCGTCCCAGCACCTGCCCCACAACACCGGCGATCTCGAAAAGCTGGGCCACTATGTCTGCCCGGAGGCCGGTGGTGGGGCCACCTGGCGCACCGCCCTGCGCCTGGAGGGGGTCGTGGACGGGTACCGGCTGGCCGTCCTGCGGGGCGACACAGAGCGGGCCCTGACCTATCGTGAGAGCACGCTCTTCGCCCTGTACGCGCTGCAGAAGCTCCAGTTGCGCGCCGGCGACACACGAGGCGCGGTCGACCCGGTCCTGGTCGAGGGCGCCTGGCCCCAGACCCCCGACGGACGCACGCTCCGCGCCGACGTCACCCACCACACCGCCAACACGCTGCTCAAGGCCGCCCTGTACCTGGAGCTGGAGGGGATCGAGCGGGAGTAGGACCCGTCTGACCAGTCTGACCAGTCCGACCCGTCTGACCAGTCTGACCCGTCCGACCACCCTTTTTCTTCCTTCTTCCCCTTCTTTCCGTTCAATGCTATAAATCCCCCGCTTTCGCAGGCGAAAACCTGATCGAAACGAACCCGAAAGGAGTTGACCCTCATGCAAATGCGCAACATCGGCATCATCACCTCCGGCGGCGACTGCGCCGGCCTCAACGCGGTGGTCAAGGGCGTGAGCCTCACCGCGCTCTCCCACGGCATCAAGGCGCTGGTCATCCCCAACGGCTATGCCGGCCTGTATAATTTGATTGAGTTCGACAAGCTCACCGAACTGACCCCCCGCCGCCTCGACAACGTCAACGTGTCGGTGGCCGGCTCGGAGGCGGGCCATTCTCGTGTGAAGATCTCCTCGATCAAGGACGAGAAGAAGTACGAGCGGATCAAAGAGGGCCTCGCCAAGCACTCCATCGACGGGCTGATCATCTCCGGCGGTGACGACACCGGCTCGGTGCTCGTGGATCTGGCCAGCAACGGCATCCGCTGCATCCATGCACCCAAGACCATGGATCTGGACCTGAACTCCTACTCGGTCGGCGGCGACTCCACGATCAACCGCATCTCCGAGATCACCCAGGACCTCAAGACCACAGGGCGCACCCACAACCGCATCATGGTCATCGAGGTCTTTGGCCGTTACGCCGGCCACACGGCCTTCCGCGGCGGCATCGCCGGGGCCGCCGACGCGATCCTGATTCCGGAGCTGCCCGTCGACTTTGACGTGCTCTATGAGCACATGAAGACCATCTACTGGCGCCGCATCATGGAGAGCGATGTCAACGCCGGCACGTACTCGATCGTGGTGGCCGAGGGCATCCGCGACTCCTCCGGTGCCGAGCTCACCGACGACACCGCCGGCGTGGACTCGTTCGGCCACAAGAAGCTCTCCGGCGCGGGCAAGTACGTCGTGCAGGAGCTCAAGAAGCGCATGGAGCATGACCTGTTCACCAAGGAGATGATGAAGAAGACCGGCATGTTCGTGGAGAAGCTCTACGAGATGCCCGAGATCCGCATGATCCAGCCGTCCCACCTGGTCCGCTCCGGCGGCTCCTCGGCCTATGACGTCAACTTCGGCGCCGAGGCCGGTGTGGCAGCGGTGGAGCTGCTGATGGCTGGATATTCCGGCGTCTCCGTGGTCGAGGTCAAGGGCACCGAGATCCGCTTCCAGAAGACCGCAGAACTGATCAAGCAGCGCTTTGTGGACCTTGAGGAGTGCCGCTTCTTCGAAAACATGGGAATCTGCTTCGGCCGCCAGGTAGAGCCCGCCCGCCCGACCTTCAAGGAAGTGCAGGGCCGCGTGGACCGCATTTACTGATCCGGAATCGACTGTACCCCGATGACGACCGCCAAAAAAAAGCAATCCACTGTGACCGGAAAGGTCGTGGTACGCAACCGCAAGGCACATTTCGAGTACGAGATCGTGGAGCGTCACGAGGCCGGCATGGCGCTGACCGGCTCCGAGATCAAGAGCCTGCGGGGCGGCGGGATGGACATCGCCGACGCCTACGTCGAGGTCGCCGGGATGGAACTGTGGCTGGTGGGCGCCCGGATCGCCGAGTACAAGCAGGCCAACCGCTATAACCACGAGCCCCTGCGCCGCCGCAAGCTGCTGATGAACCGCATCGAGATCACCCGCATCACGGTGAAAACCCGGGAAAAGGGGTTGACCCTCATTCCTCTGACGGTATATTTTAACGATAGAGGCAAGGCGAAACTTGAAATCGCGCTCGTCCGGGGCAAGCGTCAGTACGACAAACGCGAGGATCTGCGACGCAAGGACGACGAACGCCAGATGGCCCGGATGCGCGACTGACCTTCGCCGGACGGGAGTATACCATGATCCTTTCCACTCGAATGATTGAACTGATAGAACGCAAGGCGCCCGCGCTCGGGGCTCGATGGAGCAAGGTGGTGCTGGAGAACCCGCTGACCACCTCCTACCGGCGGCTGTCCGAGGTCGAACTGGGCAGGCGCGCCGAAAACGTCTACGCCTCCCTCGGGCACTGGCTGGATCACCGCATCTCCCGCGAGGAGGCCAAGGACCGTTACTTCCAGTTGGGCCGTCGTCGCTGCGCCGAGGGCTTCGAGTTGCTCGAACTCGTCGTGGCGCTGTCCCTGGAGAAGACCATTCTCATGGAGGTGCTCGAGGAGGAGAGCCTGTTCTCCGATGCCCTCCAGATGCACGGCGTGTTCGAACTGATGGTCATGATGATGGACTTCTTCGACCGAGCGCTGGTGTACACCATCCAGGGCTACCAGACCGAATGCGCGACCGTGGAGCCGGGTGATCGCCGGCCCCCCGAGCCAAGGGATTCTCCCCGCCGGATCCGCCCCACCCAGACCTGGTTCGCCATTTCGGATCTCAAGGACAAGTAGGCCGGACCCGGAGAGGTCCGAATCCAGATTTCGTTCCTCTTGGGCCTACCCAAGTTCCTCTTGGGCAAGTTCCCGGGCGCGCCGCTTCTCGGCCTTGGTCATGAACGCCACGGCGACCAGGATCAGGCCCAGTCCGACCCAGTCCATGTAGTGCGGATACTTGCCGCCGAACATCACCGCGAACAGCAGCGTGGCGATGGTGCCGGCCACCAGGCTCGTGAGGCGGTTGACCAGACCGGCGAAGGTGGCCGTGCGTCCCTTGAACATGAAGATGAACACGGAGAAGAAGGCCACGACGCCGTAGGCCGCGCCGGCCAGCAGCGCCCAGTACCACCAGCCCGGGTTGGGGGAGAGGATCGACTCCGCGACGCAATTGGAGCGGGGACCCGAGACGACGCCGGCGGTGTACAGCACGAGCAGCACCAGCGTCACCAGCCCGACCGTGGTGGTGGCGGTGATCTGCTCGATGGCGAAGAACCCTTTGTTGGAGCCGGTGGAGCCCTTGGGACGGGTGTTCTTGTAGTAGTTCATGATGTAGATGCGCAGGGCGTAGGCGCAGATGTAGGAGATGAAGATGACCATCACCGGGACCGAGGAGAACGGACTGGCGCCTCCCTTGGCCGGGCTCAGGATTCCGAGGGCCACCGTCGCGATGGCGATGATCACGGCGATGTTCTCCTCCATGTAGACGGTCCGCTTCAGGATGCCCTGCCGGATCTGGAGTTCGTCGACGAAGCGGGAGATGACGATGACCGAGCCCCGCATCAGGACCATGGCCACCATGACCGAGATGCCGTCAAAACTGTACAGCAGCGTGGTGGTAGGAACGACCACGGCCGTGCATATGCCAGACGGAATGATGTACAGGAACTCCGCGGGCACGTCGAACGGACCCAGTTTCGCCCGGTTCGGGGATTCGAAGCGATACCATTTCAGGATCATCACCACGAGCATGGAGATGCCCATGCCGCCGGCCGTGGAGTATACAAGAAACTCCATGCCCTCCATGGCGGGGAACCCGGGAGCACCATTAAGGAAATACTTAACGGATACGCCGGTGATCACGTAGAAGATGAAGTAGCCTATGCACAACTGGATCAGTGCGGTCGTGGAGCCTTCTTTTGCCTTGAAGAACATCGTGGACACCTCTCTGACACGGAGCCGCCGGATCTTCTGCCGTGGAGAAAAATCCGGCGTAAAACCCGAGGCTAAACCCCTTTTCCAGTCTCGTCAAATGAATCGTTGCTATGAAGAACTGTCGCGTCAGAACGCCGAGCAGTCCACGACCTCGACGTCGTAGGAGATCGCCGGGGTCACGCCCGTGACCGAGACGTGATAGGTGTGGCCGGCTTGCGTGGACCAGCCCTGCGGGATCATGGAGATCGCATAGGAGGAGCCGTAGTTCGCTCCCAGGTGGGTGATCGTCACCGGGCGGGCGGTGCTGCCGTCCATGGTGATGGTGACCACGGCCGAGCCGAGGTTGATCGAGTCGCTTTGCAGCGTCCAGCCGGTCTGGTCGATCGACGACCACGACGGATTCACCGCCTGGACCGGGAAGATGCCCGGCCCCGGGTAGGCCGTCCAGCTCTTGCCGGCGTTGCCGCTGCCGAAGGCCCACATGCAGGAGTAGGAGTTCGTCGAGCCCAGCCCCGTGGGTCCGAAGGAGTTGGAGAGGATCCAGCGACGGTGGCCCATGGTCGTGGGGTTGCCCGGGTCGACCATGTAGAGATCCACGGCCTGGACGCCAGGCGTGGTCGCCAGGTTGGAGGAGCCCGCGGCGTTGGCGCCGTCGGCGGAGTAGCAGGTCCAGCTGGTGGGGGGGAAGTGGTTGATCGTGTTGTTGGCGGTCATCATCAGCGCGCACTTCTCGGCCTTGGCATCGAGGGTGGGATCCGTCGTCACCGGGGGCAGGTCCACCAGGAAGCGGTACAGGTTGACCAACTTGAGCGCGTTGGCGCGGCCGGGGGCCCCGATGTCGCCTGCGCTGCAGGTGTTCACGCTGCCCGACCAGATGCCCTCGTTCATGTCGACGCGGTCGGCGTTCCAGCGGCCGCACACGATGTCGGCCTGGCTGTCTCCGCAGCCGCTCTCATTGAAGGAGCAGGAGGTGCTGCAGGCGAGGGTGCCGCCGACGAAGCCGCGGGTCTCGCAGGTCTGCCCTGCCAGGTTGGCGCCGTCGCAGACCTCTCCGAAGGTGCCCTGGATCGTGCCGTCGCCGCAGCGTCCGGCGGCCGCGCAGGGGGCCTGATCCAGTGTGCAGGCGCCCGTGCAGGCGAGGTCCCCGCCGTAGTATCCGAGGCCGGTGCAGGTCTGCCCGTTAAGGTCGGCGCCGTCGCACACCTCGCCGTCGCCGACAATACCGTCGCCGCACACGGCTGCAGCCTGGCATGCGGAGGTGTCGAACTCGCAGGAGGTGTTGCAGGCGAGCTGCCCGCCGGCGAAGCCGAGGCCGTTGCATGTCTGGCCGCCGAAATCCAGGCCGTCGCACAGTTCGGATCCCTGGAGCAGGCCGTCACCGCAGACGGCAGGATTGGAGCAGCCGGAGTCGTCAATGCGGCAGTTGGACGTACACAGGATCTCACCGGTCCCCAGTCCGAGATTTTCGCACGTTGCAAGACCCACATCGGTGCCGTCGCACTGCTCGAAGGCCGACTGGACGATGGAATCTCCGCAGCGGCCCGAGGGCTCGCAGCCCGCCAGATCCCAGCCGCACTCAGCCGAGCAGGCCAGCGCGCCGCCGTAATAGCCGAGTGTCTGGCATGTGGCACCGCGCAGGTCGGTGCCGTCGCAGCTCTCGGAGCCGGTGGCGATGCCGTCGGGACACACGGACTTCCCCGCCGTGTCGTCGCAGGCGGGCAGCAGGAGGAGCCACATCAATGGAATCAGGAATCTTTTCATGGGTACGGGCCTTCCTTTCATGGCGGCAACGAAGTTGCCCTTTCCGCGGCGAAAGCGGACAGCTTTCTTTCGCGCCGGAATTGTAGCATATTTCCGCGACTGGAGGAGCCCCCATGATGCCTGACTGGATTCTTGATTTCGACGGCGCCGTCACGGTCTGCGATCGCGACGGCATCATCCTGTACATGAACGAACGCGCCGTGCGCTCCTTCGAGCGCTGGGGCGGCCGATCCCTGCTCGGCCAGAGCCTGATCGACTGTCACCCGGAGCCGGCCCGCAGCAAGCTCCTCGATCTGATGGAGCACCGTCAGAAGAACGTCTACACCATCGAGAAGGCCGGCGTGAATAAAATGATTTACCAGACCCCGTGGTTTGAAGGCGGGGAGTATGCCGGCTTTGTCGAACTGAGCCTGGAAATACCGACCGAGATGCCCCATTTCGTGCGCCGGCCCCCGGGTTGAATTCCCGCTTTTCCCCGTATCGAAGACCATCAAAACCCTTGACAACCGACGGTGCATCCGGGACACTGTGTTTTCTGTTTGTTCCCTGTGCCTGTGAAGGCCATGGAAAGGAGAACCGACATGCCCCTTTCTCCCAAGGACCTTGAAGAAATCCGCGCCGACCTGAACATGCGCCGTCAGAAGCTGCTCGACGCGGCCAAGAACCAGATGACCACGGATCTGGGGCTGGACCGGGATGAGCTGGCCGACGAGAACGATCTGGCCTCGAGCGAGTACCTGCTTTCCTTCGAGCTGCGCATCCGCGACCGCGAGAAGTTCCTTTTGCGCAAGATCGAAGACGCGATCACGCTCATGGATGAGGGACAGTATGGCATCTGCGAGTCCTGCGGGGAGGAAATCACCGCCGGGCGCCTCAAGGCCCGTCCGGTGACCACCATGTGCATCCGCTGCAAGGAAGAGCAGGAGCGCAAGGAAAAGGAATACCTGGACATCTGATGCACGGCCTGCATCCTTCCCGTCCAGCGACCTTCCAACGAAACATCATCAAACACAGGGGTTTTTGCGGATGAAACGCTCCGCGACAAAAAAGACGGTTTCGACCCCCGTCCGGCTCGATCCCGGCGGCTGGTTCCATCACTGGTTTCCCGAGCTTGACTTCCAGAGCGTGTTCGTAGCCGTCACAGGGTGCGCGGTGCTGATCCTGTACCTCTATCACGGCAAGCCCGAGGACTTCGTGCGCATGTTCCCGCAGTACGCCAAGACCCTGCCTGCTGCGAAGGTGGGTCTGTACTCGTATCTGTACTCCCATGTCGTGGCCTTCGCGCTGCTGATGTGTCTGCCGGTCGCGCTGTCGTGGTTCTTCCTGAAGTTGACCCCGGCGGACCTGGGGGTCCGGTTCGCCGGCGCCGGCCGGGAGTTCCGCATCGTGCTGCTGTTGTTCCTGGCGTTCGTGCCGGTGGTCATCCTCATGTCCCAGACGGCCGGTTTCCAGGCGAAGTATCCGAAGCTGCCGCTGATCAAGAACAGTTTCGACTATTTTGTGATGTACCAGGCTGCGTACCTGATCAAGTGGCTGGCGTGGGAGTTCTTCTTCCGTGGCTACCTGCTGTTCGGTCTTTACAAACGCTATGGCGAGGGGGCGATCCTGTTCTCGACGATGCCGTTCGTCGTCGCGCACTGGGGCAAGCCCGAGGCCGAGATCTTCGCCGCCATCGCCGCGGGCTTCATCCTGTGCCGCCTGAGCCTCAACGGCCGCTCCATCATGCCCGGCATGGCGCTCCATTTTCTGGTTGCCGGCAGCATGGATTTCATGAATTGTACGTTCTGGCGCTGAGACGCCGTCAACTGCCCTTAAGGAGGCGTAAAATGAAAAATTATTTTGTGCGTGGGTGTCTGTTCCTGGTGATCCTGGCGGTCGCGGTTTCCTGCGGCGGCAAGAAGGGCGGTCCGGGCGCACAGGCCAAGGGGCAGTATCCCGGGACCGAGGAAGGCCTGAAGAAACTGATGGGCGAGTTCATCGCCGACGGTGGCTCCAACGCCGAGAAGCTCTCCAACCTGCTGCGCCCTGTAGCCGAGGACTATGCCGCCGTGTTCGAAGGTGACTTTGCGAAGAAGGCCGCGGAGACCTACAAGGAGCCCTGGGACAAGGGCCTGCTTACGCTGAAGACGAAACCCGGGCAGACCGAGATCAACGTGTTGTCGGTCACCTCCGAGGATCTGAAGGCCAAGTCCGAGAAGAGCCGCGAATTTCCGGGCGGCTGGCTGGAGATGGCGCCCAATCTGAAGGCCGGTCTGACCATATACATGGTTCGCTTCACCGAGCCGGGCAAGGAGCGCGGCATGCGCTTCGACGGACTCATTTACGTGAACGAGCGCTGGCGCATCTTCCCGAAGCCCTGGCGCATCAAATAGCATCCGCCTGATTTCTGCTTTTCGCGAAAGATTTCACCAACTCCCCGGGGCCTTTCGGGGTCCGCTCTGAAGAGCGCGGAAAAAGAAGAAAAAATCGGCATCATATCTAGACTTTTCAAATGCTGAAAAAGCAGGTTTTTTTTCTTGACCGAAATTGATCTTTCGTTCAATTCTCGCTGGCAGGAGGTGTTCATGTCACAGACCAAACAAACTCCGTACACCGGTATTCATGCGAAAATGGGTGCCAAGTTGGTCGACTTCGCCGGCCACCTGATGCCCATGCAGTACGAAGGCATCCGCAAGGAGCACATGGCCGTCCGTCAGGAGGCCGGGCTTTTCGATGTCGCGCACATGGGTGAGATCCTGTTCCAGGGTCCCGGTGCGCTCGAGACCATCAATTACATGGTGAGCAACGACGTGGCCGCCATCCCCGACAACCACGCCATCTACACCCCGATCTGCCATCCCCATGGCGGCATCGTGGACGACTGCATCGTGTACAAGCGCACCGCCACCGACCTCATCATCGTGGTCAACGCGTCCAACAAGGACAAGGACTTTGCCTGGTTTTCCGAGCATGCCAGGATCGTCAAGCCCGTGGATGTCAGCGAGGATGTGGCGCTGCTGGCGCTGCAGGGCCCGAAGGCCGCCCAGATCCTGGCGCTGGCCGCCGGCGCGGATCATCTTGGCACCATCCCCGGGTTCGGGCTTGGCTGGATTGACCTGTGCGGCAGGAAGACCATGATCGCCCGCACCGGCTACACCGGCGAGGACGGCTTCGAGATCTTCCTCCACCCCGACCAGGCCGAGGCCGCCTGGGAGCGCCTGTTTGAATTCGGGCGTCCGCTGGGACTGGCTCCTGCCGGACTCGGTGCGCGCGACACGCTGCGGCTGGAGGCCCGCCTTTGGCTGTACGGGAACGACATCGACGACACCACGACCCCGTGGGAGGCCGGCATGAACTTCACCGTGAAGCTGGAAAAGGGTGACTTCATCGGCCGTGAGGCCCTGGTGCGCCAGAAGGAAGAGAAGCCCAAACGGAAGCTCGTGGGCTTCGTGGCCACGGGAAAGGGCATCCCCCGCGAGCATCACGACGTGTATCTGCCGGGCGGGACCCCCGAAGCCCCGGGCGCCAAGATCGGCCACGTGACCTCAGGGACGCGAACGCCGTTTTTGAACCAGTCCATCGGCATGGCCTACGTGCCGACCGAGAACAGCAAACCCGAGACCGCGATCGTGGTCGACGCCGGCGGCAAGTGGGTCCCCGCGACCCTGGTGAAAGGACCATTTTACAAACGTTCCTGAGTATGGATGCGTTTTCATCGAGGATTCTTTCGAGAGAATCAGTGAAGGAGAGATTGGTAATGAGTGAATATCCCAACAATCTTCGTTATTCCCGCACGCATGAATGGTTCGATCCCGAGACCAACCGCATGGGCATCTCCTCGTTCGCGGTGGGTCACCTGGGTGACGTGGTCGAAGTCGACCTTTCCGTGGATGAAGGCGATGTCGTCGATGCCGGCGACGAGGTGGGCACCATCGAGTCCGTGAAGACCGCCAGCCCCATCTATGCGCCCGTTTCCGGCAAGATCGTCGGATTCAATGAAGATCTGGCCGATGCACCCGAGCTCGTCAACGACGCCCCCTACACCGACGGATGGATTCTCGAAATCGAACCGTCCGGCGGTGACGACACCAGCGATCTCCTGGACGCCACGCTGTACTCGGATCACTGCGCTTTAGAAGAATAGATCCCCTGTTCTTCACCGGGGCCGGTGAACGCCTTTTTGGTTTCCATACCTCCCAGAAAAGGAGTGTGCATGCGATATTTGCCCCATTCCCCACATGATATCCAACACATGCTGAAGACGATCGGGGTCGAGGACGTCGAGGAACTGTTCCGCTCCATCCCGCGGGATCAGCGCACCGAGAAGCCCGACGAGTCGCCGGGCCTGCCCGAGTGCCAGTTGCGCCGCTACATCGAGGGCCTGTCCTCGAAGAACAAGGTCTTCTGCGTGATGCTCGCGTCGGCGGGTGCACCGTTTCATGCCGTTCCCAAGGCGGTGGAGACCATCATCGGCCGCTCCGAGTTCCAGACAGCCTATACGCCGTACCAGCCCGAGGTGAGCCAGGGAACCCTGCAGGCGGTGTTCGAGTTTCAGACCATCGTCACCGAACTGATGGGTCTCGACGTGTCCAACGCCTCGTTGTACGACGGAGCCTCGGCCGTGGGTGAGGCCCTGCTCCTGGCGCTTCGCGTCCACAAAGGAAAGCGCCGCTCGGTGTGGGTCTCCGAGGGCCTGCATCCCCACGCCCAGACCGTTATCCGCACCATGCTGCACGCCTTCGGAGAGGTGGAGATCCGCTGGCTCCCGCTGGACGGGAAGACCGGCGCGACCCTCCTGCCGGGACCGGTGACCTCCGATGTGGCCGCCGTGGCGGTGGGCTACCCCAACTTCCTGGGCGTCGTCGAGGACGTGGCCGCGGTGGCAGTCGCCGCTCGACAGGGCGGTGCGCTTTCGATCGTGAGCGTGTCCGATCCGTCGCACCTGGCGGTGCTTGCGTCTCCGGGCCAGCTCGGAGTGGACATCGCCGTGGGCGAGGGCATGGGCATCTCCGGCACCGGCGGCATGGGCGGCCCGGGCCTGGGGCTGATGGCCGTGCGTGACGAGTACGTCAAGCAGATGCCCGGACGCATCGTCGGACAGACCGTCGACAGCCGCGGCAACCCCGGCTATGTGCTCACGCTTGCCACGCGTGAGCAGCACATCCGCCGCGAAAAGGCGACCTCGAACATCTGCTCGAACCAGGCGCTGGTCGCCCTCGCCTTCACCGTGCACATGTCGCTGCTCGGCCCTTCAGGCCTCAAGGACATGGCCGTCCTGTCGCGCAACCGCGCCATGGAGCTGCGTCGCGGCCTGCTCGAGATCCCGGGCGTCTGCGAGCTGGTGTCGGGACCCGTCATGAACGAGTTCGCGCTGGTGTTTCCGAAAAACGCCGAGGGACTCCGCGCGCACATGGCCGACAACGGCATCTTCTTCGGCGTGCCGCTGGGCCGCTTCTATCCGGACAAGCCCGAGTACAAGGAAGCGATCCTGCTGTCTGCCACCGAGACCGCGTGCCGCGACGACATCTCGCACACGATTCTGCTGGCCAAAGAGTTCTACCGGGAGGGAAAATAAGATGACCACCCATATTCACTCCGGTCTTCTCCATCGGGAACCCCCGATCTTCGAACTGAGCTCGCCGGGCCGCACCGGTCACGCGCTGCCCGCACCCGAAAACCTTGACTGCGAGGGCCTTCCCGGCCATTTCCTGCGTGAAAAGGCTCCCGGCCTTCCCGAACTCTCCGAGGTTGAGGTCGTGCGCCACTTCGTGCGGTTGTCGCAGTGGAACCACTGCATCGAGACGGGCATGTATCCGCTGGGTTCGTGCACGATGAAGTACAACCCCAAGATCAACGACGCGATGTCCGGGCTTGCGGGTTTCACGGCCACCCATCCGCTGCAGGAGGACGAATTCGTCCAGGGCTCGCTGGAGTTGATGTACCAACTCGAGAGCGCCCTGTGCCGCGTCTCGGGCTTCCACTCCGTCACCCTGCAGCCGTCAGCCGGCGCCAACGGCGAATTCACGGGCCTGGCCCTGATCAAGAAGGCCATCGACCTGCGCGGACAGGGAGCGCGGCGCAAGAAGGTGCTGATCCCGGACACCGCTCACGGCACCAACCCGGCGTCTGTCGTGCTCAACGGCTTCGAACCCGTGCTCATCGTCACGGGGCCCGAGGGTGTGCTGCTGCCCGACGCGGTGCGTCCGCACCTCAACGACGAGCTGGCCGCGATCATGGTGACCAACCCCAACACGCTTGGCATCTTCGAGAGCCACCTCAAGGAGATTTCCGAGTTGGTGCACGGCGCCGGTGGTTACGTCTACATGGACGGCGCCAACTTCAACGCCATCATGGGCAAGGTCCGTCCCGCCGATCTGGGCGTGGACACGATGCACTTCAACCTGCACAAGACCTTCGCCACACCGCACGGCGGCGGCGGTCCGGGCGCGGGCCCGGTGGGCTGCACTGAAGAGCTGGCCCCGTACCTGCCGGTGCCGCGGGTGTTGCGCACCAACGAGGGCAGGTATCGCCTGGTCTCCGAACTGCCCAACACGATCGGCCGCGTGCATCCGTTCTTCGGCAACTTCTCGATCCTGGTGCGCGCCTTCACGTACATCATGGAGAACGGCGGCTCCGGCCTGAAGAAGGTTACCGAGATGGCCGTGCTCAACGCCAACTACGTCCGCTCGCTGCTCAAGGACACGCTCACGGTCTCCGTGGACGTGGACACGCTGCATGAGGTGGTGTTCACCGATCGCGACCTGAAGAAGGAGACGCACGTCTCCACCATGGACGTGGCCAAGCGCCTGCTCGACTTCGGCTTCCATCCGCCCACGGTGTACTTCCCGCTGATCGTGCCCGGAGCCTTCATGGTCGAGCCCACCGAGACCGAGAGCCGCATCGAGATTGAAAACTTCGTGGAGACGGTGAAAACCATCATCTCCGAAGCCCGCACCGACCCCGAGAAGGTGATCGGGGCGCCTTACCGGACCGGTGTTGGCCGTCTCGACGAGACCACGGCCGCCCGCAAGCGCATCCTTCGCTGGACGCCCCCGCAGCCCTGAAATCCGCGAACCGGGAAGAAACGTTCCCACTGTCCGGCGCGCCTGGCGCGCTCAGGAGGTACTGCCATGGAATGGCGCATGCCGCGAATGAAGGAAATCTACGAAAGCCGCCTCACCACGGTGGAGAAGGCCTACCAGAAGATCAATCCCGGAAACCGGATCTACATCGGCTCAGGCGTGAGCGAGCCCCAGTTTCTGGCCCGGCGGCTGGGTGATTTTCCGGCCAACATCGCCGACACCGAGATCCTGCACCTGATCAGCCTCAACGTGTCGCCGGTCACCTCCGGCAAGTTCCGGGACATGTTCCGGCTCAACACGTTCTTCATCGGACGGGCGGCCCGCTCCGCGGTCTCGGCCGGTGAGGCCGATTACACACCCATCTTCCTGTCGGAGATCCCCAAACTGATCCGCAACGGACGCATCCCCATCGATGTCGCCCTGGTGCAGGTCTCCCCGCCTGACCCGTTCGGAAACTGCTCCCTGGGCGTGGCCGTGGAGACGGTGCTGTCCGCCGTCAAGCACGCCAAGTACGTGATCGCCCAGGTGAACCGGCACATGCCGGTGACGCTCGGCGGGGGGTTCGTCAGTGTCGAGCATTTCCATGCCTTCATCGAATACGACGAGCCGATCCTGGAGTTCGTCTCCGAGCCTCCCGACGAGATCAGCGAGCGCATCGGTTTCTACGTGTCGCGCCTGATCCCCAGCGGATCCACGATCCAGGCCGGCATCGGCGCGATTCCCAACGCGGTGCTCAAGTACCTCAAGGACAAGAAACACCTGGGCGTGCACACGGAGATGTTCTCCGACGGGCTCATCGACCTGTGGGAGAGCGGCGCGATCGACAACTCGGCCAAGAGCCTGCACGCGGGGAAGATCATCGCCTCCTTCTGCCTGGGCACGAAGCGGCTCTATGACAGCATCAACAACAATCCCACCTTCGAGTTCTACCCGTCCGATTATGTCTCCGATCCCCGCGTGATCTCCCAGAACGACAGCATGTGCGCGATCAACTCCGCGCTGGAGATCGATCTGACCGGCCAGGTGTGCGCCGACTCCATCGGTCACCGCTTCTACTCGGGATTCGGCGGGCAGGCGGACTTCATCCGCGGGGCGGCACTGGCAAAAAACGGCCGCCCGATCATCGCGCTGCCTTCGACGGCCAAGAACGGGGAGATCTCCCGCATCGTTCCGCTACTGTCCTCGGGGGCCGGGGTCGTGACGACCCGGGGTGACGTGCACTACGTGGTGACCGAATACGGCATCGCCTACCTGCACGGCAAGAACATCCGCGAGCGCGCCATGGCGCTGATCAACATCGCCCACCCGAAGTTCCGCACCATGCTCCTCGAGGAAGCCAAGAGGCTCAACTATGCGTATCCGGATCAGATCCTGCCCAAGGACGGCGTGGTCTATCCGGACTACTATTTCTGGCAGTTCAAGCTCTCCGACGGCCGCGAGGTCAACTTCCGGCCCATCCGGATGATCGACGAGGAGAAGCTGCGCCGGTTCTTCTACAGCCTGCGGCAGGAGGATGTCTACTATCGGTTCATGGGACTGGTCAAGACGCTGTCGCACTCCCAGGCGCAGCCGCTGGTGGTGCTAGACTACGAGGAAAAGTTCGCCATCGTGGGTACCATCGGGGAGGAGCCAGACGACGAGATCGTGGCCATCGGCCGCTGGTTCCTCGACCGCCCCACGAACCGCGCCGAGGTGGCCTTCACGGTCCTGCCCGACTGGCAGAACAAGGGCATCGGTCGCTTCCTGCTTCAGAACCTGGTGACGGTCGCCCAGAGAAAGGGCATCCGGGGCTTCACAGCCGAGGTGCTCGCCGAGAACAAGAAGATGCTGCGCGTCTTCACGCGGTCGGGCTTCAACACGAGCACCAAGCTCGAGTACGGCGTTTACAGCGTCGAATTCGACTTTGACCGCGCCAACGCCAATGAATTCAATCCTGATTACTGATTTAAAATGGGAAAAGCACCGATGTCTGAAAAAGCTATTGTACTTCTCTCGGGCGGGCTGGACAGTTCCACCGTTCTGGCCGTGGCCCGCAGCCGCGGCTTCGAACTGTACGCGCTTTCATTTTCCTACGGCCAGAAGCATGACTTCGAGCTGGCCGCCGCACGGAAGATCGCCTTGGCCTTCGGCGTGCTCGAACACCGGGTGCTGACCCTGCCGCCGGATCTCTTCGGCGACTCCTCGCTGGTGGGTGGCGCCGCCGTGCCCAAGGATCGCGACCCGCTGGCCCACGCCGGAATCCCGTCGACCTACGTGCCTGCGCGCAACACGATCTTTCTGTCCTATGCGCTGGCCTGGGCCGAGCATCTCGAAGCCGCCGACCTGTTCATCGGCGTCTCGTCGGTGGACTTCTCCGGCTACCCTGACTGCCGTCCCGAGTTCATCGGGGCCTTCGAGACCCTGGCCAACGCCGCGACCCGCGTCGGAACCGAGCTGGGCCGGCACATCACCGTGCACGCGCCGCTTATGCACCTCTCCAAGAAGGAGACCATCGAGCTGGGCGTGTCCCTGGGCGTGGACTACGGCCTGACGCACACCTGCTATGATCCCGTCGCCGCCGACGGCGCCGCCTGCGGCCGCTGCGACGCGTGCATCCTGCGCCGGCGCGGCTTCGAAGCCGCAGGCGTGCCCGATCCGACGAGATACGCCTGAGTAGAAGAGACTTCGGAGAAGACAAAGGGGGAGCGGAGAAGATGGAGGGGTGGTCCGCTCTTTCATGAGCAACGGCTGCGAAGATCCCTGACCTAGCTTGTCGAGGCGCTGGCTTACCTGCATGCGTCGGATCGCGTCCACCGTGACATCAAGCCGGAAAACGTCCTTGTCGAATCCACAGGGCGCGTTGTCCTGCTCGACTTCGGGCTCGTCACCCAGAGCGATCCCGGAGAACTGAGCCAGGAGGGCTTCTATCCGGTCGGGACGGCCAATTTCATGGCGACCGAGCAGGCGGCCTCCCTGCAGGTGGGTCCGGCCGCCGACTGGTACGCCGTGGGCGTGATGCTCTTCGAGGCCCTGACGGGGACCCATCCTTTCACCGGGACATTCTCCCAGCTGCTCATCGCGAAGTTCGCCGGTGTGGCGCCCCAGGTCAGGGCGCTCCGATCGGATGTGCCTCCGGACCTGGATCGGTTGTGTTCGGCCCTGCTCGAGCACGACCCGGACAAGCGGCCCGGTGCAGTGGAGATCCTGCATGTCCTCCGTCGCGAAGCTGGGCCGGCCGGTCGAGCCTGTATCTCGATGGGCACGCGGATGCCCTTGTTTGTGGGTCGTGAACAGGAGCTGGCCTGGATTGTCGAAGGCCAGGCCACCGTCGCCGATCTGGGGCTTCAGGTGCGGCTGATCCATGGTGCTTCGGGGCTCGGCAAGAGCGAACTACTGCGCCACCTGCAATCTCAGGCTGCCGGCGACCTGGGGGGCGACCTGCGCCTCGACGACGTGCTCTGGAAACGCATTGGCTCCCTGGAGGCCCCGTCCCGTCATCTTGTGGAGCTTGTCTCCCTCTCGTTCGGTCCACTTCGGCAGGGCCTGGCCGCCCTGGCCCTCGGCATCAAATCAGCAGAAGTCTTCCGGCCGGCCTCCCTGGCCTGGCGACGCTTCCTGGTGCGACTGCGGGGCACACGCTTCCGGGAGCGCGACGAGACCGAGATCCCGGGGACGGACCTCGTCAACGTGGACATCCTGCATTCGATCGCCCGCGGGCTGTCCATGACCGATCACATCCGCGGTGCGGACTTCACCACGCGTTTCCTCCTGGCGGCCCTGCGGATGGGCGAGCCCGGACGGATCCTGGCCGCCATGACCATCGAGGCGAACAATTCAAGGTGGACCGTTCGTGGTTATCATCTTCAACACTACTGGGCCCTGCTCTCGCGGGTGCATGCCAACCTGTACGACCAACGGCATGAGCAAATCAACGACATCCTCGAAAAGGACTGGAAGACCCTGAAGAGTTCGTTTCTGCTGCACGTGCCGGCGATCCACAGCGAGAGCCTGATCCTGCAAGGCCGGAGCCTGCTGGCCCGCGCCATGACCCTGCAGGGCTCGGCCCGCCGGAACCAACTGTCCAGGGTGCCTGGTCACGCAAAGGCCCTGCTGCGGGGAAAGGCGGCATGGAGCCGTGCCCTCGGAGCGCTCCTCGAGGCGATCTGGATGGTGCAGTCGGGGCGTTCCTTCATGCAGCAGCAGGGAGTGAAGAACGAGGCCGGCATGTGGATGTGCTGGTTCCGGTTTTTAACGACGTCTGAGCTTGCCGTGCCTGATTCGTCTTTTCCGTGGTCTCTTCAGGGGAGAGTGGGGGTCGGGAGCGGCAGGGGACTAGAAGTGGGTGGAGACGCCGAGGCGGAAGTTCACCGCGCCGTTGTTGATATCCGAGGAAGGGATACCTGGGGACAGTTGCTCGTTGATCGGGCCGGTGCCGATCTCCTCGCCGCCGACCGAGCCCATGCCGGTCACTTCGACGTTGAGGGAGAGCCACGGGGTCAGCCGCCATTCCACGCCGCCGCCGATCTCGAGGTTGGTCTGGGAGATCGACTCGGATTCCCAGGTGATGTCGTTGGAGAAGGTGATGTTGTTGACCGTCAGGCCGCCCTTGACATACAGGTTCATGCCCACGGGCATCACCGGATTCAGGAAGTACATACCCGCCACGCCGACGCGGGCGTCGTTGCGGTAGGCGACCTCGTTGCAGTTGGTGCACGAGCTCAGGCTGCCCACGTGGCCTTCCACAGCGAACTGCGAAGAGAGCAGGTACCGGGCGTAAACGCCGCCGCCGACGAGCCCGCCGTCGTCATAGGAGGAACTGTCCATCATCACGCCCAGCGTCAGCCGGGGAACGAACTGTTCCTGGGGTCCCATGATCCCGGCCGGAGGCGGGGGCAGGGTGCGCTGAACGGGCTGCTGCACGATGACGGGCTGCTGCACGTAGACCGGACGGATCACGCGCCGGGGCCGCACCACATAGACCGGCGGCGGTGGCGGACAGGGAATCATCACGCCGATGCCGATGGGACCGACGCCGATCAGGCCGCCGCCGCACACCTGTGCGCTGGCGGAGTCGATAAAGGAGAGGGAAGCAAGAACAAGGGAAACCAGAAGGGTTGAAGTGACGTGTCTCATGGTGAACCTCCAATCGTCGAGCAAACCTTGAGCAAGGGCTGTGCCAAAAGTCACTATAGCCCAAAATCACAATTTGTCAGGTGGTTTTTTCCGTTTTGCTGAAAAAGAAGGCCTTTCATCGGGATGAACTTCCTTTGATTTTGCAAGAAAAATCGGTCCAAAGCGACCATGGGTGCCCCTCCGATGGTTGACGGGCGGTAATTAAACAAAAAATCGGTGTGTGAAGGTTTGTTCACGGTCAGTTGCCGGCAGGTGGGGGCGCTGCCGTCACACCCAGGGCGATCTTCCACCAGGAACCGCCGAAGGGATCTGCACTGGCGGCCAGCCGGTCCCGGGCGGCCTTCCGGTTCGTCTCATGGGCCTGGATCTGGGCGGACAGGGGGTCCTCTGCGCTGGGGATGTAATCGGGAAAGCCTGCGAGCCTGGCTTCCCACTCGGTCACCAGCGTCTGGGTCTGGGCGAGGCGGTCCGAGACCGCAGTGGAAAAGGGCCCCGGCGCGAACCGGAGCGTCTCGAGCAGCAACTGAAACCGGTACATCCGGCGTACGAGGTTGCGGGCCAGTGGATACGAGGCGCGATCAGGTGCGGCGGGGAAAAGCTCGTGCAGCCGGGAGATCGAGGAGTTGATCTCGGTGACAAACGCGTTCCAGGGGGCGGCCGGGACGGTCAGGACCTGCAGAACGAGCGTGGAGAGCAGCACCGGCTCGGCAGGCTTTAGCCGGGCGATGTCGGCGACCGGGAGGGGGCGCTGGAGGAACTCGGACAGCAGGGCCGTCTGTATCAGGGAGGGGAACTGGTCCCGCCGGTTCTGACGGCGCCGCAGTTCAAAGGCGGCCAGAACCGCGCCGCGCGAGGGCCAGCGTGCGAGCCATGCACGGCAGGCGTCGGCGGCCGGCCAGGCGATGGCGGAATCCGGATGCCCTGCCCGGGAGAGCAGCAGCGCGAAGGCCCGGGGTTCGGGGCGGTGCGACAGTGAGCGCAAAGCCACCCAGACGGTGTGCAGATCCTCCACGTTCAGGGCGACCTCTAGGGTGCGGAAGGCCGGCATGGGACGGAAGGGTCCGGCGGCGCGCACGGTTTCGGACAGCCGCTCCCGAGCCTGCGGCGCCATCTTTTTCCAGTACTGGATCGCAGCCGGCAGTTGGGCGTCGCATTGTCTGGGCGCGGCGTCGCACAACTGGCCGAGCAGGTCCAGGTCGAAGGACCACAGGGCGGCCTCGAGGTGGGCGGCGAACGAGGCCATGACCAGCTCTGCGGGCAGGCTCTCGCCACGACGCAGAAGCTCGACGACCGTGGTGGTCTCCCCGGACACCAGCACCTCGGAGCGCTCCCATTCCCGCAGCAGCGCCAGCGCGCGCTTTCCGGTGGGGCTCTTGGGGTGGTTCAGCACGAACATGCGCAGGAGCTCGGGATCGGGCTCGGGCCCCAGCTTCTCGAAGATGACGTGGGCCAGCAGCTCCTGGGCCTCGGTCTCGTGCAAGCCGGCCGGGAACACCTCGAGGTACTGCTTGAGCCCGTGGGGGGAGGGATCGGCCTGCAACTGTTTCCACCAGGTTTCCTCCAGGCGTGCACGCACGGGCGCAGCTTCCTTGGAATCCGGGTGCAGGTACAAAAAGCGCAGGAGTGCCCAGGGCGTGTCCTCGGCCAGGGCGCGGGCCGCGCGCAGGACCATGAGGCGGCCCCGAACCTCGGCGGCGTGGGCGCCCGCAGGATACGCCTGCAGGTGCAACTGCAGGGGAGCGATGCCACCGGCGGCCAGCGCCGCGCGGGCCGACAGCCGCTCCAGATGCAGCCGGGCGATCTGGGTCTCCTCGGTGCCGGGGTGATCCAGGATGTAGCGCCGCAGGGTCGGCATCGTGGGGTTGGAGGAGACGCGTTCCCAGGCGTCCTGGCGCGGGGCGCAGGAGACCAGCAGGAGCAGCAGGCTGCACCAGGAAATCTTCATCGGTTCACCTGTATTTTCATGGAGATGTCGACGGCCTTCACGCTGTGGGTGAGCGCGCCCATGGACAGCAGGTCCGCGCCCAGCCCGAGGTAGTCGTCGAGGTTGGTCCCGTTGACCCCGCCGGAGATCTCGAAGGAGGCCCGGCCCCGGTGCCTGGTGCAGATCAGGCGGATCGTCTCCGGGGGCATGTTGTCCAGCAGGAGGATCTCGGCGCCGGCGTTCACGGCTTCGTCTGCCTCGCGCTCGTCGCGCACCTCGACCTCGATCTTCAGCCCGTGGGGCACGGCTCCGCGGACGCGGGAGACGGCCTCGGTGATGGATCCGCACGCGTCGATGTGGTTGTCCTTGATCAGCACGCCCGAACTGAGGTTGAAGCGGTGGTTGCCGCAGCCACCCACGGCCACGGCATACTTCTGCAGGTGGCGCCAGCCGGGCAGGGTCTTGCGCGTGTCCACGACACGGAGCGAGCCGGCGGTGCGTTCGGCGAGCCCGCGCGAAAAGGTGGCGATGCCGGACAGGTGCTGCAGGAAGTTCAGGCAGGTCCGCTCCGCCCCCAGAAGGGTCAGCACGCTGCCCGAGAGTTCGGCGATGATGCGACCGGCGTGGCAGAAGTCCCCGTCGTTCACGTGGGGCCGCACGGTCACAGGGCCGTCGAAGTGCTCGAGGATCCACGGAAGCAGCGGCAGGCCGCAGACGACCAGGTCGCTCTTGGCGAGAACACGGGCCGATGCGGTGTCATGGGGTCCGAAGATGGCCTCGGAGGTGACGTCCCCCTGGGGCAGATCCTCGGCGACGGCGAGCTCGAGCAGTTGCATCACGGCGACGGTGCGGGTCAGGTGCATGGGATCCTCCTCGGGTTATCCAAAATACCCCGCCTCCAGGGTCTCGGAAAGGACGTTGGCAGCGGTGTGGCACAGGATCGGCGCCCAGAGTCCGCCGCTGCCGGCCGCCAGCGCGCCGAACAGCAGGCCGGGCAGGAGCACGGCCGCGCGAAGCGGATTGAAATCGACCAGGGCGTGTCCCAGCGCGAAGCAGACTGCCTGGATGCCGATCGCCAGCGCCAGGCGCCGCGGGGCAGCCATGGTGGCCAGGGTGGACGAACGCTGAATAAGGGGCTGCAGGAAGCCCCGGTAGAAGTACTCCTCGGGGAGGGCCACGGCGATCGCGTGAACCAGGAACAGGTTTCCGGTGACGGACCACCCCGGGAAGCGGAACCCGTGCAGGGCACGGCAGGAGCGACCCAGGTTCCACGCCGGGAGTTCCCCCGAGCACAGCGCGCGGAAGTACATGTCATAGCCCAGCGCAAACAGGGCGCACACTACGACCGACACGCCCACGCCCCAGAGCAGGCCGCGGGGCAGCGATCCGAACTCGGGCACGGGAAAGCCGGACTGCCTGCTCCACAGATGCGGGATCACCAGGAACAGGACCGCATAGATCTCGGTCAGGTGTGCCGACACGAAGCCGACCCGCCCCGCGATCAGGTACAGCACGGCGAGCAGGGCCGTGAACGCCAGGAAGAGCCCCAGGATCGGGGTCAGTCTCGGGGAGGTGGCATCCGGGTGCATGGCTTGTCTACCGGTACTGGGGATGCAGGGTGACCGTTTCTCCGGTCAGGTGCAGCACGGCCAGATCGGACTCGGGAAGGATCGACAGCGCCCGGAAGCCCTGGCCCGGATTGCCGACGGCCAGGCAGGAAAGGTTCGAGGGCACCGACGGAAAATGAAAGCGCATCATGTGGGAAGGCGTCCCGGTCTTCGGTGTGTCGCCCAGGGCGATCGGCAGCTCTCCCAGCGTTGCCAGGGCGGCCTTGGGCCAGCCGGCGGTGAGGACCGGCAGATGGTTGCGGCAGGCCTCGGGCTGGGCGCGGCACACCTTCTTGAGGACGTCCACGGCGCGCGGATCATAGTCCACGCCCAGGAGCAGGTTCAGCAAAACCAGCGGGTGGGTCTCCTTCTCGATCCAGGTCCAGACACGGGCGTCGTTCCTGGGCTGGTGCCGCATCCAGGCGTGGGACACGTTGATGCGCACGCAGACGCCGCCCTTGGCGAACCAGCCGGCGAGCCGGTCCCGGGGCCAGTTGAAGCGGGCCAGGGCCATCAGCAGCCGGGGTTCGGTCGGCAGCGTGCGCGCGAACTCCGCAGGCGGGGCGCCAGCAGGCAGCAGGTCCATCCAGGCGGCCTGCAGCGAGGGAGTGAGCTTCTGGGGCACCACCGAGGAACCGTGCATGGCGAAGTGCATCCACAGGTGATGAAGTTGAGGATTGGCGGGCAAGCGGAACTTGCGGAACCGGGAGAGTCCGGTCATGCGCCGGGTGGACGCCAGCAACTGGAAGAAGGACAGTTCCTTCTCAAGCTCGGGTGTGGTCAGCGGCAGCCGGTCCATGGAGGCGAACATGGGGGCGGAGAAGCGCGGCCAAAGGATCTCGCTCCACAGCACCAGTTCATCGCGCGCAAGGTCCGGGCCCGTGGCGACGATCGCCGGCATGTCCTCGACGGTGGCGATGTCCTTGAGCGCCATCAGCACGTCACGCCGCGAAATCTTGATCTGCGGGGTCTTGAGGATCTCCAGCAGCGGCTGGATCAGGAGGCGGCTCCCGGTGGCCTCGGCGTAGCCAAGCAGCAGCATGCCCAGCTCGGGTGTGCCGCGCAGGGCGGCCAGGAACAGCGGCGCGAGGCGGTCGTCCTTGCGGTGGATGAAGGTCTCCACGACGGCGGTCTTGTCCGCAGGCGTGCCATCGCTGAAGAGCTCGAACAGGAACTGCACGGGCAGCGGTTCCTTCTGGTTGCGGTACAGGGTGGTGATGTGGGCGCCGCTGAAGTAGCCCAGGCGCCAGGCGCGCCGCATGATCTCCGGCGTGCGGGGGTCGGGCGTGTTCATCAGCAGCAGGGCGCAGAAGTTGCGGATGTTGAAGTTGCTCTGCGGCGAGAGGATCCAGGTGTAGAGCGGATCAACGGAGGTCACCGTGATCTTCGGCGCGACCTCCTGCAGTTGTTGGTTGTAAATGCCCGTGCTGGCCAGGTTCACGAACTCCTTGAGCATCTCGAGATCCATCGTTCCGGAGAACAACTGGATCACCGCCGGCATCTCCTCGTTGCGGCTGGTCCGCACCAGATCAAGGTAGTGGGGCTTGATGTCGGGGCCGAACGGCATCAACTTGATGATCTCGATGCGTTCGGTGCGCGAGCCGGACTGCAAAAGCCTCATCAGCGCGTGCCGGGCCAGCGGAAGGTCCTCGGGTTTGAGCACCGCGATGGCCGCCTGCCGCACGATCTGCGAGGAGTCCGACAGCCGCGAGATGATCGACAGCAGCGCCTGCTTCTGGGCCACGGCGGCCAGCGCACGGACGGCCTCGGCGCGCACCACGTCGCGGGAATCCTCAAGCAGCTGGATCAGGGGCATCACGGCATTGGGGATCTTCAGTTTGGCGATCCAGGAGATGACCGCCACGCGGGTGTCCTGGTTCTCGATCCGCAGCAGACGCAGGAAGAAGGCATGGTCGGCCGGGTTCTCCAGAGCGCCCAGCAGGTTGATCGCGGCGACCCGTTCCTTGGCCTGGATGGAATGGGCGATGGTCTGGCGGATCATCGAGCTGGCGTCGGGATCCTTGTGATGCACCATGACCTGCACGGCCCGCGCCGAGACCTTCTGGTTCTTGTGCGTGGTCAGCGGTACCACGTAGGATCGGAGTTCGGTCCAGGGCAGGTTCTGGGCCCGGTCCAGCCCCGTGAGGATGTCCTGCACGCTCTCGGAGGAGAGAAAACGCACGACCTGTCGGATCTCGGGGTTCTGGGAGAAGATTCCGGGGGAGGGTGTCACCGCCGGGGTCACGCCGGACAGGACCCACCAGATGGCCAGCAATAGCGTTGTTTTCATGATCCGGTCCCTATGAAGTACCAGACAAACAGCCCGATCGAGATGATGGCCAGGCCGATTAAAATGGGCCACAGCCAGGCCATCCGTTCGCCGGAACGCGAGGGATCCCCGGAGGCCGTTCCCATGGCCATGGTGTCGTGCAGCTTGGCCTTGTCGCGCGTGGCGAACTTGAACGGAACCGTGGGCTCGTCGATCGTCCGGGGCATGAGGCTCTCCCGGTACAGGGGCGTCCCCACGCGGATCGGCCAGTTCCTGGCCGCCTCGGGGAGATCTCCGAAGGAGAACAGGACGACGGTGATGTTGTCGAAGCCGCCGGCCTCGTTGCCGAGGTTCACGAGGAGGTTGACCGCGTCCTCGGGGGGCTCGTGGAAGACGACCTCGGCGATCTCATCGTCCTCGAGCATGCCCGAGAGACCATCAGAGCAGCACAATATTCGGTCGCCGGGCAGCAGCAGAATCACCTCGGCGAACGTGGGATCGGGCATGTCCATCTGTCCGAGACAGCGGGTGAGGATGCCGGAACTGGGATGGTAGACGGCGTCCTCGGGGTTGACGTAGCCTGCACGCACGAGATCCTGCACGACCGTGTGGTCCTCGGTGATCTGCCGGATGAAGCCGTCGCGAAGCAGGTAGGCGCGGGAGTCGCCGACGTGGGCGATGTACGCATGATCGTTGATCACGGCGCCGGCCACGACGGTGGATCCCATGTCCCTCAGTTCGTGGTTTGCACGGGCTTCCTTGTTGACGGCGGCGTTGGCCGACAGGATGGCAGTGCGCAGGAACAGTTGCGGATTCTCGCGGAAGGCGTCCACGGTCACGTTGGCAAGCTCCGAGAGCATTGTCGAGGTGACCAGGGAGCTGGCGACCGAGCCGCCTGCGTATCCCCCCATGCCATCGGCCACGACCAGGAAGGTGAAGTCGTCGGCGAGAACCCGGGTCCCCATCGAGTCCTGATTCTCTTCCCGCATCCGGCCGATGTCGGTATGTGAATGGATGCCGTGTTTCAAAATGCCTCCGTGTACGTCCGCTGCCTGCGCAACGTGGGGAGACAATAATCGGATCCCGCGGAAAAATCCAGAACCAATATGATATGGGTCCGACAGGCTGTCCGGCTACTTCGGTGTCTTCGGGGTCAGGACGTAGCGTTCCTGGGCACGCTCGAGCTCCAGCGCGCCGGGGGTCCCCTCGACGGGAGACAGTTCCAGGCCGGCCAGAGGCACCTCGGTGAAGGCGAGCACGATCTTTCCGTCGGGACGCTTGTAGAGCATCAACCGGGTGCGGTACTTGCCCAGGGTCATGAAGTACTCGTCCTTCACCTTCGCGATGACCGCGTCCCCGAGCTCGGGGTGGGTCAGCGTGCCCAGGAAGGGCGCCATGAACTCGGTGGTGGGGGCCGACAGGCGGGCCTTCGCCTCGGCCAGGGATTTTTTCATCTGCTCCAGTGAGTACTCCAGGGACTTCTGGGCGCGGGCCTCGGAGCCGAACCACAGTTCAACAAGGCGGCGCTGGATCGCCTTTTCGGCCAGGTGACCGCCGGTGCCGTTGGAGATCATGACCAGGCCGGCGTTCTTCTCTGGGAGGAAGGTCAGCAGCGTCGCGAACCCCATGGTGCCGCCGCTGTGGGAGACCACCAGCAGACCCTTGGACTTGGAGACGGCCAGGCCCAGTCCGTAGGCCGAGTCGGCGTCCATCTTCACCTGCGGCGCGCGGCGGTGCAGCAGGTTCTTCTCGGAGATCACGCGCTTGCCCTCGGGGGTGACGCCGCCGGCGAGCTCGGTCATCACGAAGCGGGCCATGTCCAGCACGTTGGACCACACGCCGCCCGAGGGTCCGATGTAGGCGGCGAAGCGCTCATGCTCCAGCGGCACGATGCGGTGGGTCATGTCCATGTCCTGCGAGTGCGGCGTGGCGTGGTTCTTCACCTTCCGGGCGGCATCAAGGTCGAGCAGGGTGCCCTTCATGCCCAGCGGTGTGAAAACCCGTTCCTTCATGGCCTTCTCGTACGCCTTGTCCATGGAGAGCTTCGGGAACAGCACGTGGGCGCTGAGGAAGCCGCCGGCTGCGACCATGTGGTTCTGGTACTGGAAGGTCTCCTTCAGGCCGGTCGAGGGCTTCATGCCGCCGAGCTCCTTGATGCAGTCCGAGGCGTTCTTGCCCCAGAACGAAAGGATCAACGGCAGGTCCTTGCGCGGCAGGCCCGCGCAGGCGCAGACCAACTGCTCCATCGTGAGGACGCCGGTGAGCTTGGCGTCGCCCAGGGCGAACGCCGGGTAGACCTCCTTGACCGGCTTGTCCCAGGCCAGCTTTCCGTCATCGACGAGGGTGCCCATCATGAGGGTGGTCAGGGACTTCGTCACCGATCCGATCATCATCAGCGTCTCCGGGGTGACGGGGTCGGTCTTGCCCAGCTCCCGCACGCCGAAGCCTTCGGAGAACACGATCTTCCCGTTCTCGACGATGGCGATGGACAGGCCCGGGACGCCGGTGGCCTTGATTGTCTCGCGGATGAAGGTGCGCAGCACGTCGGCGTTCCCGGCGATGGACTGCAGCGGCTTGTCCTTCAGGTTCTCCTCTTCGACGCCGGGGGCCTTCATGCCGGTGATGAAGGTCATCACCTGGGCCGCGCGGCGGTCGACGGCGGCCACGGGCGCCCGCAGGATGACGACCCAGATCCGCCGGCCCTTGCGGCGCGCGATGGCCTGGGCGATTTTCTTGTCGGCGGCCGGGACGTAGATCTCGGCATAGACCTCGTCAAAGCCACCGGTCGGCGGCGGGGTCACGGCCTTGTCCAGCGCCCACTTTTCCGAGGGCGCGATCAGTTTCCAGGCCGACGCCACCGCCGGGGCGCAGGTGTCCCCTTCGAGCTCTGCGGCGCTGACCTGCACCTGCCCGTCGGGCTCGATCAGTTGGATGACGTTCCCTCGGCGCTCGGCCTTGAACAGTTCGGGCACCGGGAACGTGGCGCCGTTGACCGTCGCGATCGTGCACGGACCGGTGCAGGCGGCGTCAGGGGCGACGGGGGCTGCAGGGGGCGACGCGGGGGGGGCGGTCGTCCCGGCCTTCACCGGTGGCGGCGGCGTGGCGGAGAGAGTCTTGGCCTTGGTGGGGCCGCAGGCGGGGAGGGAGAGCGTCAGAAAAACAATTGACAGAAAGACAACAGACAACTTTTTCATGAAATCATCCTTTCGGGAGGGCTGTCCGGCCCCCCGGGGACTCAGTATCGACTTTTCGGAACGAATGACAAGGGAGCAATGGAAATGGTGCGACCGCAGGACGGGCCCCGGACCTGTCGGACGGGTTGGAAGTCCCCGCTTCGTGACCCCCTTGGTCCACGTACGGCGGGGTTTTTCCTTTACTTTGGCGGCTCGTGTGTTAGGAATGCCGCACTCGGCCAAACCGGCCGACGGCCCTTGTCGAACAAAGGGTCTTTTCACGTCAAGGCAGGTGATTTCATGCTCGCGACTACGGTAGGAGTGAAGGTGTTTACGGCCACCAAGGCCAAGGAGCGGGAGGAGCTCGGCGAGTCCGTATCCCTGTGGCTGCGCCAGAACGGCAATCCGGAGATCCTGGACACCCAACTGAACCAGAGCTCGGACAACGACTATCACTGCCTTTCCATCACCCTGATCTACAAGAAGTGACGGCGTCACAGGAAGTGACGGCGTCACCTGAAGTGACGGGCGTCACAGGAAGTGACGGCGTCACCTGAAGTGACGGGCACCACAGGTTGCCAAGGGCTGCGCCGGATCCGGCGGAGCCGATTGCGCCCGGGATGATTGAACATGAGAAGCATCGAGAAAGACATCGATTTCCCGCAACTGGAAAAACGGATTCTGGAGCGCTGGAAGGCCGGAAACACGTTCAGGCGTTCCATTGAGCAGCGCGCCGGCGCCAAGGAGTACGTCTTCTTCGACGGGCCTCCGTTCGCCAACAACCTGCCGCACTACGGGCACCTGCTGGCCGGCATCATCAAGGACATCGTGCCGCGTTACTGGACGATGCGCGGCTTCCGTGTCCACCGCCGCTTCGGATGGGACACCCACGGGCTGCCCGTCGAGATGGAGGTCGAGAAGGACCTGGGCATCGTCGGCAAGGGCGTCGCCGAGGTGGGCATCAACAAGTTCAACGAAGCGTGCCGCGCCTCGGTGCTCAAGTACGCCAAGGAATGGGAGAGCACCGTCGAGAAGACCGGCCGCTGGGTCGACTTCGAGGACCGCTACCTCACCATGCAGCCCTCCTTCATGGAGAGCGTGTGGTGGGTGTTCAGACAGTTGTGGGACAAGGGACTGATATATGAGGGGCACCGCGTGCTGCCGTACTCCACGGGCTGTCACACCCCGCTGTCGAACTTCGAGGCCTCGGCCGACTACCGCGACGTGCAGGATCCCGCGATCACCGTGACCATGCCGTGGATCGACGACCCGGACACGGCTTTCCTGGTGTGGACGACCACCCCATGGACGCTTCCGGCGAACCTGGCCGTGGCGGTGCATCCCGAGATCGACTACGTCAAGTTGCAGGATCACACCGAAGGTCGCCGCTGGGTGCTCGCCGAGGGCCTGGTCGCGCAGTACTTCAAGAAGCCCGAGGAGTACACGATCCTCGCGAGGATGAAGGGCCGCGAGCTCGCCGGCATCGGCTATACGCCGCTGTTCGACTTCTTTGAGGGCAAGCGCGCCGAGGGCGCCTTCCGCGTGCTCGTCGACGAGTACGTCACGGCCGAGGACGGCACCGGCATCGTCCACCTGGCGCCGGCCTACGGCGAGGATGACTTCCGCATCTGCCTGCGTGAGGGGATCACCCTGGCCGACCCCATCGATCTCGACGGCCGCTTCACCGAGCCGGTCACGACCTGGAAGGGGCTGTACATCAAGGACGCCGATCCCCTGATCATCGCCGAGCTCAAGAAGCAGAAGCGGCTGGTCAAGCACGTCACGCTGGTGCATTCGTACCCGTACTGCGAGCGCTCGGGCTTTCCGCTGATGTACAAGGCCATGCCGGTGTGGTTCGTCAAGGTGACCGAGCTGCGGGACCGGATGCTCGCGGCCAACGCAAAGACCTCCTGGATCCCGGAGAACCTGCGAGACGGGCGCTTCGGCAAGTGGCTCGAGGGCGCGCGCGACTGGAACATCAGCCGCAACCGCTACTGGGGCACGCCGATCCCGATCTGGCGCTGCGACGCCTGCCGCGATCTCACCGTCATCGGCTCCATCGCCGAGCTCGAGCAGCTCTCCGGAGAAAAGGTCGAGGATCTGCACATGCACATGATCGACCATCTCGGCTGGACCTGTCCGAAGTGCGGCGCCGGCCGGATGAAGCGCATCCCTGAGGTGCTCGACTGCTGGTTCGAGAGCGGCGCGATGCCGTACGCCCAGAACCACTACCCGTTCGAGAACCGCGAGCACGTCGAGAACGGCCTGCCCGCGGACTTCATCGCCGAGGGGCTGGACCAGACGCGCGGCTGGTTCTACACGCTGATGGTGCTTTCCACGGCGCTGTTCGACCGTCCGGCCTTCTCCAACGTCATCGTCAACGGCCTGATCCTGGCCGAGGACGGCAAGAAGATGAGCAAGCGGCTGCGCAACTATCCGCCGCCCGACGCGATCCTCGACGCCCACGGCGCCGACGCCCTGCGGCTGTACCTGATCAACAGCGGGGCCGTGCGCGCCGAGGACCTGCGCTTCTCCGAGCGCAGCGTGCGCGACGTGGTGCGGCTGGCGCTGCTGCCGCTGTGGAACGCGTACAACTTCTTCGTGACCTACGCGCTGATCGACGGCTTCGACCCGGCGACCCCGCGGCCGGCCCAGAGCGACGACATCCTTGATCAGTGGATCAGTTCCCGCGTGTCCACCCTGACGCGCACCGTGCGCGAGGAGATGGACGCCTACCGCCTGTACCGCGTGGTGCCCGAACTGATCCGCTTCATCGACGACCTGACCAACTGGTACATCCGCCTGAACCGCCGCCGCTTCTGGAAGCCCGGTCTCGAGGGCGACAAGGCCAAGGCCTACGGCACCCTCTACGACGTGCTGGTGAACTTCTCGCTGCTGCTGGCGCCGTTCACGCCCTTCCTGGCCGAGGAGATCTGGGGCAATCTCACAGGTGCAGAGCAGGGCGCTTCAGGCGCAGAGCAAAGCGCAGATTCCGTGCACCTGCAGGACTTCCCCGAGGGCTCCGGCAGCATGGATCCGGGCCTCGAGAACACGTTCTTCCTGATGCAGGAGGCGATTCTGCTGGGCCGAAGCCTGCGCGAGGAGCAGAAGATCGGCGTGCGCCAGCCCCTGCCGGAGATGACTGTCATTCATCCGGAAGCATCCCTGAGTGAACGGTTTTCACCATTGGTGGGCGTGATTCGCGACGAGTTGAACGTCAAGGAGATCCGCTTCGCCACCAACGAGGCTGACTATGTGCACCTGGACGCCAAGCCCAATCTCAAGGTGCTCGGCCCCCGTCTGGGCAAGAAGATGAAGGTGGTCGCTGCCGCGATCGGCGCGCTGTCCCAGGATCAGTTGCGCAAGGTGCAGTCCGGCGGCACCCTCGTGATCGAGGACGAGACCCTGGACGCGGACTGCTTCCTGATCACGCGCACGGCACTGCCGGGCCAGGTGGTGACCGCCGGCACCGGCCTGTCGGTGGCGCTGAACACGACGATCACGCCCGAGCTGCGGGCCGAGGGGCTCGCCCGCGAGATGATCAACCGCATCCAGCGCCTGCGCAAGGACTCCGGGTTCGAGGTGCAGGACCGCATCGCGGTTCGCTGGCACACCGACGACGCGGAGCTTGAGGGTGCCCTGGCCGTCCATGGCGCCACGGTGGCCGGAGAGGTGCTCGCGGTGTCCTGGGAGGCGACCGGCAGGATGGCCGCCGAGGAATGCAAGGATTTCGATCTGGACGGCCGGTTCGTCCAGGTGTTCGTCCGGAAAATCTAAGGTATGGAGGTTCCCATGGTTCGCAAGTCAGTATCCGCCCTGTTGTTCGCAATCCTGGCCGTCGGCCTGTTCGGCATGGCCTGCACCAAGAAACAGAAGAGCTACACGCTCGAGAACGTCAACGAGGAGCTCATTAGCCGGCAGAAGGAGATCGTGGCCCTGCGCAAGAAGGGCAAGCTCGAGAAGTCCGCCAACCTCGCGCTGAAGGCCGCCGGCGACATCCTCAACGTCTACCCGATGGCCACGATGTACCGCGAGAACGTCTCCAGGGTCGTCTCCGTGATGGGCTTCCTGGCGCGCCTCTGCAACGACAAGGCCCTGCATATCCGCAACGAGAGCATGAACCCCGAGGAGAGCAGGAAGTACAACAAGCTTTCCGACGACCTGTACTCGATGATCGACGACATCCGCAAGAAGATGCCGGCCATGCCCTCGAACAAGAAGCCTGAGATCAAGAAGGTGACTCCCGACACCGGCGACGACGGGGAGACGCCCGACGAGGCCACCGGCAAGGGCGCCCCCGCAGGTGACGCCAAGCCCGCCGCCACCGACCCAGGTACGACCGGGGACGAAGGCAAATCCGAACAACCCGCCAAGCCGGGCAAGTAGTCGCCACCATGCCGGTCCTGTTCTGGTTCGGGTGGATTCTGGGAACGGCTGCTCCGGCGCCGGTCCGGACCCCGCAGATCTGGCTGGAGATCGCCGACCGGCAGACCCCGCGTCAGGCCCGGTCCATCGCCGATCGTTTTCAACCTGACAGACATCTGGGAAACCGCACGCAGCAGGTGCTGATCGTCGACCCGGGGACGGGCACCGAGGGTCAGGACGTGCGGGTCTGGCTCGGACCCTTCTCGCGTCGCGTGGAGGCGTTCTCCCGGGGGCTCTCCCTGCTGGAGGATCCGGTCGCCCCGGTCGCGGCCTTCTCCCTGCGCCGCTTCGACGGCGTCGCGGTGTCGCTGCAGGTGCCGGGGTCCTCCCGCGGCCAGCTCCGGCTCGCTCGTGTGCAGCCGCCCTATCCGCAGCTGGGCGTGGCGCTGTACCCGCAGGTTGCGGGCTTCATCCATCCCGAGGCCCGGCTTCCCCGGTTCCTCTCGGCGATCGTGAAACTGGGCTACCGGGACGAGGTCTGGATCCAGGGGGAGACCGAGGTCTGTGAGCAGACGCAGTGCCGCCGGTGGTTCTATGCAGTGACCCCGTCGCCGCACCGGCTGGCGTGGTTTCCTGCCGGGCATGTGGTCCCTGTGGGGAACATCCGGTCCCAGAAGACGCCCGACGGCCAACTGGAGCGCTACACCGCCGTCGTGAGGACCGGACAATCCGACGCGGTGGCCACGGGGGTGGCGATGTCCTTTTTAGGCAGCCGTCGGCCCCTGCGCTGGGTGTTCCGGAGGAAGGGCTTTACCGAGGGCCGGCTGTCCCGACAGGAGGACGGCACCTGGGGAGTTTTCACGGGGTCCGGCACGATTTCCCTTGGTGCGGGACCTTCCTGGCTGCCTGTGGAGAGCCTTTTCAGGTCGGCCGGTCGTCGTCAGTTTTTCTGATCGAAGCGGAGGCAAGGATGTCCATATCGAAAATCCAGCCAGGCATTTCATTCTCACGCAACTTCAAGGTCCGACCTGAGTGGGCAGCCGATCAGATGGGCAGCGGCCACGTGCCCGTGCTTTCCACGGCAGCCCTCGTGCTGGCCATGGAGAACACCGCCGCGTCCTCGATTCTGCCATACCTGGAGGAGGGCACCACCTCCGTCGGATCGCGCGTCGAGATCGTGCACCTGTATCCCACACCGGTGGGTGAGTCCTTCACCATCGACCTGGTGGTCGCCAAGGTGGACAAGAGCCGGATCGACTTCACCCTGACCGCCCGCGACGAGCACCGTGTGATCTCCACCGGCTTCCATCGCCGGCATGTGGTGGACACCGCGAAGTTCCTGGAGAAGGTCATGACCGCGGACCCGGGGTCCGGGAACAGTTCCACCGAACTGCCCGTCGTGGAAACAGCCCCCGCGCCTGACGAGGAGGTCCTGCGCCGTCGCCACGATCTGGACAGCGAAGACTTCAACGACAACGACACAATCTTCTGATTGGCAACCACTGGCCGGCCCGCCCACGGCGGGCAGGAGATAGCCCCATGCGCATCCTGGTTCTGCTCCACTCGACCACCGGAAACACCCGCCTGATGATGCAGCATGCCTGCAGATGGTTCGAACGGCAGGGCCATGAGGTCTTGCTGTTCGACGTGACCCGGGGGGCCTGTCCGGATCCGAACGACTTCGACCTGCTCGGCGTCGCCAACCCGACGATGTATTTCCGCGGAACGCTGACCATGGACCGGATCCTGATCAACCTGCCCGCGGCGCGGCGAGCCCTGCACCCGGTGTTCCTCTATGCCACCTGCGGTGGTGAGCCGGGCGCCCAGTTCGATATCTACGCCGATCTCCTGGCGGACAAGGGCTACCGCGTGATCGGTGCAAAATACAACCTGGCACCCTCGAACTATCCGCATCACCGGTTTCTGGCCGACCATACGCGACTCCTGAATCCTGTGGCGCTTCGTCTGGCGGCCCTGTCCCCCCATGTCCGCCCGCTGGTGGGCCTCTTCAGCCATGTGGCGCTCGAGCCGACCCCTTCGGACCGTGACGACCTCGAGGCGTTCTGCCGGGTCGTGCTGGAGACCGCATCCTCGCCCCGCGTCGGGATGCCCGCCGTGGAGAAGCTCCACCCCTGCCTGCCCGGCGTCAAGGCCATGGGATTCTCCATGACCCGCGAGAAGATCGCCCGGTTCACGAGGTTCACGGTCGATCCGAAGAGGTGCACCGCCTGCGGCGTCTGCGTGAAGCTCTGCCCGGAGCAGGTGATCTCGCTGGCCGGGGAGGCGTTCATGCCCGTTTTCGGACCGGGCTGCAACGGCTGCTATACCTGCTACAACCACTGCCCTGAGGGTGCGATCCGCGTGGCGCCGCTGCCCGCGGGCGCGGCACGCTACCACGGACCCTCTGCGCAGATGCGCCGGCTTTTCGAGGACTGACAGTTGATCAGGTAAGGATGATACCGTCTGAAACCCTTAATGGGTGCGGATCAAGGGTTCTCAGGGCCTGGACAAACGACGTTCCGCAAATCCAGAATGAAACCGACAGGCTGCTATCGGACGAAGAGGGCGGAGGCGTTGAGCTCGACGTAATGCACCGGGGAGCGGTGCATCAAAATGAGGAAGTCACCCGCGAGGGCGGCACGGGCCGAGCCGTCCCAGCGGACGTGGGTCTCCACGGGCAGGTCGAAGGAAGGTTCAAGGGACAGGGCCCGCTGGAGATCGACGACCCGGCACTTCTGACCGGCGTATTCCGGCTCCGGATCGGACGTGCACCAGATCGCGAACCGGCCGTCGGCGGTCATCCCCTCGAACCGGATCCGACACTCCGAGGGCTCGTCGGCATCGGGCAGCAGGGGGACCGTCCGTTCCGGGCGGTCCTGACGGATCGCACAGGCGGACTCGTCGAGGGTCCATCCCGAGATGGCCGGTGGGTGCAAAAGTGGCGGCTGAATCGTGCAGGTGGCGGGCTCCACCGGGCGTCCCGTCTGGCCTCCGTCGTCCCGGGTGCAGGCGGTCTTCACGGTGCCGTCGTCAGGGCTGACCGCGATCGAGCAGGTTCGGTGGGTGTCCGGCTCCGGGGCGTCACGCAGCACGGCGCAGATGACCTTCCGGTCGGGATCCTCCCCGAGATCGGTTTCCAGGAGCACGTGCTGCTCGAAGGGGGGTGAAAAGGCGCACAGGGCGCCGGCACCGAACGTGGCGATGGTGCGCAGGGCAGGCCTGGCCAGGGGGATCGCGTGCAGGCTCTGCTGGTACAGGACGTAGACCGTCCGGTGCCCGGCAGCGAAAAACGCTGCAGCCACGCGGGCGGGTTGTGGGTCGTTCTCGGGGACGGGAGCGAAGGCCTGGAACACACGTCGGGCCTGCTCATCGAGCAGCATCCAGCCGCCGCGATCCTGCATGAAGACCAGTGGTTCACCGCCTGGTCCCGCGTCGGTGACGGACAACTGGCGGGGGGTTTCGGGATCAGCCGTGGTCAGGGGGCGGGTCGAACCCGTCCGGCGCGCCGTCACGAAGGGCTCCAGATCCTCGACAGGCTCGGAGCGACGGCACCCGGCCGACAGCACAAGCAACAGCAGGAACATCCTGAGAGACTGCATGAAGAAAACCTCCCTCATCGGACCGGCACCAGGACCACCGGCAGGGTCTCATACTCATCAAAGAGCTGGACGAAGGCGGAGAAAGCCTTCCAGCGGGCGACCGGAATCACCTCAGGGCGGAGGGACTTCTCCAGGATCAGGCGCGCCGACCGGCCGGGTCCGGGCACCAGTTGGCGATGCAGGCGTCCGAATTCGGTCTCCAGGTTAAGTTCCGGAGAGGCTTCCACCCGCATGCCCGCAGGAGGCTCGATGGTCAATTCCAGGCGCGTGTCCGGCAAAGCGTTGGGCAGGAAGTCCGTCGTGCGGGGCAGGAACACGCCGAACCGGCGACGAAGATTCCAGGGGAACGGGAAGCGCCGAAGCTCGAGGTTCCTTCCGTCGGCAGGCGCGCAGACCGAGGGTGCCGAGAACGTGTAGGTCGCGGTCAGTTCTTCCCGGTCTGCGGGTGGCCGTTTCCAGTCCAGGGAGAGCAGGTGGGAGCCGGGGAAATACCGCTGCAGCGAATCAACCTGGATCTGCTCGCGCAGGGCCTCGGGTGAAAGGCGCGCGAACGTGTCGAGCTTCTGCACGGCATGGAAGCCCGAGGAGACCTCGCGGATCTCGAAGTGCGCGCTGCGATCCAGGGCAATCCTGGCGCGCGCCTCGAGGGTGCGTGACTGGGGCGAGGCCGGACCCAGTCGGACCGTCGTGGGCCTGGGGGACAGCACCACGGCCTCGGAACCGCCCACGGCGGGGACCATCCGTCCCGGGGGCAGGTGGGAAAACCGAGTGTCGATGAAGCCGAAGCCGGGCACCTCCAGCAACCAGATCGGGAATTCGGCCGGGTCCGGCCAGGCGATCGGTCCGTCCGAGATGCGCGAGGCCCGGGCGAGAAGCATGCGCGGGTGGTATCCCTGGTGCCGCAGCAGCGCGAAGAGAAGGTGGATGCGTGAGCCGGCCCGACGCTGGAGGATGTGCGCAGCCCTGGTGAGCTGGCGATCGTCCCGGATATGGCGCAGCACCCATCGGGCCGTTTCGGGAACACAGGCGGCGCTCGGACGGGGACACAACTGGCGGGCCAGCTGGGCGAGCTCCAGGCTGTCCCAGTCCGGCCAGGGCGTCTCTTCGGCGAACAGGGCGTACAGGTCCTCCTCGGAAAAGCCCGCGTGCACCTGGATCGACGGGGACACGAAGTGGGCCATGCGCAGTTCGGAGGGCAGGCGCTCGCCGGTCCATGATTGCAACTTCAGATGCACGCCGTCGGCGTCGATGGTGCGCTGGATCCCGGGCAGGCGGCCCTCGGGGCGGAGCACCAGCGGAAGGTCGAGGGGGGCATGCACGACCCATTCGGCAAGCACGGTGGGGAAGGCCCGGTGTGAGAACTGGAACCGGGGTCCCCAGGTCCGTCCGGGGAGCCCCGGGACGGGGGCGTTCACGCGAAGGTACGAAAAGATGACGATGTCCCCGGGTTCGAGGTTCCGCAGGGAGAAACTGGATTTTTGCGGTGTCGAGGAGGGCGGGTACACGGTTCCGTCGGCCTTGAGGGTCCGAACGTCGAGGATCAGTGCATCGGACGGGAGTTCCAGCTCCCCGAGCTCCTCCACGGCCACCGGAGTGTTCAGGCGGACCCAGCGCGTGACGCGGACGAAGGCGCCTCCGCGGGACGAAAGAAAATGCTCCTCCCGGTTGAGCAGGAAGACCGCTGGAGCGTCCTTGCCCCAGTTCAGGTCCAACAGGGTCTTCAGGTCCGGAAGGGTCGTCTGTCGAAACAACGGGGAGGCCCAGTACAGGAGCAGGGCGTCCCGATGGTACGGAAAGCGTGCGACGTGGGTGGCCAGCTCCCGGAACAGTTCGCCCGGGTCGTGGCCCAGCGCGGTGAGCACGTCGAGCCGGCGCAGGAAGGCCGGCTCGGATACGGGATCGTCTGCGAGCCGTTGATCATTCCATTGCAGGGCACACCCGAGGTTGCGAAGTCCCAGGCAGGCCGAACCAAGTGAGGAGAGGAGGGTCTCGTTCAGGTATCCGGCAGTGAAGAGCCGAAGTCCCTCGGCGAGGGCCTCAGGGAACTGCTGCGTCTGCAGATGGAACTGCAGCAGGTCCGGCAGGTCGGGACGAAGGGCCAGCGCCGGTTTCAGGTAAGCCAGGGCCAGGCGGGGGTCGCGGCGGCGGACGGCTGCTGCGGCTGTCAGGAACACTCGGTGATGACGGGAGGAGACGAGCAGCCCGGCTAGGGGAGCGCCGAATTTTACTCCGCCTGTGTCCCCGGCGGTAGGGACACCGCTGGTTTCCAGGGCCAGGCGGGCCCTGGCCACGATGGCCCACGCTGAGTCGAGGCGGGACAGTTTTTCCATGGCCTGCTCGGGACGGCCGTCGACCTCGGCGATGCGGGCCTGCTCGAACAGGGACCATCCGTCCCCGGGGAAGGCGGCCGTCTGCAGCAGGGCCAGGCGCCTGGCGGTCTCTGGAAGCAGCGACGGGTCGGCGAGGATCATGCGGGTGAACAGCGCGCGGGCGAGCATGAACCGGGGTTTTCCGGAGGTGATACCGGCCAGGACGGCCCGCGGACCCGAGAAGGATCCTGCGGAGGCATCGAGGGTGGCGACGACCAGTCCTGCGAAGGGGGAAAGCCAGGCCGGAAGCGGGCGCCGGGCGTTCACGGAAGGGAACGGATCGACGCCGAAGCTGCAGGCGGATGAGGGCACCAGCCGGAGCCGCGGAGCGCCGGCCCGCGGGGTGGCTACCAGGGAAATTACCAGGGTTCTGGACCCGGAGAAGGGTGGAACCTGCAGCCGCCAGATCCCGCCTTCCACGCCGGGGGTGCGCCCGCTCTCGGCATCGAGCACGCCGTCGATGCGCACAGAGGCGGGGCCCAACGACCGCAGCTCCAGGAGCATCGGTCCGGGAGTCGAACAGGAGAGGGGAAGCGACAGGGTCACCCGCGCGGGGTGATCGGAGCCGGCGCTGAGACGGTCGCCGTCCTTCCAGTGGGAGCCGCCCGTTACGGGCGCTGGACGGGAGAAGTGCAGTCGCCCGAGCAGCGGCAGGGGATCCGAGCGCGAGAAGGTCAGTCCGGTTCCAAGGGTGCGTGTCTGTGCTGGAGGGGCCACCTCCCGCAGCAGGTGGGGCACGCCCGTCCAGAGGAACGCAGGGAGGTATGGATCCCGCATGGCGACCATGGCGAGCCGCCTGGTGAAGGAGGTGTCCGGAATATCGGCGTCAACGAGCAGGGCAGCGGCGAGAAGGCGCAGGTGATGCAGGGCCTCGTCCCTCCCCGGGACGGAAGTAGTTTCGAGAAAACGCAGGGCGTGCTCCTGAAGGCTCCACGGGTCCCCCGCCAGGAGGGACTGCAACGCCTTGAAACCGGCGTCCCAACCGTCGGGGCAGACACGCGCGATCGCGGTGCCCAGGGCAGCGGGATCCCGGCCGTCCATGAGATCGAGCACGGCGCCGTGCAGATGCAGCAGACAGCGCGTCCGGGCGTCACGGGTCACCGCAAGTTCCTGGCGGATGGATGCACGCTTTTCGGTGGCCGGATCCGGGGTCGCTTTCGGTGGCATAGGTCGGGAGAACCATGTGCACGAGGACAGCAGGATTCCCAGCCAGAGCATCGCGGTTTTCAGCATGACAGCACCGCACGTACCCAGGCGGCCTCTCGTCCGGGGAGCGGCAGGCCCAGGCACGTCAGCAGATAGCGGCCAGGGCGGACGTCCCTCAGGCACAGGTTTTCCAGCAGCGGGACTGACGCCGACAGCAGGATACGATGAACCGGCAGACGCGGATCGTCGTCATTGTCGGGACCCAGGCACTCAACCCCCAGCAGGATGATGTCACGCCCGAGCAGGGCCCGGGCACCGTCGGCGGTGAAGACGCATCCCCCGGGGGCTGCCCGGACCAGCACGCGATCCCGATTGCGCAGGGGCCAGCAGCCGACCTGTTCGGCGTCCACAGGAGTCGCCAGGGCCTGAACCACGCACGCGGGTCCGCACAGGCGCATCCATGGCAACTGCCCGGCGTCGGGCGCGTCTGGGAAAACGTGAAGTGGTGCGTCCACATGGGTGCCCGCGTGCAGCGACAGGTGCGCGATCGTGAGGGTGACGCCGTCGGCGAGGGATGTGGTGAACCCGGGAGGAGGATCTCCGGGATAGACCGGCATCGACTCGGTGATCGGCATGGAGATGTCCCAGGTGCGGGCGGATCGAATCATGGCGTCACCGGCGTCCAGAACGTGCGTGGGCCGCATGGGTTGCCGGCCCACGTGTGCAGGCGGCGTCCACGGACGGCCGAGGTGTTGCGGTAGTGTGAGGTGAAGCCGGGCCACTGGCGCCAGAAGGTGTGGCCGTGCCTGTCGTGAACGATGGTGCTCCATCGTCCGCTTCGGAGTCCGGCGGTGAAATCACGGGGCACCGGGAGACCGGCCCCGCGGATGTCCGTGAGGGCGTGCTGGTGGAAGTGGGGCGGTGAGCCGGCCAGCACGGCGGACCATGGATGATAGGGGATCAGGATCGGGCCCGGCATGCGTCGCAGCGTG
>JAHITJ010000072.1 GCA_018817795.1 Myxococcota bacterium | reverse complement strand
TGCGCGTGAGCAGCCAGTCTCCGGGTGTGGTGCAGATACGGCAGAAAGTAGGCGATTGCCTCCTCGCCGGCGTTCTCCAGAGCCGCCGCATGCAGCATGTTGCCTGCCAGCGGATGTGCGCCCAGACTGAGCGCGGACAGCGCCTGCTCGCGCAGCCACAGGTTGTTGTGGAGCACATACGAGGCCACGGTCTTGACGGTCTGCTCGTCCTGCACCTGTCCGAGCACGTCGAGCAGGATCCTTTCCCATCCCGGCTGTCCAGCGTACTCCTTCATCAGGGCCATCAGCGGTTTGCGTCCCGCGCCGTCGATCCGGACCTGCGACTGATCACGGACCGCCTTGAGCAGCAGCAGGTTCACCGGATCCCGTCCCAGCAGCGCCACCCAGCGCGGATCGGTCCCGGCGCCCGGACACTGCGACAACAGTTGGACCACCTGCACGTCAGTGGCCGAGGAACCCACCGGCAACTGCTTCCAGAGATAGTCGCAGACGGCGTCACGATCCCGGCCCTCCAGTGCAAAGAACACGAGTTCGAGATAGGAGAGGAACTTGTACAATTCCAGCCGCTGTGCCTGTGCGGCCGAGAGCCAGGCCGCGGCCTGCCCCGGATGTGGCGCCTTGAGCAGGATCTCGGCGACCCACGACGAAGTCCGGGCATCGGCCAGCAGCGGCGCCAGCGCGAGGGGGTCGGCTGCGGCCAGGAATACCACCAGTTTGGCTGGTTCGATACGCAGGTTTCCCACACGCACCGGCAACTGGTTCATTTCGATGAACTGGAGCTTCTCCATGATGAAGCGATGGGCCGCCGGATCCATCGACCTCGCCAGTCCGGCGAGGATCGAATAGGCCCAGAGCGGCTCGGCGACCTTGCCATACCATTGCATAAGCCGCGGCACGGCCTTCGGATCACCGGATGCACCCCAGGCTTCTAGAAAGAACAGTTCGCCGTAGGGGACAGTACCGGAGAGCTTCCCCCGGATCTCGTCGATCAGATCTGGGCTACGGAAGATCACCGCGTTGGCTTCATGTTCAAAATGGGAATTCAACAGCCGTGTCCACTCCGAGACATCGGCGGTGCGGGGTTCGGTGGGAAGCCGGAACAGGGGATCCCGGGTAAAATCGGGCCCGGCCGGCTGGGTCGTAAAAAGCGCCAGGCAGAACCAGAGAAACGACACGGTCTACTCGCCTCCGCCGAATAACTTGCTGAACCAGCCTTTTTTGGCCTTGAGGTCGGCGCCGGGCAGCGGGGGAGGTCCTCCCCCCGGTGTGGGGGTCACGGACTGCATCCCGGGGGGGACCGGGGATGGTGCGTCGTAATCGATCTCGGCAGAGGGCGGGCGCAGATCATGGGAGTTCAGATCCTGGGGCTCAAGCTCCCCGGAGACCATCTTCAGTTCCCCGGACCCGTCGAGCACTTCCTCGAGCACATCATCCTCGAGCTCGCCGTCATCAAGTTCGATCTCCACGTCTTCCTCGTCGGCCCGTGGTTGGGGAGCCGGAGACAGGTCGATGTTGTCCAGGTCAAGGTCCATGTCCTGCAGCCAGGACCGCGGATCCTCGGTGTCGTCGATCACGGCGGACTTGGACTTCGCCCCGGCCTTCTTGGCGTCGGGGTTGGTCACCGAGAACTCGCCAGTGAGGAACGAGTCCGAGGAGAGATCAAAGTCGTCCTTGCGCTGGCCATCCTCCTCGGAGGTGGACATGCCGCGAAGCTCACGGACGATGCGGGCCACGTCGCGGTGGCTGACCTTCAGTCCGTAGGTGAACAGCACGCTGTTGAGATCGTCGAGGAAGTCCTCGGCGCGGGCGTACCGCCGATCGCGATCCCGCGACAGCGCCTTGTACAGCGTCTTCTCCAGGGCCGGCGGAACATCGGGATTGAGCGCGGAGATGCGCGGAATGAAGCACTTCTCGACGAGCTTGACCGTCTCCAGATCCGTGGCGCCGTAGAACAGGCGCTTGCCCGTGAGCATCTCATAGAGCACGATGCCCAGGCTGAAGATGTCCGCGCGCTGATCCAGTTCCAGGCCCATCACCGCCTCGGGAGACAGGTAACTGAACTTGCCCTTGATCACGCCCGGCTCGGTGTCCTCGAGCTGGCTGGCCGCCTTGGCCAGGCCGAAGTCCACCAGTTTCACCTCCCCCTGTACGGAGAGCAGGATGTTCGGCGGACTGATGTCACGGTGAACGATGTTCAGGCGGTCACCGTTGCCGTCCTTGGCGCCATGCGCGTAGCCCAGACCCTTGGCAGCCTCCATCATGATGTAGATGGACATGCTCATGGGCATCAATTTCTTCTTTTCCTTGTAGTGGTTCATCACCACTTTCAGGGCGGTGCCCTCGATGAACTCCATCACCAGGTAGTACGACTCATCCTTGACGCCAACCTCGAAGGTCTGAACGATGTTCGCATGGCTCAACTTGGTTGCAAGCCGGGCCTCGTCCAGAAACATGGCCACAAACTTGCTGTGCCGGCTCAGATGCGGAAGGATGCGCTTGATCGCCACCCGGCGGGAAATGCCCTCGATTCCCACCAATTCGCCAAGATACACCTCGGCCATACCGCCGGCATCCAGTTTCTTGATGATTCGTATATTGTTACCTTTATCGCTCATTATTTATCCGACCAACTTCAGTTTCAGGAAGGACTTCAGATCCTTGATGACTTCTTCATGATTCTCGATCAACGAACCTTCGTAGCCCCGGATTTCCAGTTCAAGATCATCCATGAATTCCTTCATGATCGAGGGATTCTCCATGACGATCTTCGCGTCGCGCTGACGGACCTTGCGATCGGGCTGCGCCTTGACGTATTTGACCAGCGCGTTGTAAAGGACCTCGCCGCAGAATTCCTGGAGGACGACGTCTTCCTCGGCCATCTGAACAATGCGTCTCTTGATGCGGTCGTCAGACATCTGGATCGCGTCGTCGAGCGTCAGGCGGGCGAACACCCGGATGATCATCGCATCGTCGATGAGCCCCACCGGCGTATAGAAGTCCGGAATCAGGTCGAGTTGCTTGAGATTGTAGTTGAGGGTGCCGATGGCCAGACGCCGGAATTCGGCCGGCAGCTTGGAATCCTGGGCCACAGCCATAATGATGCGTGTGTCGTCGGCGTAATTGTCAATCCACTTCTGGAAATGATTTGCGTACTCCTTGGTCTTGTCCATGGGGCATTCCTTTCGGGTGGGGGCACGAAGCCCGGAGGTTTCATCCGCCGGGAAATGTTAAACAACCTGCCGGGAAAACTCAATCCTTTTTCCAGCCGGCTTTGGAAAAGAATATGTGTCCGGCTGACCGGTCTTTTTCGACCGAACTTTGCCGGCAGATGACTCTCAGGCAGACCGTGCGTTGTCTATATAATTTTTCAGCGCTATGAAGAATCCAAGGGTAATGAAGGCCCCCGGAGCCAGGATCATCACCAGGATCGGGGAGACCGCATCGGGAGAGAAGACCAGGAAGCGCAGGATGAAATCTTTATATTCGAAGATTGTGATGGTGCCGTTGCCGAGAATCTCGCGGACCCCGCCCAGCACGAACAGCGTCAGGGTGAAGCCCAGTCCCATGCCCAGCGCATCCAGGATCGAGGGAAGGATCCGGTTGCGGGAGGCGAACGCCTCAGCCCGGCCGAGGATGATGCAGTTGACGACGATCAGGGGAATGAACAGCCCGAGCGCCGAATGCAGATCCGGGCTGTAGGCCGCCATGAACATGTCCACCATCGTCACGAGGGTGGCGATGACCACAATGTAAGAAGGAATCCGGACCTTCTTGGGGATGATTCCGGCGATGGCCGAGATCACGATGTTGGAACCCAGCAGCACGAGCAGGGTCGCCATTCCCATTCCCAGACCGTTGAAGGCCGAGGTCGTGACCGCGAGGGTGGGGCACATGCCCAGCAGCAGCACCATCGACGGGTTCTCCCGCCAGAAGCCATCGGTGAACAGACGCATCTTCGACATCACTGACCCCCTTCCGGAGCCGGAGCCTGGGGCTTCACCGGCCGGCCATTCCGTTCGGCCTCCACCGAGCGGGCCTTCACACGCCGTCTGGCCTCCTCCTGCTTGAGGATCCTCCGGGCGTCCGAAAAACCGGCGCGGCGGTCTTTGAAACGCTCGGGATTGACCACCGGCCTGCGATTGTCACGGACCGGACCCGCCGCAGGAGCGTCTCCACAACCTGCCGGCGCCGCAGCCCCGGGAGCCGCCGCAGGGGCGTCCCCGCAGCCGGCCGGCGAGGCGTCACCGGGACCTGCCGAGGCAGAACCACCGTTGCCGGCCAGTTGCGCCCGGTAAAATTTCAGGGCTGCCCCCACCAGGGAGGTCACCGCGCGCGAGGAGATGGTGGCTCCGGAGAGTCCGTCGATGGCGCCCGTCGGATCGTCCTTCTTCACCTTCCAGTTCGATTTTTCCGATTTCCCCTTGAACTGTCCGAGAAACTTGTCCTCGACGATCTTGTTGCCCAGACCGGGCGTCTCCGTCTGCGCGATGATGCGCATTCCGAGGATCTCCCCCTTGCCGTCGACGCCGATCATCGCGCGGATCACACCGCTGTAGGGGCGGGATATGCTCTTGTCGGAGGCCGAGGAGAAGGAGAAGCACAGACGTTCCTGCGGGCACCGGTAGACCACGACGGCTTCTCCGGTCGGACTCTTGGCCTCGGATTTCACCGGAGCCGTGCAGTCGGGGAAGATCTTCAGCACCGCACGGGCGGCCTTGGCCTCGGCGGCGGCCTTGATCTTGTCCGCAGTGAGGCGGTTGGCCGCCGACAACGCCGCGGCTGCACCGGCGGAGATCACCGCCAGCGTCAACACCATTTTTATCATCGGGTTCATGATTCACCCCCCGTCTTTTTCGGCGCGGCCCGCGAGCCAAACGGCGTCGGCACCGTGTAGCGATCCAGCAGCGGCGTGACCGCGTTCATCAACAGGATCGCAAAGGAGATGCCCTCGGGATAACCGCCCCAGAGCCGAATCAGCATCGTCAGCAGCCCAATTCCGACGCCGTAGATGATCTTGCCCATGGGCCAGACCGGCGCGGTCACGAAGTCCGTGGCCATGAAGAAGGCTCCGATGAACAGGCCGCCTGCGAACAGGTGGAAAAACGGATCCGCATATCTGGCAGGATTGACCAGGTGCGTGAGCGCGCCGAACACCGCCACGGTCAGCAGCGTCGCAGCCGGGATGTGCCAGGTGATGATGCGCTTGTACAGGAGGAATGCCGCGCCCACGAGCAGGGCCAGGGCCGAGATCTCACCGATGGACCCGGGCGTGTGCACGCCAAAGAACAGGTCGTTGAGCTGGATGTTGGGCATCGCGCGCTGCGCGTGCTCCTTGATGGCGGCCAGCGGCGTCGCGGAGGTGACCGCATCGTTGGTGCGCGTGACCGCCAGGCCCATGAACTCCTGGATGTCCTGCAGGCCGCGGGGCACCGGCCAGGTCGTCAACTGCTTGGGGAACGCGATCAGCAGGAACACGCGGGAGGTGAGCGCCGGGTTGAACGGATTGTGGCCCAGGCCGCCAAACACCTGCTTGGCGACGATGATCGCCACGAAGGCACCCACAACGAGGATGCCGTTGGAGATACCCGCGGGAAGCGTCAGGCCGAGCAGGAAACCCGTGAGCGCCGCAGAGCCGTCGAGGCAGGCGCGCGGGTCCCGCTTCATCATGACCAGCGCGAGCGCCTCCATGCCGACGGACAGCGCCGTGGTGAGGGCCAGCACCCGCAGCGCGTCGAGACCGAAGGCGTACACGGACACGGCGGCCGCTGGCAGGAGCGTCAGAAAGACCGTCCACATGATGCGGGTCGCGGAGGATCCGTCGTGGACGTGGGGAGCAAAGGCTACGGTGAAGGTTCTGGGTTCCATGGGTCTATCCCTTGCGCTTCTGCTGGGACCGGTAATATCCCTTGGCCATCTGGAAGAACTGCACCAGCGGTCGACGGTTCGGGCAGACGAAGGTGCAGGATCCGCACTCGAAGCAGTCGTCGAGCACGATCTCCCTGAGCTTCTCCTCGTCGATGCGCGAGAAGAGCCCCTTCTCGATCAACTGGCCCAGCAGCATCGGGTTCTGCGCGTTGGGGCAGGCCCTCAGGCAGCGGCCGCAGCGGATGCACACGCCGAAGTCGGTGTTCTTCATGTCCGCGGCCGTCAGCACCAGCACGCCGCCGACGCCCTTGATGATCGGCACGTTGTCGGACGCGGCGGCACGGCCCATCATCGGCCCGCCGAGGATCATCTGCTCGGCATCGTCCCCGTAGCCGCCCGCGAACTCCATCAAATCCATCACTCGGGTGCCCACCGGGACGCGGAAGTTGCCCGGCTTGTTCACGCCCGAGCCGGTCACGGTGACCACACGTTCCACCAGCGGCATGCCGTCAATCACGGCATCGGCGATGGCCACCACGGTGGCCACGTTGAACACGGTGACGCCAACGGCGCTGGGCAGCTTCTTCGGCGGCACGCGGCGGCCGGTGATTGCAAAGATCAGTTGCTTCTCGGAACCCTGCGGGTACTTGACCGGCAGCTCCACGACCTCGGCCAGATCGCCCGCTGCCTTCTTCAGGACCTCGATGGCGTCGGCCTTGTTGCCCTCGATGCCGATGGACACCTTCGAGACGCCCATGATGTGACGGATCAACTTCACGCCGAGGGCGATGCGGTCGGCGCGCTCCAGCATCACGCGGTGATCGGCGGTCAGGTAGGGCTCGCACTCGGCTCCGTTGAGCATCACCCAGTCCACGGGGGAGTCCGCCGGCGGCGTGAGCTTCACGTGGGTCGGGAAGGTGGCGCCCCCCATGCCGACGATGCCCGCGGCTTTCACGCGCTCGACGAGCACCTTCGGGTCGGCCGCGAACGGATTCTGGATAGGCTCCATCTTCTCCCACTCGTGGGCACCGTCGGTCTCGATGGTCACGGCCTCGCCCATGGATCCGTTGGGCAGCTCCACGGGTCCGATCGCGGTGACCTTGCCCGAGGAGGAGGCGTGCACGGCCGCGGAGATGAATCCTCCGGGCTCGGCGATCATCTGGCCTGCCTTCACGAGGTCGCCCTTCTTCACGAGGACCTTCGCTGGTGCACCCAGGTGCTGGGACATGGGAATGACGAGGATCTTGGGGACCGGCATGGACACGGTCTCGCATCCTCTGGTCAGATCCTTGTGGTACGCGGGATGGATGCCGCCGGGGAAGGGATTGGCATGCGTGGTCACGGCTGTCCTCCTGCGTTCTTGGGCTCACGGGCGGGGCGGGCTGCTGCACGGGCGGCCTTTTCCTTCTCCTTGAACTCGTTCTTCTCCGCCTCGTAGTCGGTCCGCGCCTCCTCGCTCTCGATGAAGGCGAGCACCTCATAGCGATCGGTGTGCACGATCACGTCGTTGGGGCACGCAAAGCAGAACTCGGGGTCGCACGTGGTGCCGGTGAAGGCAGCCACGTTGGAGGCGACGACAAAGGACGGGTCCTTTTTCGTGCAGAGGTTGCATGCGATGCAGCCCACCTTGCAGGCCGCGCGCGTCACGAGCGCCGGGTCGCGGCTGTTGCACAGGACGTGGACACGGCGGCCCTTGGGCACCATCTCGATGCAGTCGATCGGACACTTGGAGACGCACAGTCCGCAGCCGATGCACAAGGCCGGATCCACGACCGCCACCCCGCCGCCGTACACGGTGATGGCCTTGGTCGGGCATACGGTGCCGCAGTCGCCCAAGCCCATGCAACCGAAGCGGCAGGACTTGGGGCCCCCTAAAAGTGCGGCCGCGGCGCAGTCCCGCACACCGACCATCGAGCCGCGCGCGGCGGCGCGATCACGGGTGCCGGCGCAGCGCACCAGCGCCACCTTTTCCTCCACATCGGAGACGGCGATGCCGAGGATGGCCGCGACCTTCTCTGCGGTGGACTGCCCGCCCACGGGACAGGGCGGCACGTCGCCGTTCCTGGCCACGAGGCCCTTGGCGTAGTCCCGGCAGCCGGCGAAGCCGCAGGCGCCGCAGTTGGCGCCCGGAAGCGCCTCCTCGAGTTGATCCACGCGAGGATCCTCGGGGACATAGAAGACTCGGGAAAAGAAGGCCAGCGCGAGTCCGGCGACCACGCCCACGCCCGTCAACACCAGGATGGGAATCAGTATGCTCATGGCGATCACCCAGGTACCAGTCCGGAAAAGCCCATGAACGCGAGCGAGAGAATTCCCGCCACGATCAGCGATGAAGCGGCACCCTGGAAGCTCTTGGGCATGTCGGCCGTCTCGAGACGCTCCCGGATGCCCGCGAACAACAACAGCGCAAGGGCAAAGCCCACCGCACCGAAGAAGGCGTACACGATCATGTGAAGGAAATCGTAACCCTTGTCGATGCTGTCGATGGCCACACCCAGGATCGCGCAATTGGTCGTGATCAGCGGCAGATAGATGCCAAGCGCCTCATACAGGGCGGGGGACAACTTCTGCATGACCATCTCGACGAGCTGGACCAGGCTCGCGATGACGAGGATGAACAGGATCGTGCGCAGGTACTCCAGGTGCAGCGGCCGCAGCAGGGTGTAGAACAGCGTCCAGGTGACCGTGGAAGCGAGCACCATGACGAACAGCACCGCCATGGACATGCCCAGCGCCGTCGAGAGACGGCGTGACACACCGAGGAACGGACAGATCCCCAGAAACTTGCTCAAGATCAGGTTGCCGATGAGCATGGCGTTGATCGCCAGTAGCAGAAGTTCCATGACGTCTCACCCTCCGCCTCCGCTTCTTAATGATTTCCCCGTTTTTTTCAAGTTAAAAGTGCATCGTTTCACGAATGAGGGCGGCGGGGACCGTTTTCGTATTGACTTTTACGAACGGTTTGTTCCATGGAATTGAGTTATTAAAATATGACTGGCTGAGGGGTCGGGCTGCCGGGTTTGTGGGTCCCGTCGCCCAGTTGTCCATTTTCATTGCTGCCCCAGCACTGGATGGTGCCGGGATCCGTCACGGCGCAGGAATGGGCGTGCCCGGCGCTGATGAACGTCGCGCCGGCGATCCCCGGGATCACGACCGGAGCTTCACGCCGGACGGAGGTGCCATCGCCCAGTTGGCCGTCCGCGTTGCGGCCCCAGCAGGCGATTTCTCCGGTGACCAGCAGCGCGCAGGCATGGGCCAGGCCACAGGTCAGTTGCTGCGCCTCGGCCGTCAGCGTGACCTCTGCGGGAGACGGCTGGCTCTGGGAGCTGCCGATGCCGAGCTGGCCCTCGTCATTGAGTCCCCAGCACCTCACGTCGCCTCGGGTCGTCAGGCCGCAGGTGAAGGCACCCCCGCCACAAACCGACGTGTACAACCCCTCCACGGACACCGGGGAGCCACGGTCCTCGGTGGTGCCGTCACCGAGCTGGCCGTCGGCGTTGTCACCCCAGCAGCGGAGATTGGAGTTGCCGTTTCCGGCGAGCACCGCACAGGAATGATCCACGCCGGCACAGGTGGAGATGACCCTGTCCAGTCCATCCACCCGCACCGGCTCGAAGGCATCGGGACCGGCGTGGCCCCCTTCGACCTGACCGGCTTCGTTGCGACCCCAGCAGGCGACGGATTCATCGGAGAGCGCCGCGCAGAAGTGCCCGCCCATGCCCCCCAGTACCTCCGCCGCCTCCGGAGCCAGATCCTCGAACCATGGCAGCACCATCGGAACACGGGACTCGGCCAGGCCCTGGTCGCCGACGCCGAGGCCGCCGGCGGTGTTGTCACCCCAGCAATAGACGAGGACCTCGTCCCGTTGGGCCATGTCCGACAAGGCGCAGGTCAGGCCGTCGCCGGCGCGGAGGCTTAACACATGGTCCAGGGAGTCAAGAAACACAGGCAGCAGCCGCTCGGTGCTGGTGCCATCCCCGATCTGGCCGCTGGCGTTGCCTCCCCAGCAGGCGACGCGGCCCGAGGAGAGCTGGGCGCAGGCGTGATCGGCGCCACAACTCACGGACGCAAACCCGATGCAGTGCGAGGTATCCAGACGGCACTGGTCCGAACACGTGAGCGTCCCGCTGCCGTTGCCCGTGTTCTCGCACGTGGCGTCCCCCGGATCCCCGTTCTCGCACTCCTCGTCTCCCACAATCTGGCCGTCCCCGCAGATGGGTTCGCACTCGGAGGGCTCGCCTTCGCAGCGCCAGCCGGCGATGGTGCTGCAGTCCGTGGCGCATCCATCCTGCGGCCCGACCGACCCGGGGTCGCACGTCTCCTCCGGATCGAGCACCCCGTTGCCGCAGGTCTCCGAGCCACCCTTCGAGATCGGAAGAACGGCGTGACAGCCAGCAAGTACCAGTAGAAGCGTCATCAGCAACAATCCACCGGACCATGGGTTGGTTCTCATCAATGCCACCTCCCTCAGAATTCCCAGGACAAGGTCAGAAGCCAGCTTTCGGCGCCAGGACCTGGAACAATCCGGACCCGTGCGCCCGTCCCGGCAGCACGCTCCCCCTGTCTCTTCTTCCAGATCACCGAAGCGACGGTCACCGCCACCGCGCCGGTCACCGCGCCGGCCAGGCACAGATCCGTGATATCCTGATACCGCATGGCGCGATCGCGGTCGTCGATCTTTTGGTTCTTCTCCCACTCATCGTTGGCCGACAGCGCCTGCATCCCCCCCCAGATCGTGCCGGCGGTCAACAGGGCGGTCACCCCCACACCCGTCCAGAACCACCAGCGCGAGGTCAGTTTCCCGGGGCCGTCCCCTGTGGTCAGGTCATCACCCCGGGTCGGGGCGTCTACCCGAACCACCGCTTTTGAATCGCCGACGGGAGCGACCTGGCTGTCGTCGACCGTCTCCGGTTTCGAGCCCGGATGCAGGCGGTTCTTCATCTCCACGATCTTCAACCGGACCTCCTTGGTGAAGGCTTTCTTCTGCGAGGAGGAAAATTCGTCAATGGTGGGGATGGCCGCCAGGAACTTCTCGTAGTAATTCAGCGCCACGGAGTCCTCATTGAGCATCCGGTGGGATTGGGCCATATTAAAATATATCTTCGGATCCGGAAAGGAGTCGTAGGCCTTCTGAAACTGCTCGATCGCATCGCGGTACAAGCCGGCGGCGTACAACTTCCGGGCCGCTGTCATGTAGATTTTGTAGGTCTCCAGTTTTTCGGTGGACTGGGAGAAGGCCGGGGCGCAGAGCAGCAGGAGACCCAGCATAAAACCGGCCAGGGGGAAGAAACCGCCAGGCAGTCTCTTTTCATGTTCAGAGAACACCGTCTCCGAGCGTTTTTCTCTCATGTCTCATCCCTTTCGAGGAAGGCGGTTTCGCCGTTCCTTTTCCGGGCTGGGGAGCGACCGGCGGCTTGATCAATGCCGGCACCAGGTCCTGGTAGATTTCCCTCACCACGATCCCGGGATCAAAGCGCAGCGTGATCGTGCTGTCCCGATATCCTTCCAGGGAAAAAAGCAGCTCGCAGGACTCCCCCTCGGCCAGGATCAGTTCCAGCGGCGTGCTGCGCGTCTGCTCGGTTCCGGAAGACATCTTCACGTGCACGCTCACCACCGCCGGAGTCGTCTTGATTATATACTTGTTCCGGAGGTTTTCGCTCTTTTTCTGCACGGGCGAGAGCACCATGATTTTTCCGGGCAGGACCGTCTCCACAGACGCCTCCACCGAAGCCGGCCTCTCCTGTTTCTGCCGGAGGATCAGAAACGAGGCCAGCCCGATCATGCCGAGCAGGAATGCGATCCCGGCGTAGGCCCATCTCGGATGATCGTGGAGCCGGCGCTTCCAGCGGTGCACCCCCTGCATCGAAAAGATTTGGAACGGCGAAGGCGACAACTCCCCGTTGACCGAACCCGTGGTCCCTTCGGGCGGCGGTGGCGGCGGCGGTGGCGGCGGCGGCGGCGGGAGGGACCCCTCTCCGGAAATCTCCACATTCCACTGGTCCGAGTCCGGCCGCGGCAGGTTCTGTCCGACGAAGGAGGCCGAGGGCGCCGGGGTCCCGATGGCCGTGGCGTCGAAAGACAGGTCCGAGGGAAGGCCCGCGCAGGCACTCTGAAACTCGAAATACAACTCCATGGGCGAGGCCTGCCGGTTCTTCGGATCGCGGCTCAGGCTCTTCATCACCACCGCGGCGAGGATCTCCGGTACACCCGGATTGAAGTCCCGCAGCGGAATCGCATCATGCGTGAAGTGGTAGGCGAGGACCTCATTGATCGCGGTACCGTAGATGGGGTACTGGCCGGTCAGGATCTTGTACAGGACCACGCCCAGTGAGTAGATGTCCGACAGACCGGAGATCGTTGCGTTCTCGCCCATCGCCTGTTCCGGGCTCATGTAGACAGGGGTGCCCAGCACGGTGCCCATGGAGGTCAGCGGTTCATTGCCCAGACGGGCCGAGGACTGCATCTTGGCGATGCCGAAGTCGAGGATCTTGACGACCCTGCGATTGCCCTTGAGTGCCAAAAAGATGTTTCCAGGCTTGAGATCCCGGTGGATGATGCCCTTGGCGTGGATGACCGTCAGTGCATCACAGACCTGGTCCAGGATGGACTGGACCTCGGCGATGGTGATGCGGCCACGGTGCATCCTCATCGACAGGGTCTCGCCCTCGAGATATTCCATGGTGTAATAGGAACGACCGTCCTCGAGCACCCCGAAGTCGAACATCTCCACGATGCCGGGGTGCTGCAGCCGGCCGATGGCCTTGGCCTCCAGCATGAACCGGCCGACCATGGAGGAGTCGTCGGTGAGATGCCCTGCGAGTACCTTCACCGCGATGCGCTTGCCGACCTCGCGATGCTCGGCCAGATACACCGTCCCCATGGCTCCGGATCCGAGTTTCCTGGTGATGCGGTAGTTACCGACCAGGGAATCCAGCAGGGGATCTACCTTGGGCTGAGCCATATTTCTCCACTCTTTCCAGAAAAATCCGCGAAATTGCAGTCAATTTTTCCCGGAAAACAGAAAAATATAGATCATTTTTTGTAGGATCGCAACAGCCCCATTCGAGTTGAATCATGTTTTATAGGCAAATTTTGCTGATGTATAAATATATATGAGCCTGAAAAAGCGATTGACCCGGATCGCTGGAGAAGGGTAAGAAGAGGGCCATTCTGGAGGTGACCGAATGACCCGGAAAAAACGAGCCATTGTCAGCGTGTACGACAAGAGCGGCGTGGTGGAGTTGTGCCGCTTCCTGCAGGAACAGGACTGGGAGGTCATCTCCACGGGCGGAACGGCCTCGGCGCTGAAGGCCGCCGGCGTGGCGGTGACGGATCTGTCCGACGTGACCGGCTTCCCCGAGATGCTCGAGGGCCGCGTCAAGACGCTTCACCCCCGCATCCACGCGGGCATCCTGGCACGGCCGACGGCCGAGCACCTCGAGACGCTCGAGAGGTTCGACATCGCGCCTGTGGATCTGGTCGTCGTGAACCTGTATCCCTTCGCCGCGACCATCGCCAGGGCCGGGGTCTCGGTCTCCGAGGCCATCGAGATGATCGACATCGGCGGGCCGACCATGCTGCGCGCGGCGGCCAAGAATCACGAGCGCGTCACCGTCGTGTGTGATCCGGGCGACTACCCCGCCTTGATTGATCAGGTGAAGGCCGGCGACATTCCGGCCCAGGCACGATGGAACTTCGCAAAGAAGGTGTTCGCGCACACGGCCGAGTACGACGCCACAGTCCGTGACTGGATGAACGGCGTGCCGACCCCGGAGGTGTGACCATGCGGATCATGGTCCTCGGAACCGGCGGACGCGAGCACGCCCTGTCCTGGAAGATCGCCCAGAGCCCGCTGGCGGAAGGGGTATGGGCTTCATCGGCCGTGGCCGACGCCGAGCCCGGGCTGCAACCCATGCCCGACTTTCCCGATGCGGCCTCCTGCGCGGCGTTTTGTTCGGCGCAATCCATCGATCTGGTCGTGATCGGACCCGAGGCCCCCCTGGTGGCGGGATGGAGTGACATCCTGCGGGCGGCCGGTCTGGCCGTCTTCGGTCCCGACGCGCGCGGCGCCCGCCTCGAGGGCTCCAAGATCGCCGCCAAGGAATTCATGCGGAAGTATGGCATCCCCACTGCGGACTTCGTGGTGTGCCGGAACCTCGAGGAGGTGCGCGCGCACGCCGGCCGTTTCCGCACGGTACCCGTGGTCAAGTACGACGGGCTCGCCGCCGGCAAGGGTGTGGCGGTCCCATCGACCCTCGACGAGGCCATCGCCTTCGCCGCGGAGGGCTTTTCCCGGGGCGGGCAGACCAACCTCCTGCTGGAGGAGAGGCTCACCGGCCCCGAGATCTCGCTGCTGGCGATCACGGACGGACGGCGCGTCCACCTTTTGCCGCCGAGCCAGGACCACAAGCGCCTGGGCGAGGGCGACCTCGGACCGAACACCGGAGGCATGGGGGCCTACACACCGGTCCCCGGCTGCGACCCGGCACGCCTGGCCGAGCTGGAACGGATCGTGTTCGAGCCGTTTCTGGCCGGCGTTGCCGCCGAGGGCTTCGACTACCGCGGGCTGATCTACGCTGGACTGATGCTCACCGAAACCGGTCCTTCGGTGCTGGAGTTCAACTGCCGCTTCGGAGACCCCGAGACCCAACCGTTGATGTGCGCCATGGACGGGGACATCCTGCCCCTGCTGTGGTCGGCGGCCATCGGAAAGCTCGCCGCGCGCGGCATGGACACGCTGGCTTCGCTGTGCGTCGTGC
>JAHITJ010000071.1 GCA_018817795.1 Myxococcota bacterium | reverse complement strand
GCTTCCGCCAGGAAGGCGCCTTCCACGAGGAACTGACCAACCGCATCCATGACGATCTGGTGTCGGTGCTCTCCCCGCTCTCGGTCACCGTCCGTGGCGACTTCAACATCCGCGGCGGCCTGCACACCCAGGTCACCGTCTCCTCGGAAAAACCCCGCTGAAAGCTTGACTGACTAGAGGGCAGTTCAATTATTCAGATACCGGTCTGTCTTTCTTCCCGATCGAAATCGAAATCGAAATCGAAATCGAATGGTTCTGAACGCATTGATCAAGTCCGATGATTCCCAGCTCAAGAGGAATTCAAACGACCGCACAACTCCTGGCAGTATCATCTATCCTGAAAACGATTTCGATTTCGATTTCGATTTCGACATGGACGTGGAGAGCTTCAAGGCAAAAAGGCTACATTGGTCGGCTCTCTAATTACGGAAGCGCATCAACTGGGTCCAGGCGAAGGGATTGCCCCAGGACGGGAAGGTCACGGGGGCGGACGGGTCCAGCGTGAACCAGGCGCTGCCGTCGGGGGCCTTGAGCAGGTGCAGGTCGCGGGCGGGTGTGTAGCCCTGGGCGATGACGGCCTTGATCTGCCCTTTGGCGTTGACCGCGACGTCGAGGACGATCAGCGCGTGGCCCAGCACCTGGACCGACGGCGACGGCTCGATGAAGAAGTCCCCGGGCTGGATCGTCGCGGCGGTCTCGGGAAGCTCCTGGGTGTTGTGCGCGGTGCCGGTCATCGCGTACATGAAGCGGAGGTACTTCTGGAAGCTCTTCCTTCCGCTGCTGGCGCCGGCCTTGGGCATGAGCCGGGTGCGACCGCCGACCTTCTCTGGGCGCAGGCCCTGCTGCCAGTCGGAGAAGCCGAAGTACAGGCCGCCGGCGTAGCGGAACTTCACGCGGTCGGCCGCGCCCGTGGACCAGTGGTACTCCCCGCGAAGGCGCATGATGGTGTCCATGCACTGCTGCAGGTCCTCCTTGCCGACGTCCAGATCGATCACCGAGACCGTCATCACCGTGGCCGAGAACAGCGTGTTTCCCTGGTAGTCCTTGACCGACGTGCCCACGGGCAGCGCCGGTAGGTGCCGCAGCCAATGGGCGTAGGTGCCCACGGCGGCGGGCTGGCGTGCGTAGCCGGCCGGGGCGGGGAACCGGGCGCACCAGCTCTCGTAGGCGGCGGCGCGGCGGGGCCAGGGGTACATCTTCGCTGAGGTGGCCCCGTCGGGGGCCGGCACACAGGCGGGGTCCGTCGCCGGCGCCGTCGGAGGGGGCGACGGGGGGACCACCGGAAGGGCGGACGCGACCGGCGTGACAGGTGGTGTCACCGTTGTTTTCTTGGAAGTCGGCTCCGATGGCGGCGTCACGGGCATGCCCGCGGCTGAACCGGCGGTCGATTCATGTGACAAATTCTGTCGCGCCGGCGGCGTCTTCTGACACGCGCCGGACAGCACCATGGCCGCGAGGATCAGGCCGACGGGCGTTCTCATGGGGTGTCTCCGTTCCCTGCCGGGACCCGGTTCCAGGCCGCGTCGGCCTCGCGGATCCACGCAGGGACGTCTTCTCCGCGGGGGGGCGCGCCCAGAGGTTGGTGCACGATGAAGCGGCGCCGCCCGGGCTCGTCAATGCGGGCCACGGGCACCACGGCAGCCTTCAGCGCCCTGGCCAGCGGGAGCCACTGGGCCCGGTCCGCGCGATCGGCCAGCAGCGACTCGCGCCGGGCGAACACGAGCACGGCGAGGTTCTTCTCGACCAGCGCGTCCCGGTGATGCGCCAGCAGCGCCTGAAGGCACTGGTGCTGCAGCCGGAAGAACTCCGCGCGGGCCGGTCCGCGGCCGCCGTGATCCTCGAAGAACTTCGAGACGTTGGCCGAAGCGAGCACGGCCTCGTCGTCGCCGGCGCCCTGGAAGAAGTCGAGGACGGCCCGGATCTCGGCCCAGGTGGCGGGGCGCTTGAAGTGATCCGAGAGTTGTCCCGAGACGAGCTCAGGATCGTCGGGGACCAGCATGCCGTTGATCAGCCGGGCGGCGGTGCGCTCCACCGGCTGACCGGCAAAGCGGCGCGGAATCCAGAACGCCAGATGCCGGTGCGGCGGACCCTGCTCCCAGGCTGTCAGGAAGGAGAAGATCACCTCTGGCGTGTCGTCCTCAATCAGGAGGAAGTGGGCGTTGGAGACCGGCAGATGCTGCGCCTGCTCGAGGCGACCCGGGGAGAGCCGATCCGCCGGGAGCAGGTCCGCCAGGAGCGGAACCCCCTTCGGGAGCGGCGCGCGCAGCAGGAGCCCGGCGGCCGAGTGGGCCAGCGGGTGGAAGAAGAGCGCGGACGAGCAGAGAGTGCGCGGGTCGAACATGGGCGTTTTCCCTCCTTCAGTTGGCGGGGGTCGAGCTGTCGTTCTTGATGGGCACCGGGACCGCCGTGGCCTGGGCCTCGCACTCGGTGCGCTCGTTGCAGACCACGCGGTAGGCGGCCTTGGCGCCGCAGCCCCAGACCTCGTACTCGTCGTGGCCCAGGGATTTGAAGTGAATCTTCCCGCGCTCGCACTCGAGGTCGGCGGGCGCCTTCTCGAGGATGTACTGCCGGTGGCGGGGCGGCATGCTCGCGTTGCAGGCGGTCAGGGACCACAGCGTCGTCACGGTCGCGAGGATGATGGCCAGTCGTGTGTTCATGAAATCCCCCTGGGGTCCGAAGACCGCCGTCAGTGTGACATACTCGGCGGCTTCTTTCAACCGCGGGCACAGTTGTGGCAGGGCGATCGCTGGAAGTTCGACTTGATATCACAGCCGGGGCCATCCCAATCCCGATCCCAATCGAAATTGGATCCCGGCTGCGGCGATCCCGGCTTCGCTGGATTCCTCCCTACGCCACCTTTGGTGGCGTAGCGGAAATGATGCCCCGGGTCGCACTACCCGGGGAAACAAGAGGAAAGTGCCGGATGAACCCGAAGAGGAAAGACCCGGATGAACCCGAAGGCGATCATTCCCCGCCCCGGGGCCCCTCGGTCTCGAGGTAGCGGCAGCGCGTGCTGTCCATGTACACCGTGAAGCGCGAACGCGTGCGGAAGCGCCGCTCCAGCAGGAACCACATGCCCCGCGTTCCCGAGAAAAAGTCGAAGTGGTCGCCCTTGATCGCGCCGCCCACGTCGTCGGCGCGGAAGCAGCCGTCGTGCACGAAGCCGCCGATGCCGTCGAGCAGCGGGATGGTGACCCCGTCCCACTCCGGCATGTACAGCGTCGCCCCGTGGGGGATCACGTTGTTGTCCACGGCCACCGACCGGAACGGCACCAGCGGGTTCCTGCGCGACCCCAGGCCCCAGGCGGCCTCGCGATTGCCCACCTCGATGTAGCAGATGCGCCCGCCCAGCGGGCAGGGGATCGAGCACTCGCAGCGCCCGCCGTAGTTGATCACCGTGCCCTCGAAGAGGCGGCCGCTGCCCTCCACGCACACGTCCCTGGCGAACGCGTACGGCACGTGGGCCATCAGGCGGCACTGCTTGTCGTAGATCGGGATCTCCCGGGGGCCCTCCCAGTCCATCTCCACCGAGAGGTAGTAATACGTGATCCACAGGCTGCCCACCAGCTGGCCCGGCTCCTCGACCAGCGGCGGCAGGGGCTGGTAGTCCACGCGGTCATAGGCGATCAGGCGTCCCGACGGATCATATCCGAGGCACTCCAGGACCCGCGGCGTCGCGAAGTCCACGGCGTCGCTTTCGTGCTCCTCGGTGGGAAACGGCACCCGCCACGTGTGCAGCACACGTCCGTTCTCGACCAGCTGCGCCGTCTCGACGCCGCGCAGGTACGTCAGGGAGGTGTTGGGGTCCGGCTCGAGGGACCCGGGCACCGGCCACAGGATCTTGCACGTGGCCGGCTCCTCGCCGCTGTAGTACGCGTCCCAGGCCAGCTCCCGGGGCGAGAATCCGCGTGTCGCGACGCCCGGGAACACCTCCCACCGCGGCTGCTGCGCACACGCGCAGAGGCCCGTCAGGAGCAGCAGGAAGGGGATCCATGGCCGTTTCATCGGGGTCAGACTAGGCTGGTGACCCCGGGATGTCAAAAAGCCTCCCCGCAGGAGGGTAGGCACGGCCGCGAGCGCAGCGAAGCGGATCCGCGAACGAAGGGCGCGGGATCCGCTGCAGGCGGGACTCCGCCCGTCAGGCCGGAAAACCGGCGTCAGGTGGGGACCGATTTCGATTTCGATTTCGATTTCGAGCGGGATCCACGAGCGAGCCCCCAGGCATGGGCGGAGGACTGAAGTCCTCACACGAACAGCGTGACCGCCAGGATGATCTGCGAGAGGGCCTGGGCGGCGATGGTCGCCTGCTGGGCCGGGACCAGCTCGCGGGGCGCGGCGTGGTGGCGCCAGAGGACCTGCACCGCCTTGACCAGCGGGAGGTAGCCCAGCAGGCTCAGCAGCGAGAGCACGGGCAGGATCGAGAACGCGACCAGGGAGACCGTGATCAGCGCAGCGCCCACGACCATGGCCAGATACAGCGGGCGGGCGCGGGCCGTGCCCAGGCGCACGACCCAGTGGTGCTTGCCCACGACCAGGTCCGCGTTGTGGTCCGGGAACTGGTTGATGTAGAGGATCGCCGAGGTCAGCAGGCCCGCGGGCAGGCCCACCAGGAAGAACCCCCACGAGAGCACGCCGGTGACCGCGTAGCCCGCGCCCCAGGTCAGGAAGGGGCCAAACGCGAGCCATATGGCCAGCTCGCCGAAGCCGCGGGCCTGCAGCGAGAACGGCGGCAGCGAATAGGCCGCGCCCAGGAAGGCGCCCAGCAGGCCCATCCAGAGGATGTCCGGGCGCCCGGTGAAAAACAGCGTGAGCCCGCAGGCCAGCGCCGCGGCCATGAAGGCCACGCCCATGACGAAGAACGCCCGGCGCGTGATCTTTCCTTCGAGGCGGACCCGGCTGCCGCCGTTGAACGGCCCGGCGTGCAGGTTGACGCGGTCGGTGGCGTTCCAGTCGACCCAGTCGTTGAACGTGTTGGCCGACAGGTGCAGGAACAGCACGCCCAGCATCGCCAGGACCGAGGAGGTCCAGGAGAAGGCGGGATGGTGGAAGGTGGCGCCGACGGCCACCACGGCGGCCGTGAGGGAGGCCGTGGCGAACGGGATGCGGGTGCCGGCGAGCCAGATCGAGGGGGAGAAGGTCGTGTGGGTCATGAGAAATCTCTATTCAATCACGATCGGCCGCTGCAGCTGGGCCGAGCCCGAGGAGTGGACGTCGTCGCACTCCAGCCGCATCAGGTAGCGTCCGGGGGCCAGGCGCGGCAGCTTCCAGTTCGCGGTGACGCGGTGACGCGGCGGCACGTACAGCATGGGCTGGTCGATCTTCACCAGGTCACGGTTCTGGGCCACCACCGGGCCGCCCACGACCGAGAGCGTCGCGGCGCAGGTCAGGCCCAGCACCGGCACGGGCACCATGGCGACCCCCGCCTTCTCGATCTTCTTTCCGGTCTTGTAGCCCGTCGCGACGAACGAGAAGTGCCAGTCCCGCCCCGAGGGGAGGCGCTCGCGGCCCGGACGCACCAGCGCCGGGTTCAGCCCCAGCTCCAGGCCCGAGATCGTGAAGTGGGGCGACTGCGTCAGGTCGGCGCCCTCGACCATCAGGGAGTGCTCCAGTTCGACGTGGCGCGTGCCCGAGGTCCAGCGCAGGCGGAATCGCAGCTTGCCTGCAGGCGAGAACTCCGGCACGGAGAAGGGCAGGGACACGGGGCCGTCGGGGCGGGCGGGCAGGGGCAGGCGCCGCAGGTACAACACCTCGTCGCGGGAGGCGACGATGACGACATCGAGGGTGCCGGGGGCGTCCTCGGGCCAGTGGGGATCCTCGATGAGCAGGAAGCCTTCCTGCCGGCGGCTCCAACGGGTGCGCAGGCCGCCGTCGTGGGTCACAAAGCGCAGCCCGAAGGGTCCTGGGGCGTCGGGCTGCACCTCGAAGGGCTCGCCGAAGGTGACCTCGCGGCCGTCGGCGCCCTTGCGCGTGAAGAAGACCGCGTGCTTGCCCGGCGTGGCCGGGGCGTTCACGGTGAGGGCGCCCGAGGCGTGTCCCCCCGGCGGGTTCGTGGGCTCGATGGGCACGGCCACGGCGGGACCGTCGTCGATGCGGGCGGTGAGGGTCCCCGGCGCGATCCCGGGGGCCTTGTCGTTGCCGGCCAGGCGCAGGCGGATGGTCATGGGCGCTCCGGCCCGGATGTGCGCAGGCAGGCTCACCTGCTGGCCGCCGGCCGGGGGCGCGGGGCTCTCCAGTTGGAAGGGGACGAAGATCTCGCCCTTTTTCGCGCCGGCGGTGAGGGTGACCTGCAGGGTGAAGGCCCCCGCGGGCCAGCGCGAACCCGTCTGCAGCACCGCCTGCATCATGCCGGTGGGGCCGCGGACCTGCGCGGCGGGCAGCACCTGCCGGGTGACGGGCATCCAGGTGCCACGGCCGTTGGCGATCTCGAAGCCGGCCTCGAGGTCGGTGCCCGGGACCAGGCCGCCCAACTGCAGGGTGACGAGCAGGCGCTCCCCGGCGGGGATGGCCCCGGAGCTGGCCCCGGTCGCCGATTGGACACCGGTGGCAATGCCGCCCGCAGACGGAACGTCCGCGGAAATCCCGCCGCCCGAGCGCAGGGAGCCGTCGAGCAGGCGGAAGTCGCCCTGGACGACCCAGGTGTCTTCGGAGGAGAGCGCGGACGGAGGCTGCGCGGTCGCCGGCGAGGGGGTCACCGTGGGCGTGGGCGGGGCCGGTGGCGAGGATTTTTCTTGACAACCGGCAATGCCGAGTTGAAAAAGCAGGAGCCAAAGGAAGAGCCGGTGCATCGCGCGCATGAGGCAGAACTTAGCATAACTGACGCAGCGGACAACCAGCTTTTCCGGGAGATACCAGGGATGAAAGTTTCTATAATTCTTGAATGTTGCATCCTGGCAGTGATGGTCCTTCCGGCCTGCAAGCCGGGCTCGGGCGGCACGGCCGATCCGAAGCTGCCGCGCCCGGTCGCCGGACCTGCGGCCGACGTGGCCCCGCCGGCGTCGGGGCCGGTCATCGACTGGTCGTTTCTGGGCGCTCCGAACCCGGCCCTCGTGCGCGAGCAGGCCCTGCACATCCGACCCGTGGCCGCCGTGGGCAACCTCGCCGAGGATCCGGGGGTCAGCGAACAGCAGAACCATTCGGCGGTGCAGATGTGGATCGAAAAGCACGCGGCCATCGCCGCCACCGGCTCCGCAGGGGTGGTGCGCATGACCTGGACCCACTGCGTGGGCTGGGGTTCGAACGTGCCGTCGGACTACACGGTTCACGGCTGCTTCACGCCCTTTGTGGTGTTCGTGCATCCGGTGGGCACACCGGACTTCGTGGAGGCCTGCCGCGCCTGCTCCCGCGAGGACTCGGCGTGCATCGAGGACAAATGCTCACCCCGTCACGTGGAGGGGTATTTCACGGGGACAAAGCACACCGAGCTCAACGACCCGGAGGACCCGGACTCGGCCCGCCACAGCTGGGAGTTCCACGTGCTGCGGGCCACCTACGCCGGTGGCAGCCCGGTGGAACCGACGGACATCGATCCCGCCATGGAACTGTTGCTGCCGGCCGGATCGCCGCAGCCCGACGGCGCGCCCATCGCACAGGGGCAGCGCTTCGCGGTGGTGTCGTCCTTCGATCGCGTCTGGGCGCCGACCTCGCTGACGCTGGCGCAGAAACTGCAGGAGGAACTGAAGCTGGGCGGCTACCAGGCCCACGTGATCGATTCCCGGCTGGTGCGCACGCAGGGTTGCTGCTCACACCTCGTGATCGCGGCCCGCACCGCGACCGCGGCCGAGGCCGAGCGCATCCGCAAGGACCTGGCCGCGAAGAACCTCGGCAAATTCGAGGTCATCGAACTGTACTGATCAAAAACCGAAGCCGACGGCGAAGCCGACCGTTGAGGGGGACGCCATCGGCAGGACGCTGACGTTGCGCAGCGCTCTCCGTGGAGGGATGGCCAGTTGGGTGAACCAGGTTGAGACGCCCAGGCTCAGCAGGGTGGCGCCCAGCGCGGCGATGGTGGTGGTGCGGAAGAAGTCGGCCTTCTCCTGGTCACCGGAGATCTGGGTCCAGGGCGTGTCCGGAGGGGCGCCCTCGACCTTGTCGTCATAGTGCATCGTCAGGATTCCGAACGTCAGGGAGGCCGTGGCCAGCACGGCGCCGGAGATCAGCGTGATGTTGGCCCACTTCGCGTAGGTCGCGCGCCGTCGCTCGGCATCGAGGGCCATGCGGCGCCGTGTCTCCATGTAGCGCCGCTGGGCTTCGACACGGCTGGCCTCGGTCTCGCGGAAGACCTTCGTGCGACGGATGTGCTCGATCTCCGTGTAGAGAGTCACTGCCAGCGAGGTCATCCTGCCGGCGCCGGTGAGGTTGATGCGCGCGGCATGACGTGCGAAGCCCGCCTTGATGACGATGAGCTGGTGGGGTCCCTGCGTCAGGTAGATTGGATCGGCCATGGGCGTCCGCCCGACGAACTCCCCGTCGAGGTAGACCTTCGCCTCCGCGTGGGAGACCGACAACTTCAGCCGGTGCAGCACCTTTTCCAGGCGCGCGATCTCGGTGCGCGTGGCGGCCAGCAGGTCGGGCTTGATCGCCGTCAGTTTCCAGGTCTCGGACTCCGACAGGAACCGCAGGAAGAAGGCACGGGCCCGGACAGTGTCCTCGAGGCCGAGGTGGGTCATGCCGATCCAGTACAGAAGGTTGGGGCTCGGCACGATGGAGTAGGCCTTCTCGAGGAGGAAGCGGGCGTCCTGGAAGTCGTTCTCCTGGACCTTCTGGATGCCGACCAGCGTGAGCCGGGACGCATAAAGATAGTCCTTCGGGGCGACCCCCATCTCCTTGAGGCGGGGAAGGAACTCCGGTCCGTACTGCGTGTTCAGTTGGCTCTCGAGGGCGGTCAGTTCCTGCACGGCGGCAGGCTCGGGGTCGGTCGCCAGGGCCGCCCCTGCGGGCGTCAGGAGACAGGCTGCGGCGAAGAGGAGGACCGACAGGGATCGGGACATGTTCAACTCCATCAGAGGACGTCCGGGACGTCCAGGCGCATCTGGGGGGGCGACGGCATGTCGGCACTGCCGTTGGTGACGACTTTTTCCTTGAGCAGGACCGGGATGTTCTGGCTGAACGCCGGGAGCAGGGTGCGCTCCCAGGACAGGAATCCCCCGGCTTCCACCCGGATGGTGATCTTGCGGTCTTCGCTCTTCTCCACCTTGAAGAAGGCTTCGTGCTGTTCGACGTCGTCGACCCAGATCCTGCGGCTGGTGCCGACGGGTTCGATCTGCAACTGCAGGAGGACCTGTTCGGCGGCGGATTTCTCAGGTGCGGCGACAGGCCCTGCGGCCGTACCGGCCTCCAGGCCGGATTGGACCGACCCCCTGGCAGCGAAGGGCGTGAAGGGACTCCACGCTCCGGTCCCGTGCGAGGTGAAGTTCACATACATCAGGGTCATCGAGATCAGCAGGAGGAGGATGATCCCGGCCATCAACATCGGGACGCGCCCGAATCCGGCTTGTTTCGGCGACAGGATCTGGCGGATCTCGGCAAGGCTCTTCTCGGTCGAGCGGGGCCGGGAGGACACGGGCAGCAAGGTGGGGGCCTTCTGGGACTGCATCAGATCCGCGAGCAGCGGGAGCAGAACCTCCTTGAGCTCAAGGATGCTCTGCGGACGCATGGAAGGCTCCTTTTCCATGCACCACAGGATCACCCGCTCCAGGGCTGCGGGGATGGCCGCGAAGTGGCTCGGCGGCACCGGGGTCTCGATGAAGTGGGCGGCGAGCACCTGCATGAACGTGCCGTCGAAGGGCAGCCGTCCGGTGAACATCTGGTACATCAGCACGCCCAGAGAATAGATGTCCGAGCGCGGATCCACCCGGCTGCCGTTGCATTGCTCCGGGCTCATGTAAATTGGGGTGCCCAGGGGCAGGCCGGTGGTGGTGCTCACGGAATGCAGGCCATCCTCCGTGAACTTGGCGACCCCGAAATCCAGAAGTTTGACGAACCGTTTCCCCGGGTTTTTCTGTATGACGAAGATGTTGTCCGGCTTGAGATCCCGGTGCACGATCCCCTTGGTGTGGGCGGCTTCCAGGGCATCGAGCACGTCGGAGAGGATCAGGTGCGCGTCTTCGTAGGTGATCGTGTTGCGCCCGAGAAATTCTGTGAACGTGGCGCCCTCGAGGTACTCCATCACGAAGAACAGCGTGCCGTCCTCGAACTGTCCGAAGGAGAAGATGTCCACGATGTTCGGGTGCCCGATCTCGTTGACTGCGCGGGCCTCGGCGACGAAGCGCTTCATGCTCTCCGGATTGGAGATGAACTGCGTCTTGAGGATCTTGATCGCGACTTTCTTTCCGATCAGCGGCTGGATGCCGGAAAGCACGGCGCCCATGCCGCCCTCGCCGATCCACCCGGTGACCTCGTATTCGCCCACCATCGTGCCGATGAGCTTCTCATAGCCGCGCCGGCCCCATCCGATGTTGGCGTTGTCTACAAGCTCGACCCATGAAGCCAGCGGCGAACGAGCCAGGAGGGCCAGATCCGGCTCCTCGTCGGGAGGGTATGGTCCGGACTGGAGACCGGTTTCGTCTTTTAGTGATGCCACGGACTCGCCTTGAGCGCCGCAGCCGGGGCATGGCTCGCGCGGATCGTCGACTTCAGCCTGGCAGCGCGTGCAGATCATGTCGTCTCCCCGTTCTCCCCTTCGGCGGGTTGGCGAAGCAGCTCCAGGGCGGCCCTGGCGGCCTCCTGCTGTGCCCGTTTCTTGGAGTTGCCCTCGCCCACGGCGCAGACGACCTCTCCGACGCGGACCTCGTAGGCAAACACTTGAAGGTGCTCGGGACCCCGCTGCTCAAGCAGCGTGTACACGGGCAGCTGGCGGTAGGCCGACTGGGTGAGCTCCTGCAGCGCGCTCTTGAAGTCGCCCAGCGCCTCGGCGGAGGTCTGGTCGCGATCCGAGCCAACGCACAACTCCTCGAAGAAGATGTCCTCGGCGAGCTCGAGCACGAATTCGAGTCCGGCGTCGAGGTAGAGCGCTCCGATGAGCGCCTCGAACGCGTCGGACAGCAGCGAGGGCTTGGTGCGACCCTCCGAGCACTCCTCACTCTTGCCCACCCGAAGGAAGTTGTCCAGGCCAAGGCCCAACGCCTTGGCCGCGAGCGTCCCCTGGTTGACCAGCGACGCCCGACGGCGTGTGAGCACGCCCTCGGTGGCGTCGGGGAGGTACTGCATCAGCAGCGAGGCGATGGCCAGGTCGATGACCGCATCGCCGAGAAACTCGAGCTTCTCGTTGTGGATGGATGCCTCCTTCCCGGGATCACCGCAGAAGGACTTGTGCGTCATCGCCTGCTCCAGCAGCGCGGGTTCGGCGAAGTGATGCCGGATTTTACCTTCCAGATCGGCGAACAGTTCACTCATTTCGAAAGCTCATCGCTCCATGATTTCATAGCAGGGAGCTATCTCCCCGACGTAGGACTTGAGCATCATCGACGACACGCGCTCCAGGTCGCGGGTCTGGCCGAGCACCCACATCAGTTTCACCAGCGTGGCCTCCGGTGTCATGTCCACGGAGGGGATGGCGCCGGCCTCCAGCACCTCCTTGCCCACGCGGTACAGCCCCATGTTCGTGGAGCCCAGCACACACTGCGTTCCCACGATGACCGGCACGCCGGCCGCGGTGGCCCCACGAACGACCTCGCGCAGGCCACGCGGGCCCTCGGAGGGGATGTTGCCCGTGCCGAAGCCAAGGATGACCACGCCCTTGTGCGTGTGCACGACATGTTCGACGAGGGCGGGGTCGAGCCCGGGATAGGCCGAAATCAGGGCCACGGCCGGCTCCAGTGTGGGCGTGAACAGGAGCCGGCGGCCGGACCGTCGCAGCGCGCGCCGGCTGATGCGCATCGAGATGCCGATCTCGCCGATGGCGTTCTCGTTGATCGACTCGAAGGCCTCCATGGCGAACGCCGAGATCTTGCGGGCGCGCACGCCGCGGATGATGCTGCTGCCGAACACGATGACGACCTCGGCGCAGTCGGAGGTGGCCACGCGGAACGCGTTGACCATGTTGCGACGGCCGTCAGAGCCGATCACGCCCAGCGCGATCTGGGACCCGGTGAGCACCACCGGCTTGTCGAGCTCCTGCAGC
>JAHITJ010000070.1 GCA_018817795.1 Myxococcota bacterium | reverse complement strand
CTCGAGGGCGCAGGCGCTGGAACAACCGTCGCCGCCGGCGGTGTCGCCGTCGTCGCAGGCCTCCTCGTTCTCGACGCGACCGTTTCCGCAGATCGACGTGCATTCGGAGAGATCGTACCGGCAGCCCTCACTGCAGCGCAGCACGCCGCCGACCGCGCCCAGGCTGGTGCAGGAGGAGCCGTTGAGGTTGGTGCCGTCGCAGTCCTCGATGTAGGCGGTGTCCACCTCGCCGTCACCGCAGAACGAACCGCAGCCGGACACGTCGAACGCGCAGTCGGCCCCGCAGGACAGGCTCCCCTCATCCCCGTAGAATCCAAGCGCGTTGCAGGTCACGCCACCGAACTCTCCCTGGTCGCACGCCTCCCCGGGGTCGACGATGCCGTCACCGCAGGAGTCCACGGTCTTGGGATCCACCTTGCAGGAGGAAAAGAATGCAATCGAAGACAATCCAACGAGAAAAATCCATAGTTTGAGGGTCATGAAACCTTGCCTCCCACAAATGCATCCAGACAACAACTGTACTAAAGAAGCCCCGTATAAAAAATCAGCCAATCTTGTTGCGGCCTGAGGTCTTGGCGCGGTACAGCGCGTGATCCGCCCGGATGATGGCCGAATCGATGGAGTCGCTGATGTCGGGCTCGAGGATGGCCACACCGAAACTGGCGGTGATCTTCAACGGCGGCTTGCCTTCGACGTGGGGAACCTCCATGGCCTCGACCATCTTGCGGGTACGCTCGGCGACCTGCTTGGCGATCTCGATGTCGGTCTCCGGCAGCGCGATGAGGAACTCCTCGCCGCCGTGGCGTCCGACGAAGTCGTATTTGCGGCTGTTCTTCTCCAGGCACTCCGAGAACGCCTTGAGCACCAGGTCTCCTGCGTCGTGGCCGAACGTGTCGTTGACCTTCTTGAAGAAGTCGATGTCGGTCAGGATCAGGCCGATGGGCTTCTTGTCGCGCAGCTCACGGGAGCGCTCGCCCTCCAACCGTTCAAGAAATGCGCGACGATTGAGCAGCCCGGTGAGGAAGTCCGTGCGGGCGGTGAACTCCGCCTCGGCGCGGGCCTGCTCGGCTTCCATCTTGGCGTTGGCCAGCAGGACTTCCATCAGTTTTCGCTCGGTGATGTCCTGGATCATGCCGATCGCGTACATGGGGGTTCCCGCGTCGTCCTTGACCATGGAGGCCGATAGGATACCCCAGACGGTCTTGCCCTTGGCGCCCTTGTAGCGTTTCTCGACGTGGTAATCGTCGTACTCGCCGGAGAACAGTTTGGCCTTGAACACCTTGTCGTTGTCGATGTCCTCGGGGTACGTGATCGCATTCAACTCCAGCCCGAGGACATCCTTCTCGGTGGTCTCGAGCATGTTGCAGAACGAGCGGTTGACCTTGACGAGCTTGCCGTCCAGATCGGACAGGGCGATGCCGACCGCGGCGCTCTCGAAGGCGGAGCGGAAACGCTCCTCGGAGTCACGCAGGGCGCGCTCCATCTTTCGGCGCCAGGCGATGTCCTGCGCGTAGAAGGCGATCTTCTCGACCTGGCCGTCGGCATCCTTGACCGCGTAGGCCGTGTAGGAGAGCAGCTTCTCGCCCTCCTCGCGCTCGAGGTGCTCGACCTGGCCGCTGACGAGAATCTGCTCGCGCAGCTTGCGGAAGATCTCAAACTCCTCGCCCTTCAGATCCTGAATATTTTTATTGACGATATCGACCAGCAGTTCATCGACCTGCTTGCACAGCGCGGTGTTCGCGTCGCGGACGCGGCCGTTGGCATCAGTCAAAATGATGCTCTCGGTGGCCGCGTTGATCAGGACGCGCAGCAGCGCTTCGGAGGCGGCCAGCTCCCTCTGCTTCAAATCGAGTTCCGTGTAGGCGCGCTCGAGCTGGTTGTGCGCGAGCAGGCGCTTGGCCTCGGCTTTGCGAAGCAGGGCGATGGCCAGCACCCCCGCGGTCAGGCCGCCGAGGGTGATCAGGGCGATGAGGATGGCGAAAAACTGTGCGCGACTGTTAACTGCGTTCAATACAGTCATCATCTCGTGGTCCGCGCCGATAAGACCCACGATCTGGCCCGAGCGATCCCGGATGGGAATATATACGCTCATCAGGCTGCCCCACTGCTCGCTCTGGCTCTCCTGGACGACCTCGCCGTTGGCGGCCTGAACGCGGTTCCAGCCTTCGACTTCCGTGGTGTCGGTGACTTCGCCCAGGGCGCTGAACCCCTCGGAGCCGGGCTCCTGGCCATCGACGACGTAGATGAGTTTGCCCTGGGGTCCCATGGCTGTCGTATATAAATACTTGAACCCCAACTGAATGCGCACCTGGTTCAAATAAGCCTGAAACTCTTTATAATAAGGATCGGACGGGTCCAGCGTCTGCGTCAGTTTCACGAAGCGATCCGCATCGATCTGCGGCATGATCGACACGAGCGAATAATGGGCGCGCTGGGCGATCTCACTGCGGACCCGACGGTCGGTATTCCGATACACCATCAAGAACAGGAAGATGTTCGAAATCAGCGTCACGGCCAGCAGCACGGACGCGAGAATGGAAGTGAGCATGCGTTGGTTCTTGTGCGACATGTGTTCTCCAAGATTCGAACCACGATTTTCCGCGAATTGCCTGACTGAGTCAATGCTTGATTTTAACGGTATGGGACGCGCTCCGGGTAAGAGATAAACTTACGTGAGGGGTGGCATGTAGTTTTCAGCTTTACTTTTATGGCGATTGTGCTAGTACGAACGTCGCGTCTTTTTTTCGTTTTATTTGCACGATTGCACGAGGTTCGAAATGACCCCACAGGAATTGGATAACATGCGGCGCAGCGAGCTTCTGACCCTTGCCAAGAAAATCGGCGTCAAGGGCTTCTCCCGTCTGACCAAGTCGGAATTGATCCAGAATGTTCTCGAGGCGGTTGAAAAAGGCGGAGATGTCCTGAAAAAGGAAATCAACAAAATCATGAAGCAATCCTCCGGCGGTTCAACCATGGAAAAACCCGTCAAGAAGGCGGAGACGCCTGCTGCGACGCGGACCAAGACCGTCACGGGGGCGCAGGCCCGGGCCAAGGCAGTGGCCGAGGTCGACGGGACCCCCGGCGCGGAGACGCCCGAACCTGTCGTCGCTGCCAAGGTCGCCTCGAACGTGCATCCCCGCAAGGAGCCGACCGCCAACGAGCCCGCCGACGAGCCTGACGCCGAGGCGCAGGCCCGCACCAGCATCGCCGCGATGCGCTATGCGGATCCGCCGCTGTACCAGCGCGGCCAGCTCGTGCTGCCCGAGCAGCTCCGTGACATCGATCTGAACCTGCCCGACCTGCCCATCGGCTACGGCGACGGCAGCATCCACCTGATGCCCCGGGACCCCAAGTGGCTGTTCTGCTACTGGGACGTCTCCGAGGAGAAGCGCGCCTCCTCCGGCAAGTACGGATACGGCCGCCTGTACCTTCGCCTGCACGACGTCACGCACGTCATCTTCAACGGCACCAACTCATGGTCCGTTCACCAGTTCGCGCTCAACGAAGAAGCGCGCTGGTGGTACATTCCCGTGCCCGCCGAGGGCCGCCATTTCATGGCCGAGCTGGGCTACCGCATGCCTGACGGCACCTGGAACAGCCTGGGGACATCCGACGCGGTCATCCCCCCTCCAGGCTCCCAGAGCCCCTGGGTCCACGACGTGTTCGTCTCCCTGCCCTTCGACAAGCCGCTGCCCGTCGTCGACGGCGTGCCGGCCAGATGGCTCGAAAACTCGCTGGGCGAAGGAGCCGGTATTCCGGACCGCCACGAACTGCCGCAGCCGCCGCTGTGGGGAACCCCCGTCAATCCGCCCTCCCTGCAGCCGTTCCACTTTGGTGTGGGCGCTGCCCCGACGAGCCCCGGCCTGTCGTCCTTCGTGCAGATTCGCAACGACAAGAACGACCTGCTGACGGAGTTTCCCCTAGTGGTGAACGCCGCGCTGCGCGTGTTCGGCGCCACCTCCCCCGAGGTGCACCTCGAGATCGACGGTCTGCCGCACGAGCTGGCCGCCGACGGCACCTTCACCGTGGCATTCCCGTTCCCGGACGGCTCCCAGGCCCACCGCGTGACCGCACGCGGCGAGGATGGCACCGAAAAGACCGTCCAGATCTCGTTTCACCGTTCCGCGCACTGAGCCGGACCGCGCCTTTGCGCCGGCTCTTGACCACACACTTTGATCGTTTCGGGCCCTGTACCATTTCCGGGTCCAGGATGGACTGGAGAACCGCACATGTACAAAGGATATCTGGCTCTTGTACTGCATGCCCACCTGCCGTTCGTTCGTCACCCCGAATACAGTGACTTTCTCGAGGAGGACTGGCTGTACGAGGCCATCACCGAGACGTACATTCCCCTGCTGCTGAGCTTTGAGCGCATGCGCAACGACGGCGTGCCGTTCAAGATGACCATGTCCCTGACCCCGCCGCTGCTCTGCATGCTGGCCGACCCCGTGCTGCAGGTGCGCTACACGCGGCGCATCGAGACCCTCGTCGAGCTCGCCGAGAAGGAGCTGGTCCGCACCCAGGACAACGGACACATGCAGTATCTGGCGAGGTACTATCATCAGCAGTTCCTGGAGATCCGCGATTACTGGCGCTTCTGGGACGGCCAACTGATCAACGCCTTCCGCAAGTTCATGCAGACTGGCGACCTCGACATCATCACCTGCGGCGCCACCCACGGCTACCTGCCGCTGATGCGCAAGTCCCCTGAAGCCGTCAACGCCCAGATCGCCGTCGCAGTGGAGACCCACCAGCGCTACCTGGGCACCAGCCCCACGGGCATCTGGCTGCCCGAGTGCGGGTACTTCCCCGGCGTGGACCAGGTGCTCGCGCGCCACGGCATCCGCTACTTCGTCATGGACGCCCACGGGGTCCTGTTCGCCCACCCCAGGCCGCGCTACGGCAACCATGCGCCGATCTACGCCGCGGGCTCCGGCGTCGCCGCCTTCGCGCGTGACATCGAGACCTCCCAGCAGGTGTGGAGCAAGGAGTCGGGCTACCCCGGCGATCCGAT
>JAHITJ010000069.1 GCA_018817795.1 Myxococcota bacterium | reverse complement strand
TGCTGGCGTTCCTCGCACACCACGTTTGACCCCAAAATCACTGCACCTTGACTTCCACTGCACCCTGGGGGATAGTACCCAACAGCGGCCAAAACGTGGATTATGCTTCTTATCCCCAAGACCCAGATGATGCGCCCGCCACGCAGACTTCCGGCGGTGTGATACTGGACTTTCCCCGTCGCGATACAGGGGTCGAAGCACCGAAAGGCATCGATATTCTGTATGACCCGATATTGGGCTCCCACGACGCCCAGCGTATCCAATTTCGTGACACCATTCTCCATCTTGCGACGGATCATCGCGAAATTATCAGGAACGGCGACGGCCCTGTAGGTTCCGTTGACCGCGACCACGGCTTCCATCGGCTCCTTTCGAACATCCCAGTTGAGCCCCGCTGCGCAAATGGCCTGGGACGCGGTCTCGGGCGGGTCCTCCAAGACCGTCCCGAGTCCGTGCCACGGCGGCGTGGCGTGGAAAAACCCTGATTCGAATTCGTGTGACATGGTATACCTCCTTGAATTTGTTGTGGAAATGGGGTTATCGGCGGGTGAGTATCCGCTTCATGATTCTTGTACCAGGAAAACGCAGAAATTCTGATGCTTGACCCTCGCGGAGAATCCGACTACTCTTTTTCTACACCGGAGGAACCGCCATGACGTTCAGGACTGCGATCACCACGACCTTGCTTGGCTACCTGTTCATGTGGGGCTGCGATACGAAGACGAAGAACGTCGACTCCTGCGGGGACAGTTTTCTTGATCCGGGTGAGGAGTGCGACGGCCCGAACCTGGACTACGAGAGTTGCGCCAGCCTCGGGTATTACAACGCGGTGGGGACCCTGCGCTGCCTCGAAAACTGCACGTTCGACAAGACCGATTGCGGAGGCATCTGCGGTGACGGCGCGGTCGACGATCCGCAAGGCGAGCAGTGCGACGGCGGCAACCTTCACGAGCAGACCTGCAGTTCCCTGGGGTTCGCTGCAGGTGCGCTTGCGTGCGATGCTGACTGCCAATTCGACGTGACGAACTGCCAGAGCTTGTGCGGCAACGGTCTGAAGGACCCCACCGAGGAATGCGATGACGGCAACGCCCAGTCTTTTGATGGCTGCTCGAACACCTGCCGCTTTGAGGAAGGTTTTGCCTGCACGGATGACAACCCATCAATTTGCACATCTGTTTGCGGTGACCTCCTGGTCGCTGGCGATGAAGAATGCGACGGCACAGAACTCGGAGACGCGACCTGCGCAGACTTCGGTGAGTATGTTGGAATTCTCGAATGTAGGGGTGATTGCACGATTGACAGTACTGGTTGCTATCCACCATGTGGTGATGAAATCATTCAGGAATCGTTTGGAGAGGATTGCGATGGTTCTGTGCTCGACGGTGCCACTTGTGTAAGCCAGGGATACTCGCATGGCAGCGGAGCGCTTTCGTGCACGGATGAATGCCAGTTCGACGAGACCGCGTGCATTCCGAAGAGCACGAACGCGGATCTTTCGACGCTGACGGTGAGCAGCGGGACGCTGATGCCGGCGTTTTCGGCGGGAACTACGTCATATGCAGTGACGGTGCCGACGCCGGAGACGACGCTGACTGTGACGGCGACGGTAGCAGACCCGTACGCGACGGTGGCGTTCATGCCGACGCAGCCGATGACACTGGTAGAGGGCAACAACCCGGCTACGGTGACGGTGACGGCGGAGAGCGGGGCCCAGAATGTGTATACTATGGTAATCACGCGGCTGTCGCCGAACGACTATGGTTCCCCGAACATCGGCGGTTTAAAATATGTGCCCGCCGGGACGTTCCAGCGGGACGCGACGGTGACGAACCTGAGCACGGTGTCGGCGTTTCGCATGAGTCGCTATGAGATCACGCGGGCGCAGTGGACGGCGGTGACGGGGTGGGTGGACCCGAGCAACGGTACATCTTCAAGTGGAACGAGCGACCCGGTGCAGAAGGTGGGTTGGTACGACGCGATCGCGTTCTGCAACAAGTTGAGCCTGCTGGAGGGGCTTACTCCGGTGTACACGGTCAGCGGGGTGAACTTCAGCACGCTGACGTACGCACAGATTCCGACGAGCGACAACGCCACGTGGAACGCGGTGACGGCTAACTGGGCCGCGAACGGGTACCGGCTGCCCACGGAGATGGAGTGGATGTGGGCGGCGATGGGGGCGGACACGGGCGCCCCGGGCGTGACGAACACGACTGGATATGCCAAGGCGTTCGCGGGGAGCACGGGCAGCAACGCCATTGACGATTATGCGTGGTACTCAACCAACAGCACAAGCAAGACACATCCGGCGGGGACGAAGCTCCCCAACGAATTGGGATTGTATGATCTCTCTGGCAATGTGTGGGAGTGGAACTGGGACTGGTCTGCTGCCTATCCCACTGGTACGGTGACGGACTATCGGGGGCCGGCCTCGGGCTCCAACCGCGTGGAGCACGGGGCCGGCTTTGGCAGCTACGCGTCCGACTGCTCCTTGGCCTACCTGCTCGGCAGCAACCCGCACTACCGGTTCTTCAGCGTCGGTTTTCGGGTGGTTCGGCCTTGAAACATGCAGCCTCGCGGGCGCCCGGAACCGGGGGAAGCGGGAAGGCGTCAAGCCGCACCCGCGCACCGGTTCCGTAGGGTCCGCGTGTTTCCCGCCGACCAGCACGTCTCCGGACACGCCTGCGTCGCTTGCGCTCCGGGCAGCACCCGCCCCGCCGGCGACGATGCCACCGGCGACGACACGACCTGCACCCCGACCGACGAGACCGAGCCCCCCAAGGGCGATGCCTGCTCCTGCCGCTCCGCCGGCAGCCAGCGCCCGTTCGCCTTCCCCCTGCTGCTGCTGCTGGGCCTGGCCCTCTTCCGGCTCCGCCGCCGCCCGACGCCGCGGTCGTAACCGCCCCTGCCCTCCACTGCCCTGGGAGCCGGTCGGGAAAAACCCTCGGTCGCCCCGCGTAGAGCCTGTCGTCAGGCTCAGTGCTGCGAAACCCCTTCTATTTCGTTGTTTTTCGGTCAATTATGACCAATATTCTCCCTCAAAACGCCGTGGACCGGCTCCATGCATGTGAAAGCAGGATTACCCATAGGGGGAATCCCTCTCAAAGGTGTCGACGCACGGGTCTGCCCAAGATGCGAAATCCTCCTGCGAGTGCTGGCGTTCCTCGCACACCACGTTTGACCCCAAAATCACTGCACCTTGACTTCCACTGCACCCTGGGGGATAGTACCCAACAGCGGCCAAAACGTGGATTATGCTTCTTATCCCCAACGTGGATGATGCTTCTTATCCCCGACCAGCCCTCAAAAAGGAATGACCATGAAGACCCCCTCCAGCTTTTCCATCCTTCTCCTTTCCATCATTTTTGTTGCCTGCCCGTTCCTCGGATGCGATGACGGCGGTTCCAAAGGAACGGCCGATTTCGACGCCGATGGCATTCTCGATTCCGAGGACAACTGCCCTGAGCTGGCCAACGCGGATCAACTCGATGGCGATCAGGACGGCGAAGGCGACGCCTGCGACGTCGATGACGACGGCGACGGCATCCTCGACACCCACGACAACTGCCCGCTCGTAGCCAACTTCGATCAACGCAACACCGATGGGGAAGAGGACGGTGGTGATGCCTGCGACGACGACGACGACAACGACGGCGTCCTCGACGACAGCGACAACTGTCCCGTCGACGCGAACCCCGACCAACTCAACACCGATGGAGAAGAGGACGGCGGCGATGCCTGCGACGACGACCAGGATGGTGACTCGATCCCCGATGAAGACGACAACTGTCCCGTCGACGCGAACCCCGACCAACTCAACACGGATCTCGACGAAGCCGGTGATGCCTGCGACGACGACGACGACGACGACGGCGTCCCCGACGACAGCGACAACTGCCCGCTGGTCGCGAATCCCGACCAACTCGACACGGATCTCGACCAAGCCGGCGACGCCTGCGACGACGACCGGGATGGTGACTTGATCCCCGATGAAGACGACAACTGTCCTGTCGACGCAAACCCCGACCAGCTCGACACGGATCTCGACCAAGCCGGTGATGCCTGCGACGACGACGACGACAACGACGGCGTCCCCGACGACAGCGACAACTGCCCGCTCGTGGAAAATCCCGACCAACTGAACACCGACGGGCTTCCTGACGGCGGCGACGCCTGCGATCTGGACGATGACGAGGACGGGGCTCTCGACGACCTCGACAACTGCCCGCTGATCGCGAACCCTGATCAACTGAACACCGACGGACTTTCTGACGGCGGCGACGCCTGCGATCTGGACGATGACGAGGACGGCGTCCCCGATTCAGGTGATCTCTGCCCGCTTCACGCCGGCACTTCCGTGGAATACGCTCAATTCAGCGTCAACTACACCAACCTCGGCACCTTCACGGCCTCATCCTTGTACGACTCAGTTGCCGGCATCACCGTGACCGGCAGCAACACCATCAACGTCCTGAACTTGAATGGTCTGGGGATCGTCGGGGGAATCAGCAACTCCACTATCGACGGGACCGAATGGATTGACTTCGAATTCGATCATCCGTCGGCTTCCACCCAGTTTCATGTTCCTTCCGCAGGCAACAACGATGGAGACGAGCTTGCGGGCGAAGCCACCATCGAGATCTTCGATGCGCTCGACGTCTCGCTCGGAACACTGGCCCTCCAAGGTGTCGGAACCCGCGACCTCGATGCGCTGTTCCCTGGAATCACAATGATCCAGCGCGTCCGCATCACCGCCGATGTGGACAATCACCGGATCGGGAGCTTCACCGTTCGACCGGCTGTCTGCCGGTAGCGCCCCGCCACGACTGGTCTGGCCTCGTGAAAGTAGACACCTGACAATTGAAATGATTAAAACCGGGGAGAACGTACAGGCGATCAGAGTCCCCGCCAGGTCCATGCGAGCGGGTCCCAGGTCGCGCGGAGCTCGCCCGCGAGCACAGGGTCGAGGAAGCCTCGGACCGCCTTCGTGACGTCGGCGAGCGTGGGCCAGGCGAGCTGGTCTTCGCGAGCCATCGCAGTATACGGGGACTCCCACGAAGGTGGCGGTGGGGGAACCGATCCCGGCAGCGGGTGGGTCTTGCGGAACGCAAAGGTCTGCTCGAGCGCTGCCCGCAGGTGCTCGGCCTCGAGCGCCTCCGCCGTGGCGAGCAGCGCCAGGTCAGGGAGATCCTTCACCCGCGAGTTCGGGCGCGAGCGGGGCATCGTGTTTGCGTGCAGTTTCTCGGCAATGTGGGTCGCGACCGGGTAGAGCCGCAGTGTGGGTGGCGAGATACCAGCGAACGCCAGCACGTCGTCGGCCACCACGACCTCGAAGGTCATGAAGTCGCCGAGGTCGCGCCGTCCGGCCTCCTGGAGCCTGGCCAGAAGGTCGGCGGACGAGCCAACCTCAAATCGATGTCCTTCGTGGTGCGCGCCCGCTCGAGACGTAGCTCCAGCACGAGGCCGCCCTTGAGCATGGCGGCTTCGCCAAGCAAGGCCATGATGCGCGCGAGGAAGCGGTCGAACACGAGGAGTTGGCGCCTGCGGGCGAACTCGCCGCCGGTCTTCGAGGCCGAGCGAAGGCGCTGCTCGAGTGCTTGCTTGAAGGGTTCGGGGGAGGAGAAGGTGCGAATCTTCATGTGCCGAGTCCGCCGAAGGGGCGCAGGGCCTCTTCCACGTCACCGAGCTCGGCTCTCGCGACGATCCCCCGGCGCGTGCGGACCACCCGCCCGGCACGGATGTGCTTCAGCAGAAGCTGGGTCGAGTAGCCGGCCTCTGCCGCTTGCCTGGTGGTGAAATAGCCCTCCTGGGCGCTCGCGGTCTCGAACAGCAGGTCCCAGTCCGGCTTTGGGGGGCGACTTTCCATGCACGAACAGTAACCCAGGGTTACGTTTTGTGAGTTCGTCTCGTGAAACCTATCACGTGAAGGTTGGGTGAACGTTCACGGAAACTAGCCCGATCAGAATTTGTTGATGAATTAATTACAAAGCCCGAAAAACCCTCGCCAATCAAGCGCTTTCTCCTCCGTGAACGTTAACATTCACCCAACCTTCACGTCAAC
>JAHITJ010000068.1 GCA_018817795.1 Myxococcota bacterium | reverse complement strand
CCCGTCCGGCGAGAGCTTCACGTCCAGCAGCGGCGCGGAGGCGGGCAGCCGGGCCTGATCGCCAGACAGCAGCCGGACGGCCCCCGGCGCGGCGATGTCGATCGAGACGAGCTCGCGGCCCACCGGCACCAGGATGCGGCGACTGTCCGGAAACCAGAAGTACTGCATGATCCCCGAAGCGGACTGCCGGCGGCGCTCGCGGATGGCCTTCTCGGCCTCCGTCTCCACGAGCTTCTCCACGAGATCGAGGGGACGCACCAGCACGGCCAGCTTCTTCGACTTCACGTCGAACCCGACGAGCTGGTTGAGACCGTCGGCCCCCGGCTCCAGGTACGTCAGGAACGCGCCGTCGGGTGACCAAGCCAGCGCCGCCGGGGGCGACTTCAGGTCCAGCCCCGCCGCTGCGGCCTCGATGGAGAGGCGCGGTGCCGAGCCTGACTTCACTGGACGCGCCGGCGCGTGGGTGCGGGTGCACGCCATGGTCATCCATGCGACGAGCGCCATGCGGATGGCATGTTTCATGATTCCCTCCCTGCGGTTGAAGTGTCAGAAAATGTCATTTCAGAATGGGGGACAGCGCCTCGAGGACGCTGGCGCGGACGATCTCGTCGGTGAACACGGGCAGGTTGCCCGGAACGCGGACCTGCGGGATGCCCTGCGCGGTGAGCACGCCGATGGCCGGGAGCGTCTTCTTCTGGAACTCGGCCAGGCGGGTGCGGATCTTGTCCTCGGTGTCGTCGGAGCGGTGGATCACCTCGGCGCCGCAGGCGGTGCAGAGGTGGCCGTCACGGGGGGGCTTGAACTCCAGATGGAACACCTTCTGACAGGACGGGCAGATGCGGCGGCCCACGGTGCGGCCGATGATCAGTTCGTCCTCGTTGTCGACGATCAGCACGGCGTCGAGGCTGGTACCAGCACGCGAGACTGCGTCGAGCAGGAACTGCGACTGGTCGGCGGTGCGCGGATAGCCGTCGAGGATCAGGCCGCGGCCCTCGTGCTTCAGGAAGGCGCCTTCGAACAGGGCGTTGGTGATCGAGTCGGGCACGAACAGCCCCGCGTCGACGAAGCGGGCGGCCTTGAGGCCGAGCACGGCGTCGTCCACCGGGACCTTCTTTTCGTCACAGGCGGCGGCCAGATCGGCGCGGATCGCATCGTCAGGGACAAACGCGGAGGCGGCCGCATCCCAGTAGCTCTCAGGCGTGCGGGCGTGCTTGAGCCCCTTGAAGACCCCCAGGTAATGCCGGAATATGTTGCCCGTGCTCAACTGGGTCAGTCCGAATTCCGATACCAGCACGTCAATGCGGGGCTGCTTGCCGGCGCCGCTCTTCCCGGTGACTACGATGTTCTGCATGAATGAACTCCTTGGAGGTTTCCGCCCGTTCGGGGGGGGGTTGAGGCTAGAAGGACAGGATTTCCTTTTCCTTGTCGGTCACGCATTCGTCGATCTTCTTGACGAACAGGTCGGTCATCTCCTGGACCTTGGTCAGGCCGCGGTTCTGATCGTCCTCGGAGATGTCCCCGTCCTTCTTGAGGTTCTTGAGCAAATCGTTGGAGTCGCGGCGCAGGTTGCGGACGCGGACCTTGTACTCCTCGCTGTCGCCCTTGATGCCCTTGACGATCTCCTTGCGGCGCTCTTCGGTCAGCGGGGGCACGGGGAGGCGGATGAGCTCGCCGTCGTTGGCCGGCGTGATGCCGATGTTGGCCGCGATGACCGACTTCTCGATCGCGGAGAGCATGTTCCGCTCCCAGGGCTTGATCGTGATCAGACGTGCGTCGGCGACCTGCAGGTTGGCCACCTGGTTCAGGGGCGTGGGTGTGCCGTAATAGTCCACCTTGATCCCCTCGAGGACCGCCAGGCTGGCGCGCCCTGTGCGGACCTTGGCCAGCTCCTTGCGGAACGCATCAATGACTTTTTCCATCGAATCATGAAGTTCTTCAAGTACGTCGTTAACCATGGAATCTCGCCATCCTTTCCTAATCAAATGGGTCCCGCAGTGCGGGCCGCCTAATAACTAACGGAAAAAAGGAAAAAACACAAGTCCACCCTACTCGACCTCGATCTCCCAGGTCTCGTAGAGCCTGGGCGGCAGCTCCGCCACGAACCGCGACAGGCGGCGGAAGACGCGGGTGCGATCCGAGGCGCCCGACATCAGGGGCTGGATCAGGTACAACTCGTCCTTGGCCCGGGTCACGGCCACGTGGAACACGCGCCGCTCCTCCTCGATGGCGTCGGGGTTCTTCGTGAACAGCAGCGGGAAGGAGCCTTCGGACATGGCTGGAACGAACACGGCCGTCCACTCCAGCCCCTTGGCCTGGTGCACGGTGGAGAGCACCGCCAGATCTTCGGGCTCCTCCATGGTCTTGAAGACCTCGGCCACGGGCCCGGACTGCAGTCCAAGATCGGCCAGCAGCGCGTCGGGCGTCCCGTACTGGGCGCCCACCTCGACCAGCGACACCAGCTCTTCGAGCCGATCCTCGGCGTGTTCGTATTTGCTGCGCAGCACGGGGGTGTACTTCTGGAGCACGCCCTCGAGCAGCTCCGGAAGATTGTTGCGGTATGTCTTGACTGTCTCAAAGAACTGGCCCAGTTCGAGCACTTTCTTGCGGCGCGCGGGCGTGAGCTTGGCCCACAGCAGGGTCTGGGCCATGGGGTGCACGTCGTCGAGGGTCCAGGGGACCGAGGGACTGCGGAGCACCTCGGACACCTGCAGCGCCGTCTGGGCGCCGAGCCCGGGCATCAGTTTGAACACCCGCATCACGGCCATCTCGTCGGCCGGGTTCACCAGGACGCGCAAAAAGCCGATGAAGTCCTTGAAGTGCGCCTGCTCCAGGATGCGCATGCCCCCCTGCACTCGGAACGGGATGCCCCGGCGGGAGAACTCGAGCTGGATCTGCAGGCTCTGGGCGTTGGTGCGCGTGAGCACCGCGATCTCGTTCAGCGGGATGGCGCTCTCGGTGTGGAGATCCCAGAGGCGCTGGGCCACGAACTGCGCCTCCTGGGCGGTGTCGGCGGTGCGCACCAGGATCGGCAGGGGGCCCCCGCTGCGCTGGGTCACCAACGTCTTCTTGATGATCCGCGTCGAGATCGCCAGGGAGGTGTTGGCCAACTCAAGGATCGGCTGGGTGGAGCGGTAGTTGCGCTCGAGCTTGGCCAGTTCCGCGTCAGGGAAGCGCTCGAGGAACAGGTTGAGCGCGTCGAGCCGGGCGCCCCGGAAGGAGTAGATCGACTGGGCGTCGTCACCCACGACCGTGACATGCCGGTGATCCCGCACCATCAGTTCGACGATGTCGGCCTGCAGCGGGTTGGTGTCCTGGTACTCGTCGACGAGGACGTGATCAAAGAGGCCGCGCAGCAGGTCGCCCGCGTCGGCGTTCTCGGACAGCATCCGCTTCCACAGCACCAGCATGTCGTCGAAGTCGACCACATGCTGGGCGGCCTTGCGCTCCTGATAGAGGTTGAAGATCTCCTCGACGCGCCCGAGCTGGGCGACGAGCTCGGGGGTCTCGCGGCGGG
>JAHITJ010000008.1 GCA_018817795.1 Myxococcota bacterium | reverse complement strand
GCTGGCCGCTGCGACCTCCTTCAGCAAGCGCATCGATCCCGACGACGACCTGTGGCGCTCCGTGCTGCAGATGACCGGGCAGCCGCCCCGCATGCACTAACCGGCTGGTCACTGATGAAACCACTTCTCCCCTTCGTCCAAGGCATCCTCCTGCCCGTCCTCCTGACGTCCCTGGCCTGTTCCCGTTCCGGTGAAGCTCCGAAGCCGGGCCAAGGGGCGGCGTCGGAGCTTCAGGGCAACCCCGCGAAGTCCGCCACCGCCATCGACGTCCACCACCGCTTCGAGGTGCCCGTGGCCACCCAAGGCGTCCGTCCCGCCGGCGTGGCCGTCGGCGACACCGTGTGGGCGCTGCTCCCGTACCCGGCCGACCCGAAGAAGTTCCGGCTGACCCTGGGGACCCTGGTCGCGGCCGACGACGGCGGCGCCACCGTCGAGAACTCCGGCAGCATCACCGGGCCGATCCCCTGGAGCATCATCCACCCGCGAACGAAGGCCGACGTGAAAGCGGGCCAGGCGGTGCTCGCCGCTGGCGCCGCCGGTGTTTTTGTAGGACGCGTGTCCGGGGACGTAGGACGCGTGGCCACAGCCGGCGATCCCGTGGAGGTTCAACGTGTCTGGCGGCTCGAGAGCCGCCTCGATCGCGTGTCCCCGACCGATCTGATCGTCCAGAACGGCACCCGTGAGTTCGGGCAGATCGTGTTCTTCCAGGACCGCGGCATCTGGAACCAGGGCGTGTGGATCCTGGGCGAGCAGCGTCATGCGTGGGTCGTGCAGAGCCTGGGCGGGGCCGTGCTGCGGATCTCCTCGGTCGAGACGCATCCCTGGGACCCGGCCTTCGTCCCGGTGCTGGGACAGGAGGTCCTGGCCTGCCGCTCCGCGGCCGCCGCGCTCCAGCGGGCCACCATCCACCTGGCTCCCGCCCATGGCCTCTTTTACGAGGTCCGCCTATCCACCGGCGCGATCCGAAACCGCGTACCCTTCTGGGAGATCCTTCCGCCGGGCAGCATGCTGTAGAAATTCCTGAACTCCCTTGCGATCAAATACCGGGGAACATTGACACCCACACCAGAGTGGCGAATTTCACCTCAAGCTGACCCTGTCGGACCCGTCTGACCAGTCTGACCGGTCCGACCCGTCCGACAAATTCGCCGGCCACCGAGAAAATGTTCTTCATTTCTCAGGTTTTTTTCCCTATATTCCCAGCCACCAGAGAGGTCCGCCCATGAATACCAACATTCTGGCAATCCTTGCCATCTCCACCCTGCTGGCCGGCGGCTGCACCAAGTCCAAGAAGGCCACCGACCCGGAAAAGCTCCCTGACGCGAAGCCGACCCCGGTGAACTCACAGCCGGCGCGGGTGTGCGAACTGGTCGTGGATCCCTGCCTGCGCGACGGCAAGCCCTGCGCCGAGATCTCGCAGTGCAACGTCACCCTGGCGCGGGTCAACCCCGAGGGCATCCCGCTGGATCTCAACCTCGACAAGGCCTTCACCTGGAGCTGGAAATACGCCGCCGACGGCCGGCTGCTGGAGTCCCCGCAATACACGTACACGCTCAAGGAGAACGGCAGCGCCGAGCGCAAGAGCCGCGAGGGCGACCGCGTCGAGACCGTGACCTTCGACGGCGACGGCCGCCTCGCGCTCATCGGGAACTTTGGCAAGATCACCTACACGGCCGACGGCCGGATCGCCTCGGTCGTCCAGGGCGGCCAGGAACAGGTGCACACGATCCACTACGCCTGGGGTGAGAAGGGGACCTTCGCCGTCAGCCACGACTATCCCGACACCGAGGAGGTCTGCGAGCCGGGCCCCTCCGAGGTCAGGCTCGACGCCCGGGATCGCGTGGAGGAGGAGAAATTCTCCGAGTGCCAGATCAACTACTCGCCGTTCAACCTGAAGTACGAGTACGACGCGCAAAACCGCCCCACCGCCATCGATGTCACCTGCTATCCCGCCGAACCCACCGCCGTCACCTGGCGTCTGAAACTGAAATACGACTGCAAGTGATTCCGGCTGAACATCAACGGTCTTTATAGACACGCTCCGGCCAAGTCGACCCCTCTTCCGGGACCTCATGTCCCGTCAGTCAGGTGTCCACTTTCACAGGGCCAGACCATCCGCCCCGGGCGAAAACATGTAGCCGCGGGCGCGCAGGGTCAGGAAGTGCTTCGGGCGCTGCGGGTTGACCTCGAAGTACTTGCGGAAGCGCACCATGAAGTTGTCCACCGTGCGGGACTCGATGTGCCCCTGCAGGCCCCAGACGTTCTGCAGCAGGTCGGCCCGCGAGCACACCTGCCCCGGGCGGGCGGTGAGGTAGCGCAGCACGGCGGCCTCCTGGGCGGTCAACGCACGCTCTCCCTGGGCCGTGAGCGCCGTGTTCCCGGAGAAGTTCACCCGGAAGCGCTCGCCGATGGGCACGACGTCGTCGACGGCCTCCCGGGGCACGCGCCGGTGCAAGGCCAGGGTGCGGCGCACGCGCAGCATCAGTTCGCGGATGGAGAACGGCTTGGTCACGTAGTCGTCGGCGCCCAGGGTGAGCCCCTCGACCACGTCCTCCTCGGCGCTGCGTGCGGACACGATGATCACCGGGAACAGGGCGTCGGCCGCGCGCACCTGCTTGAGCACCTCGAAGCCGCTGATGCCCGGCAGCATCAGGTCCAGCAGCATCAGATGCGCGGTCGCGTACCGGGCCAGGGCCGCCTCGCCGCGGTCCACCACGACCGGTTCGAAGCCCTCCTGGGTCAGCAGGATCTCCAGGCTGCGCGCGATCTCGGGCTCGTCCTCGACGACCAGGATCCTCACCGGGCTGGTTGTGGGGTCGCTCATGAGGCTCCTTTGGCGCGGGGCAGCGTGATGGTGAAGACGGCGCCCTGTCCGAGGCCCTCCGAGGTCGCGGCGATGCGCCCGCCGTGGAGCCGCACGATCTGGCGTGTGACCGACAGGCCCAGGCCCGAGCCGCGGGAGGTCTGCTGCCTGCCGCGGTAGAACAGGCGGAAGATGCTGGGCAGGTCCGCGGGGTCGATGCCGCCGCCGTCGTCGGAGACGCGCACCTCGACGGAGTCGCCGGTCCCGTGCACCGAGATCTCGACGTGCCTGGCGCCGTTCTTGACGGCGTTCTCGAGGAGGTTCTCGAGGACGATGTCGAGGTACCGCTCATCCACCGCGGCACGGCTGGGCGTCTCACCGGGCGTCTCCACCGAGAACTTCACGTGTCCGGTGACCGAGATCAGGCTGCTGCGGGCCACGAACTCCCCCACCCAGGCGCCCAGGTCGACCACGGTCTTCTCCAGTTCGAGCCTGCGGTTCTCGATGCGCGTGGTCTCGATGATGTTGCGCAGCCGCCGCTCCAGCCGCCGCGTCTGCGAGCGCATGTCCTCGACGAGCTGGCGCACCTGGGGCGCGGTGAGCTTGTGGTGGTCGTGATCCTCGAGCAGGAGGTCGGCGTTCATCTGCAGGCTCGTCAGGGGCGTCATCAGTTCGTGGGAGAACGACTGGAAGAACTGGGCGCGCTTGCGGTGCATGATCCGCTCGCGCAGCCAGCCCACGAACAGCAGCGTGGAGCCGGCCATGATCAGCGCCAGGATCACGATGCCGATGACCATGGTCGCGGTGCCGGTGAACGACATCTCCTTGACCGTGGAGCGCGCGATGCGCGAGACGGCCTCATATTCCTGGCGGGTGAGCACGGAGCGGACCGTCCACATGACCAGCGCGAAGATGAGCGTCAACTCCAGCAGCACGAAGAGGATGGTGGGGTACAGGATGCGCTTCATGGGGCGACCATAGGGCTTTTACAGTACTTTTACAATCATCGGCCCGCAAAAGACATATGTTTCCCTCCAGGCACGGGATCACCCCGCTGCCGGAAAGCAGGCCACAAGATGCATCTTCTGCTCACCTCGGTATTTGGTCCCTTCGGCGTCGACGATCCGTTCGGAACCCGCTACAACAAGATGGAGCTCTTCCACAACCAGGTCACGCGCGAACAGGGGCTGTTCTCGTTCCGGTTCAACCACCCGAGCTTCGGGCTCCACTTCCTGGCCGAGAACGTCGCGGTGCCCACCACCGTGCTGGACTTCCCCTCCTACTCGAAGTTCGTCCGCGAGGTCCGCAGCGGCCGGTACACCCACGTGGGCATCTCCTTCATCGTCCCCAACTTCGAGAAGGCCAAGGCCATGGCCGAATTCGTGCGCCAGGTCGACCCGGGCATCCAGATCATCCTGGGCGGCCACGGCACCTCCATCCCCGAGTCCCGCACCCAGATCCCCCACGATCACTACTGCGTGGGCGAGGGCGTGCGCTTTTTGCGCCGCATCTTCGGCGAGAACGAGGACCGCGCGCTGGTGCATCCCCTCGTGCACAGTTCGTTCAACAAGAACGTTATGGGCGTCAAGCTCCCCGACGAGTCCGGCGTGCTGGTGCCCGGCGTGGGCTGCGCCAACCGCTGCAAGTTCTGCGCGACCTCCCACTTCTTCGGCCAGTACACGCCGTACCTGGCCACCGGCCAGGACGTCTACGACGTGTGCTGCCGCTACGAGGACCAGTTGGGCATCACCGACTTCGGCGTCCTCGACGAGAACTTCCTGAAGGTGCCCCAGCGCGCCCTCGAGCTCGTCGAACTCATGGAGAAGAACCGGCGCTTCTTCAACTTCGCGATCTTCTCCTCGGCCGAGACCCTGCAATCCCTGCCGAACCTGGACTTCCTCGTGCGCATGGGCGTGACCTTCCTGTGGATGGGCGTGGAGTCGAAGAAGGCCTGCTACGAGAAGAACGCCGGCGTGGACTTCCAGGACCTCGTGGCCCAGCTGCGCGGGCGCGGCATCAGCGTCATGACCTCGGTGATCCTGTTCGAGGAGCACCACGACCACGAGACGATCTGGGAGGACATCGACTTCGGCATCTCCCTGGCGGCCGACTACATGCAGTTCATGCAACTGGGGCCCATGAACGGGACGACCCTGTACGACGACTACCTCGCCCGGGGCAAGATGCTCCCCGAGATCCCGTTCCGCGAGCGCCACGGCCAGGAGAAGATCTGGTTCTCCCACCCCCACTTCTCCCGGGAGGAGAGCCAGACCTTCCTGACGGCCGCCTTCGCCCAGGACTACCGCGTCAACGGGCCCTCCTACCTGCGCCTGATGGACACCACCCTGCGCGGCCTGGCGTACACCCGCGCCAGCGCCGACCCCCTCGTGCGCCGCCGATCCGGCGACCTCGAGAAGCTCGCGGGCCTGATGCGCCACTTCCTCACGGCGTCGAAACTGTCGTCGGAGAACGTCGCCACCACCGCGCTGGTCGCCAACCTCGGGAAGCGCTTCGACGCCCTGCTCGGACCGGCGTCGTTCAAGGAGAAGCTCACCAACGCCGCGGTGGCCGCCCTGTGCCGCACCCAGGGCCTGCGCAACGGCCTGTTCTCCGACGTCCGTCAGCCGCCCACCCGCGTCCACCGCTACCACATGATCAACGCCTCCGCGGCGGCCCGCCTCAACGCCCCCCGCCCGCAGGTGGCCTCCCTGGGCCCGGCCTGACCGTGGAGGTCAGGTTCGCCTGACCGGAACGTTCCTGTTCCCTGCGCCCTATTTGGTGTTATAAATGCTTTCACGACAGGAGCGCAGCCATGGCATCGATAGATAAAATTTATGAACTGAAAACCGCAAAAGAGCCGGAAAAGACCCAAATCAACCTGTCATCGGGCAAGCTTTGCCTGTTTGAGTCCGGCAACATCGACGCGGCCAAAGCCCTCGACCGGAAGGTCCAGCCCGGGACTTGCACCATCGACATTTTCCGGCTCAGTGACGATGTGATGCCAAAGTACGAAGCCTCGCCCACCTCCGGCATCAGCGCCGTGGTGCTGCATTTTACCGACAAGGTTGTGACCACCTGGCAGGAAGTGACCAGCCGACAAGGCACGTCGCCCATTGATTCGGGCGACATGGTCGATTGGGTCGTGGCCGACCATGAGACCCTCGATGGCGTGGCAGAGCAACTCGAACCGCTGTTGGACGATTGTTACAGCGATGGTTTTGCGACCTGCGAGTCCGCGTTGGTTTGTTATGTCGGCGAGGTGGCGCTGGAGCACAGGTTCTTCTGGGGTCTTGACGCCGCGGGCAAGGCCGCCAAACTGTTTGCCTTCTTTGTCTATCCCGATGAAGGCCTCGAGCTTGACGAGGCCGGAGAAGACGCGGGCAAGGGCGCGGGCAAAGAGGTCCAATTCAAAGTGGAAGGCGTCAAGTACCAGGTCACGATTCCTGAGCACGTGACCGGCAAGGTCGAGGTGGACGTCTGTGATACGGACATCGACATCAAAGTGGGCAAGGGTTTTCATCTGGAGGCCTGCGCCCTGGTGTTCTCTGAGCCCAATCCCGAGCAGAATTACCTGCAAAAACAGAAACAAAGATTCAGCGACAAGGGAATCCTGAAAGAAATCATCAAGGAAGAAGGCACCAGTTTCTTCTACCGATCCGAAGAGCGCGGCGCCGAAGACTATCGCTTCATCAGGGTAGTCAAAGCAGGCAACGAATACTTTGAGCTGCGCGAATGTCCTCACGACCGCCCGTTTGCCAAAGAAGTGGCAGAGGCGATGCTGCAGGCCGCCCAAAGTTTCACGCTCGTGGAATGAGGGTGGGCCGCCGCCCTGCCAGAACCTCGTGCGCCACCTTGGCGTACTCGCCAACCGACCCCCCGCCTGAGGGGAACCCGGGCGCTTCAATTGAAAAGGATGAACGGGATCAGAAGGAGAGGAACGCCCGGACCGCGCGCACGTCGTTGGTCCAGTCCTTGGGATCGTAGCCCTGGCCGCCGGTCAGGAAGTACTGGTTGCGGGCGAAGCGGACGTCGAACTCGAACTGGGAGGAGCTCCAGTAACCGTTGTCGGAGAAGCCCCCGAGATCGGACCGCTTGAGGTAGTAGTGCATCCAGTACAATTCATCCATGGAGGGCAGGAACCAGTCGTCGAAGCCACCGAACACCAGGTCGTCGCACAACTGCGCGGCATAGGTGTGCCCGACCGGCACGGGCACGCCCTGGGCCAGGACGATGGCGGCCGTGTTGGGTGCGCCGGCGCCGATGCCCTTGGCCGTGGTGCCCGTGTCGACGTAGACGCCGTTGAACCACTGGACCTGGGTTCCCTGGTCCACCGGCGCGGCCTCGAGGTACCGCCAGCCGTCGAGGGTGTCACCCTTGTCGTGGAAGATGAGCCCGCCCGCGGGTCCGGTCGCCCGGATCACCGACCAGACGACATGCAGCGTGGTGTCCCCGGCGCCCATGGGGAACGTGTCCCCCGGCAGGTAGGTGACGCCCGACCCGTCGGCCTGCGTGTTCCAGCCGAAGAAGACCAGCGTGATGCCGTCCTGCTGCAGGTCGGTCACGAGCCCGCCGGGGTTCCCCTCCACCGTCACGGGCGCGCCCTCGATGTAGCTGGCGCCGTCCACGGGCACGGCCCCGCCGGTGTCGCCGTTGCCGTCGTAGGTCACCGTGTAGACGGGCACGGGCACCCAGTACGCGTACAGCACCAGGTTGGCCGCCCCCATCAGGAACGTGTCGTCGGCCTGGTACACCACGTCGAGGCAGTCCGGATCCATGCACCAGCCGCCGAAGGAGTATCCCGCGCGCACCAGGTTCCCCGTGTTGCCCAGGACGGTGACATCGGAACCCAGCTCGTAGTTGTTCGGGTCCACCGGGACGCTGCCGCCGGTGTCGAGGTTGCCGTTGTACATCACGACGTAAGTGGGGTTGCTGGTCCACTTCGCGAACAACTGAACGGGGGCCGTCCCCATCGGGAGCTGCTGGCCGGGCAGGTAGGTGTAGCCCGTCCCGTCCGCGGTGGAGCACCACCCCACGAAGGTGAAGCCCGTGCGCACGAGGTTCCCCGTGTTGCCAAGGACCGTGACCATCTGCCCCTGCTCGTAGTTGGTGGCGTCCACGGGCACGGCGCCGCCGTCGTTCCCGTTGCCGTCGTAGGTGACGGTCCACGTCGGGTTGGACGTCCAGCGGGCGAACAGGGTGACGTCGCCGCCGCCCATGGCGAAGGTCTGCCCGAACGTGTAGGTCGTGCCGGTCCCGTCGGCGGCGGTGTTCCAGCCCACGAAGGAGAACCCGTCCTGCACCAGGCCGCCGCCGTTGCCGAGCACCCGCACCGTGTCGCCGGTCTCGTAGTGCAGGGCGTCCACCGGGACGCTGCCGCCGGTGTTCCCGTTGCCGTCGTAGATCACCCGGAAGGTCGTGTTGGCCGTCCACTTCGCGAAAAGGACGAGGTCGTCGGACCCCATGGGGATCAGGTCCCCTTCGGCGTAGACGGCGCCGAGGCCGTCGGGGTCGAGGCACCAGCCCGCGAAGGTGTGGCCGTCGCGCACGAGGTTGCCGGGGTTGCCGGCCACCCGCACGTTGTCGCCGGTCTCGTAGTGCAGGCCGTCCACGGGCGCGGTGCCGCCGGTGTTCCCGTTGCCGGAGTAGGCCACCGTGAAGGTCGGGTCGGCCGTCCACTTCGCGTACAGCACCACGTTGGCAGCGGGCATCACCATCACCTGCCCGGGGGCGTAGGTGAACCCGGTGCCGTCGGTGCGCTCGTTCCACCCGGCCAACGCGTAGCCGTCCTTGACCAGGCTCCCCGAGTTGGGCAGCACCGTCACCAGGGCGCCGGCCTCGTACGCGGTCCCGTCGGCGGGCACCACGCCGCCCGTGTTCGAGTTCCCGTGGTAGGTGATCCGGTAGGTCGGGTTGGTCGTCCACTTCGCGTACAGCACGACGCTGCTTTCCCCCATGGAGAAGACGTCACCGGTCGTGTACGACTCGCCGGTCCCGTCGGCGTTGACGCACCAGCCCGCGAAGGAGGCCCCGTCGAGGCGCAGCCCGCCCGGGTTCCCCGGCACGATCACGGTGTCTCCCGTCTCGTAGGTGTGATCGTCGGTGGGCGGGAGCCCGCCGGAGGCGCCGTTGCCGTCATAGGTGACGGTCTGCATCCAGCGGGCGGTGAGCACGACGTCGGCGCCGCCCATGACCAGGATCTCCCCGGGATGCACGGTCTCGAGGGTTCCGGAGGCGGTGGTCAGCCAGCCGCCGAAGACGAAGCCCTCCCTGGCCAGCCCCACGCCGGCGCGGACGAAGATCTCGTCAAACGTGGCGTAGCGCCGCTCATCGACGGGGACCTCGCCGGACGTGTGGCCGTTGCCGTCGTAGGTGACCGCCCAGCGGGCCTTCCCGCCGGTGCCCGACGAGTCGTCGCAGGCAAAAAGCGCCCCCAGCGGCAGGAGCATGGAGAACCACAAAATCAACGTACGTATTTTCATGAACGACCTCCTCGCGGACGAGCGGACAGTCGGGATTGGGCTTCCGCATGCCGTGTGTGAATGCCTCAGTATCCCACCGCCCTTTTTTTCGTCAAGGTGTGAAATGCATGCATGAAAGGGCGTCAGATCGCCTATCGAACCCAGTTTCAGCGCGCCCCTCCTCAGGCCGAAGAACAGCCGGGAGCGAATCATGTACTGCACGGTGCCGTACTGCTCCACGCCCGTTTCGATGGCCACCAGCACCGGCATGCCCATTGACACCGGTGCCTTGCACAATACAATCAACCCTGAGGAGATATCCCCTATGAAAGATGCCGTCCGTCCCAATGGTTACTCTGCGGCTGCGCTGTTCCTTCTATACTCCGGTGGCATCACCGGGATCTATGCGCTGGTCGTCGCCTTCTCTGCCGCGACGGGCAGGCATTTTCAGATCGCCAACGCGGGCACGTCGCGCGGCGTTCCGCTGCCGTCCACGTGGCCCCATGCGGGCCTCTTCACCGCGGTCGGCGTTCTCTTGTGGTTTGCGGGAAGACGGTGGGACGCACCGGGGTTTGCGGCCGTGCGGGTGCGCCGACCCTGGCTGGTGCCCGTCGTCGTCGTTGTGGTGATCGTTCCGGCAGCCCTGGCGGGTTTGTTCCTGCTGGTGAAGTAGACGGGTTTCACTCTCTGACAAAAAAAATACACTATTTCCGGCTTGACAGGGGCCGTGAATTTATTTAGAGGGAATTTCAACGACACGATAGTCGGACCCGGTGTCCAAGTGGTGACAACCGCCGGATACGGGATCTCCAGGACGGAAAGAAACCATCAACACTTCGGCGCAGGAGCGTCGGAGAACCCGGCGCACGTGCGCCGTACAAGGCTGCGTAGGAGCGCAGTAGAAAGTGAGTTGTTCCCCATGTCCAAGATCCGTACGTCGTATTATTCCCATCGTGACAAGGTCGTGGCCTCGCAGGAGTTAATCCTGCGCATCAAGGAGAAGTGGTCCGACGATCCCGCCATGATGTACATCGTCTCGTTGCTCGAGCCCGTGATCCAGCGCATGGCCGAAGGCTTCGGCGGGGTCGACACCGGGCCCGCCACCGTGGCCGTGAGAAACGCCGAGGAGGCCCGGGACAACGCCTGCCGCGCCATCCACTATTTTCTGAAGTCGCGGCTCCTCTCGGCCGCCCACAGCGATTGCTGGGAGGCCGCCGCCCAGTTGCACGAAGTGCTGGCCCCCGAAGGCCTCGACTGGATCCTTGACACCTTCGCCGCCCAGACCCTGCGGACCCATCAGATCCTGGCCCGCTTCTCCGAGATGGGTCCCCAGATCGAGAAGTGCCAGGCCCGCGTGTTCGTGGACCAGATGATCGCCGCCCAGGCGACCTTCGAGCAGAAGAACGCCGAGCGCGGCGCCGTCGTGGCCCTCTGCGGCCCGGCCAACGCCGGCAAGTCGAGCCTCCTCAACCGCCTCGTGGGGGATGAACGCGCCATCGTCGATCCCGATCCCGGCACCACGCGCGACGTGATCGAGGCCGCGGGGGAGATCGGCG
>JAHITJ010000067.1 GCA_018817795.1 Myxococcota bacterium | reverse complement strand
GTTCGAGGCCGTCGCCGTGGGCGCGGGCGGATCCGACGCGGCCAGCTTCGAGCTGCCCGTATGGACGCCCGCCACCACCGAGGGCTTCGCCACCTACGGAACGATCGACGCCGGCTCCATCGTGCAGCCGGTGCAGGTCCCGTCCAACGTCGTCCTCGAGTTCGGCGGCCTCAACGTGCAGACCTCCTCGACCCAGCTGCAGGCCCTCACCGACGCGGTGCTGTACCTGTACGCCTATCCGTACGAGTGCGCCGAGCAACTGTCCTCGCGCATCCTGTCCATCGCCGCGCTGCGCGACGTGCTGACCGCGTTCCAGGCTGCCGGCCTCCCCTCGTCGGACAAAATCGCGGCTGCCATGGCGCGGGACCTTCAGAAGCTCGCGGGCATGCAAAACTACGACGGCGGCTTCGGGTTCTGGATCCGTGGTCAGGAGTCCTGGCCGTTCCTTACCATCCACGTCGCCCACGCCCTGCTGCGCGCCAAGGAGAAGGGCTACGGCGTCTCCGAGCAGACCCTCTCCCGGGCGATGCAGTACCTCAAGCACATCGAACGGCACATCCCGCCTGAGTATCCGGAGTGGGTCAAGCGCTCAATCATCGCGTACAGCCTGTTCGTGCGCAACCTCAACAAGGATCCTGACCCGGTCAAGGCGGCCGAACTGTATCCGCACTTCGCCGACGGCAAGCAGCCCGACCTCGAGGGCGTGGGCTGGCTGTACCCCGTGTTCATCTCCGCCAAGAAGGAGGATCACCTCGTCAGGATCCGCAAGCTGCTGCTCAACCGCGTCAGCGAGACGGCCGGCAACGCGCACTTCATCACCTACGCCTCCGACGGCGCCCACCTGATCCTCCACTCGGACCGCCGCGTCGACGCGCTGCTGCTCTCGGGCGTCATGCTCGACCAGCCCAAGAATGATCTGATCCCGAAGATCGTGGCCGGGCTTTTGGCCCACCGCAAGCAGGGCCGCTGGACCAACACCCAGGAGAGCGTGTGGGTGCTGCTGGCCATGGACCAGTACTTCAACACCTTCGAGAAGGTCACCCCCAACTTCGTGTCCCGCATGTGGCTGGGCGACAAGTTCGCCGGTGAACACAAGTTCGTGGGCCGCACCACCGAGCGCCATGTGGTGAGCATCCCGATGCTGCAGCTGGGCAAGCCCGGCGACGTGAAGGATCTCCTGCTGGCCAAGGAGGGCGCCGGGCGCCTGTACTACCGCATCGGCATGGACTACGCGCTGTCGGACCTGCGTCCGCCCGCGGCCGACCACGGCTTCACGCTGTCGCGCTCCTATGCGGCCGTCGACGATCCCAAGTCCGTCGAGCGGCTCGCCGACGGCACCTGGCGCATCAAGGCCGGCTCCCGGGTGAAGGTCACCCTCACCATGCTCGCCCCCTCGCGCCGCTATCACGTGGCCCTGGTGGATCCGCTCCCCGCGGGCCTCGAGGCCGAGAACGCCGCGCTGCTGGGCGCCCCCCCCGCATCCTCCGCCTCGAGCAACACCTCCTACGGTCCCGGCGGCGGCCGGCATGGCGGTCGCAACTCCGGTCGCTCGTACATGCTGCGCTGGTGGCGCATGTGGGGCCACTGGTACGAACACCACAACATCCGCGACGAGCGGGTGGAGGCCTTCACCTCCCTGCTCGACGCGGGCGTCCACACCTTCGTGTACACCGCGCGCGCCACCACGCCGGGCAACTTCGTCGTGCCCCCCCTCAAGGCCGAGGAGATGTACGCCCCGGAGACGTTCGGGCGCTCTGCCGGCGACAGAGTGATCGTCGTCCCCTAAGACACCGTAAATCGCCGGCGCGGCGATCGCGTGATCGTCGTTCCCTAATAGACCGTGCCTCGCCGGCGCGGCGATCGCGTGATCGTCGTTCCATAAAACACCGTCAATCTCTCGTCCGCGTTCACGTCCGCCGCCCGTTCCATGCGCCGGATTCATCCCTCCCCCACCTCTGCGCCGGACCATCCTTATACGGAAGCTCGCCCCGGGTAGCTCTGCTACCCGGGGATCAAGAGGAAAGACCCGGATGAATCCGAAGAGGAAAGAGTTGGTGTCCCAGCTGCGCCGGTTCCCGCTTCCCTGCGACCGGGACGGTCCCCACGTTCGCGGATCCGGCTCGAAATCGAAATCGAAATCGAAATCGTGAAACGAATGTCTTTTCTCTTTTTTCTTTTGAAAAACCAATCGCGTCAGCGGGCGTCGCAGTAGGTGATGTCCACCGGGATCGAGTCGATGGCCTTCTGCTCGATCCTGCCGCCCTGGAACGCCGGGTTGGGCGAGCCCTCGTACCAGCGCGTGATCGTGATCGTCAGCGGACAGCCGTCGACGAACCCGTCAATGGGGGGAATGCCGTCGACTTCGTACGAGCCCGTGTCCGAGGGCAGGGTCTGGGAGAATGTGTCGATGCATTCACCGGAGATCGTCACCGTGACGCTGTCGCCCGGGGCGTCGGCGTTCCAGGCGATGGCGATGGGCAGGTCAAAGCACTCCATCTGATCCGGGACGGGCTCGCTGATGACGGGCACCTCGGGCAGATGGAGGATGGTGCCGATCTCTTCGTCGGTGCGGACGAAGTTGAAGAGGTACTCGAAGTTCACGCTCTCGGTGATGAGGCCCGAGGACCAGTGGTACCCGGTGACCGGCTCGACCCACTCGTTGAGGCGCGCGCCGTTGACCTCGATGAACTCGCCTCCCGAAAGGTCGACGATGGTGCCCGTGGCGCCGCCCACCCGCAGGACGGCGTAGGCCCGGATCACGCCCTGGTTGTTTTCGATCACGAAGTGGGTCCAGATCCCGCTGGTCTTGATGTTCGTGCTTTCGGTGACCGAGCAGTTCACCGAGAACAGCAGGGTCATGGCCAAGATGGATAAAGTTGCGATATATTTAAACATTCCCACACCTCCTGGTTCACCTGCCCGAAAACGCTCCGGGTATAGGGTAACAAAGCATAGCACCCGAAACCCGATCAGGGAAGTCTTCGGAATTCCAGGCCAGGGGCAGGTGATCGCAAAAAGTTGGGGTCGACATCTTCTCCTGCACCATGACCAGGAACCGTCGTTCCCGATTTCGAAATCGAAATCGAAATCGGATCCTGTCCATCTGCCTGGTCAGACTTTTATGAAAAATGTTCTTGCGATGGCCCTGCCTGAAATCGTGGTGCGGGTCCTACAGCCCGTTGCGGCGCGCCGGGAGCGGGCGATCCACCACCAGACGCTCGGTCTCGGCCGGGAGCCCCACGAGGGTCTCGTAGTTCAGGTTGTGCACCATGTCACTGAAGGAACTGACGGAGATCTCGATGTCCCCCTGCATGCCGATGAGCACCACCTCGTCCCCGATGGTCACGTCCGGGATGTCGGTGATGTCCACGAGCATCATGTTCATGTTGATGACCCCCACCACGGGGGCCCGGCCGCCCCGGATCAGGACATGCCCCTGGTTGCTGATCTCCCGTTTGTAGCCCTGGGCGTAGCCCACCGGAACCGACGCGATGCGCATGCTCCGGCTGGAGAGGTAGGAGTATCCGTAACTGATGTACTCACCTTCGGCCACCTCCTTGATGTCCATGACCCCGGAGGACCAGCGAAGGACCCGCCGCAGCGGATCCGGGCTGCGGGTGACGCCCTCGCGGTCGCCGCGCTGCAGGTATCGGATGCGGGTCTCCTGGGAGGACCACATCCCGTACTGGGCGATGCCCACGCGCACCATGTCCAGGATGGTCTCCGGGTAGTTGAAGATCGCCGCACTGCAGGCCGCATGCAAAAGTCCGCAGTCGAGGCCGCCGTCCCGCAGCCACCGGACCCGCTCATGGAACGCGCGGATCTGGTTCTGGATCCGGTAGTAGTTGCTCACGACCTCGGCGCCGGCAAAATGCGTGCAGGTCCCGGCCACCTCGACGAGCTCCGGGTTGCCGAGCAACAGTTCAAGGATCCCCGGAAGCTCGTCCTCCTCGAGACCGGTGCGGTGCAGCCCGGTCTCCAGCTCCAGATGCACCCGGGCCCGGCTGCCCAGCTCCCGGCACACCCGGAGGGTCTCGCGGAGGCGGTGGGGCGCGAAGACGTAGAACTCGATGCCCTGTTGGATCACCCAGTGCAGGTCCTCGTCGTCGACGTGTCCCATGATCATGATGCGGGTCTCCGGGGCGCACACGTGCTTGACGCGCCGGGCCTCCTCCAGCGAGAACACGGAGAAGTGATCGATGCCGCAGGCCTCCACGAGGGGGACGAAGTGCTCGATGCCGTGTCCGTAGGCGTTGCTCTTGACCACCGAGGAGAAGATGGCGTGGTCGCCGATCACGGTCCTGAGAAATGCCAGGTTGTTGGCCAGCGCCAGCCGGTTGAGCGTGATCCGGGAGGTGGAGCTCATGGGCAGCCCCCCCCTTTCTGGAAGCAATCCTTTAAAAATGTGTGAATGATTTCTGCACCTTCCGGTATCAGGGCATCCGGAAAGACATAGTCCGGATGATGCAGCGCCGGGCAGTCGATCCCGGATCCCAACCCGAAGAACAGGAGAGGTGCAACGGAGGCGTAGTTCCCGAAGTCCTCGGACCAGGGGAAGGGGAACTCCCGGACGATGTGGGGCCTGCCGGAGCGCGCCAGGCAATCGCCCAGAAGCCTTGTGAAGCCCGGATCGTTGACCGTGGCGGGAAAGTCCTCGTGGCGCGCGACCTCGCAGGTCAGTCCCCAGGCCCGCGCCAGGTGTTTGGCGAAGTCGTCGGCCCGGGCCATCGCCTTTGTCAGGACGCCATCGGACCAGGCCCGGAACGTGGCCATGACCACGCCCTCCCCAGGCGAGGTGCCGAACGCCGGCTGCCCCACCCGAAGATGGATCACCGTGACCTTCAGCGGCTCCTCGAGGGCGCTCTGGCGCTGGGGCATGGACTCCAGATAGGCCGCCAGCGCCGTCACCGCGCCGGTGGGCGGCAGGCCTTCTTCGGGCTGCGCGGCATGGGCGGTCCTCCCGGTCAGGCGGGCGCTCCAGCCGCACGAGGCCGAGGCAAAGACGCCAGGCCTGAGGACCACCTCGCCCAGCGGCAGACCCGGCAGGTTGTGGATCCCCATGATCAGGCGCGGCGCCAGGGAGGCCAGCTCGCCGCCGGAGAGGACCTCGCGGGCGCCCGTCCCCGTCTCCTCGGACGGCTGGAACAGAAGGTACAGGTCCACGCCCTCCACCGGGTCGAAAAAGAACCGCACGCCCGCCCCCGCGACGATGGCCATATGCCCGTCGTGACCGCACCGGTGCGAATGCGCCAGCTCGATCGTCCGGCCCGACACCTCCCGCACATCCGGAATCGCAAGCGCGTCGAGCTCGCAGCGCAGCACCACCCGGCAGGCAGACGGATCCGCCGCACTTCCTCCGACCCGGATGAGCAAACCGTTTCCACTCCCGGCAGACTGCACCTGCCCAAGGCCATGACTCCGGAAAAACGCCGCGATCAAGGCGGCGGTGCGCGCCTCCTGTCCGGCGGGCTCCGCACACAGGCTCAACTCTCCCCGTAGCGCCACCAATCGCTGCAGCCACGCCTCAAGCATCCTGATACCCCAGCTTCAGGGTCGGCTCAACGTTCACCTTCAGCCTGTCGGGCAGGTCTCTCTCGAAGGTCTCGAGATCAGGGATCACCCGCTTGGTGATGTAACTGTCGTTCATCAGCCGGACGAAGGCCGAATAGGAGCACCGGAACTTGATGGTGCCGCCCAGTTGGATGTGTTCGGTGTTCTCGCCGATGTTCACGACGGTGATGTCCGATGTGGCCCCCGCGATCTGGAAGGCAGGGTTCAGGGGTGTCAGTCCGGATACATCGGTGTCGATCTCACCGATGGTGACCAGGGCCCGGAACCCGCGCTTCCCGGGGGAGTGCCCCTCGGGCGTGGCGCCGGTGAGACCGTGGAAGGGGGTCGAGGCCCCGACCTCGCACATGGGAACCAGGTTCTTCTCCTTGATCTCGGCGATCTCGCCTTCCAGGATGACCACGTCGTCGCGCAGCCCCTCGAGGCGTCCGCCGGACACGAGATCCGTGCCCAGGAAGACGGCCTCCCCGATGCGGAAGTGATTCAGCGCCCAGGGCAGACGCCCCTGCAGCACCAGCGGCAGGAAGATCGTCGACCCCGCTGAGATGACTGGCAGCTTCTTCTGGAACTTCAACTCCAGCAGCTCCCTGTAGAGGATCAACTGGGCGACCTGGTCGACGCTGGGAACCGAGCCGGCCATGCAGCCGATCTGGGCGCCGATGCCGAGCACATGGATCGCCGGCATCTTGAAGACCTGTTCGTAGAAGTTGATCAGCGAGCCGGGCAGGATTCCCTCCCGCAGGTCTCCGAGCTCGATCATGATGATGATGTTGTGGACGCGGCCGATCCGCTGGGCGGCCGCGCTGAGCGCCCGGATGACCTCGATCTCCGAGTTCAGGCTGACGTCGGCCAGCGACACGATGTCGTCCACGACCGAGAGGTGCGGCAGGCGCAGATACCACTTCTCCACCTCGGGCGCCGCCCGGTGAATCGCGCGCAGGTTGTCCAGCCGGGAGTCACACATGGACTGGATGCCCATCATGGAAAGCGCGCGCAGCGTTTCCTCATGCCCGCACAGGCACTTCGTGACGAGGCTCCAGTGGGCCCCCTGCCGGGCCATGAACCCGGCGATCATCTGCAGGTTGTGGTGCAACGCTTCGAGGTTGATGTTGATGCAGTTCATTTTCGGCTCCATCTCATTTCGAGGTATTTCGGCTCGAACCCCACCCGCTGGTACAGCCGGGCGGCGGGATTGTCCGGCTCCACGTGAAGTTTGACCGGTCCCTCGCAGCGTTCGGCCGCCCGTTCGATCAGGCTCCTGCCCAGGCCGCGGCCACGAAGCGACGGCTCCACGGCCACGAACAGGAGCAGGTTCCGGGGGATGTAGCCCCCCATGTGCGTGTCGAGCATGACCAGGCCGCCTGCGATCTCCTCCCCTTGCTGCGCCAGGACGAGGAAGCCGCCGCGTGCGGGATCGAAGGCGTACTCGAGCCCCCGCACCACATCGGCGCGCGTGTCGTGGTACGGCTTCATTTTTTCATGGAAGAAATCGGCGAGCTTTTCCAGGTCTGCGCCCGGCGGCAATTGATCCGGACTCTCGATGATTCTAAACGATATATCAAGCATGATTCACCCTATTCACCCTTTGCTTGGCGCTCCGGCGACGTCGGAGATCCGCCGTGGCAGGAGCAGTGAGAAACTGACAAATACAATAAGGGATGCCGTGATCCCGAACAGGTTCGGATCCAGGCCGTACGGCAATCCGGTGCCCAGCAGGATCAGCGTCAGCGTGGTGCCGCCGCCGGCCAGCATGGCTCCCAGGGCGCCGGCGGGACTGCTCGGGCGCCAGAAGAATCCGCCCAGCACCGGGACCAGCAGGCCCGACACCATGAACGCATACGAGTACAGCATCAACGCAAGCACGTTTTCCATGAAGCTGGCCAGCAGCAACGCGAAGGCCCCCAGCACGAAGGTCAGGATCACGCAGAGGCGAAGGAACCGTTTCTCGTCGCGGGAGATCGGAATGATCCGGTCGATGAGATCGGTGGCGACGTTTCCGGATGCGGCCATCAGGCAACTGTCCGCCGTGGACATGATCGCGGAAAAATACGCCGACATCATCAGCCCCAGAAGCCCGGCCGGGAGGATCGTGCGCAGAAACAGGGGCAGGCCCATCTCCGGATCGAGGCCCGCTGAAGTGGCATACCCGATCGATGAGAAGGCGCCCTGCTCTGCGGCCACGCGGGCGAACAGGCCCAGCGTCACGCCCATGAACGCCATCACCGGCCACTCGAACAGGCCTGCGATGAACCACGCCCTCCGCGCCGTGCGTTCATCCCTGCAGGCGTAGATCCGCTGGTAGAGCGTCATGCCGACGAACCAGATCGGGATGATCGTGAACGCCCAGTTGACCAGCGTGGCCCAGCCGATGTTCGTCAGGGAGACCATCTCGGGCTCAAGGGTCGTCGCGATGGCGTCCCACCCCCCGATGGCGACCCACCCCATCGGCAGCCCGATGAAGATCAGACCGAGCATCAGCACGATCCACTGGATGGTGTCGGTGTAGATCACGGCCTTGATCCCGCCCAGCGCGGTATAGAACACGACGATCAACCCCATGATCAGCAGCGCCGTGCGCATGTCCAGGCCGGGAAACGACGCCGAGGCGAGCTTGGCGCCGGCCAGGATCTGGGAGCTCGTGAAGCCGATGTAACCGATCGCGGAGATCACCCCTGCGAGCACGGCAACCCTGGCATCAAAAAAATGCCCCAGGATCTGCGGAAACGTCGTGAAGCCACGGAACCTGGGATTGGCGAAGACACGCGGAATCAGCAGCACCGCGCTCAGCCAGGCGCCGACCAGACCGGTGAAGAGCATCCAGGCCCCGGACAGCCCCATCATGAACCCGAGCCCGCCCAGGCCGATGGAAAACCCGCCGCCCACATCCGTGGCGACCACCGAGAGCCCCACATGCAGCGCGCCCATCCGCCGGCCGCCCACGAAATAATCCTCCGCATTCTGATTTTTTCTTAAAAAGTATACACCCACACCTAAGAGAATTGATAAGTATACAAATACAATGATCAAATCTATAAAATTCATTACCTCACCAAAATGCGGAAAACAATACGAACGTCAATTTCAATCTTCTTCATAGCATTTTCAATGCTAATTTGTCAACCCCTTGTTATTATAATAAATGCATTTATATGAGGATATATTTATAATATACCAGATCCTGCCGCGTCATTTCTCCGGCAAACTTTGCGTGCACGGGCCTCCGGGACATGCTATGGATCGGGAGTCTGTCTTCAAGGAGGATTGAAATGAAAAAACTTTTTGGTGTCTCGATTGTCCTGTTTGCGCTGCTTGCCCTCACGTGGTCGGCGTGGGCCAATTCCAAAATGACTGTCCGCAACAGTTCAGGGTCGAGCATCGGCAGCATTGATGGCGACGGAACCGTCCGCAACAGCTCGGGCTCCAGCGTCGGAAAGATCGAGGCCGGCGGCACGGTCCGCAATTCCTCTGGATCGAGCATCGGAAGCGTCGAGGCCGGCGGCACGATCCGCAATTCCTCGGGTTCGAGCATCGGCAAGGTCGACACCGACGGGACGCTCCGCAACTCCTCGGGATCGAGCATCGGCAAGCTCGACGGCTGCACGGTGCGGAACTCGTCGGGTTCCTCGCGGGGCCAGTTCGACGGCTGTTCCTTCTCCACCGACCGCAACCACATGGCGGCCTACCTCTTCTTCTTCACGCCCCTGCACAACCAGTAGAAGCCCAGGCAGTCCAAAACCGGGTCAGTAAAACCCTTCGCTCAACCGTCCTTCCGTGATATTTTCCCGGCTCCCGGGAGCGAACTTCCGGGCTTCCCGGGAGCGAACTTCCGGGCTTCCCGAAGGAGGACCTGCGAACATGATCTTCACCGAACTGACGGACGTCTTCGACCACTACCGCACCGACAAGGACATCTTCCACGATCTCATGCCGGCCAAGATGCAGGAAATCCTCCTCGTCGCCACGCTGTACGACGCCTTCATCCTTGAGCGCGACGGTCAGTTGTCGGAGCAGATCTTCGGCGAATACTACCAGCTCAACCTGACCTCGGCACCCCGCATCACCAGCGCGTACAGCCGGGAGGACGCCCTGCGCAAGCTCGACCTGCACACCATCAACATGGTCATCTTCATGGTGGGCCTCGACATCGACACGCCGCTTGAAATTGCCAGGGAAATCAAGGAACTTCACGACATCCCCATCCTCCTGCTCTTCAACAACTCGGTGGCCCTTCCGCTGTGTCCTCCGGCAGATTCGCCCGAGATGGCGCCCATCGACCGCGTGTTCGTCTGGAACGGCTACTCCAGGATCTTCCTGGCCATGACCAAGTACGTCGAGGATTACCTCAACGTCGACAACGACACAGCGCTGGGGATGGTGCAGGTCATCCTGCTCATCGAGGACAGCGTCCGCTTCTACTCGCGCTACCTGCCGGTGCTCTATGTCGAGATCATGCGCCAGACTCAACGCCTGATCAGCGAGGAAAACCTCGACGAGATGAACAAGTTGCTGCGGATGCGCGCGCGCCCCAAGGTGCTCCTGGCGACCAACCACGAGCAGGCCATCGCCCTGTACGAACGCTACCGGGACAATCTGCTCGCCGTGATCACCGACGTCCATTTCCCGAAGGAAGGCAGTTCGGATCACGAGGCGGGGCTCAACTTCGTCAGCATGCTCAAGGAGGACAACCCCGATCTTCCGGTGCTGGTGCAGAGCTCCGAGATGAAGAACCAGAAGACCGCCTACGATCTGGGGGCATCGTTCATGCACAAGGCCTCCGAGAGCCTGGACAGCGATCTGAAGCGGTTCTTCACCGAGCGGCTGGGGTTTGGCTGCTTCGTGTTCCGCAGCCCCGATGGCGTCGAGATCGGCCGCGTCCACAACCTCGAGGAGTTCGAGCGGAGGTTTCCGTCGATACCTGACGAATCCCTGTTGTACCACGGCTCCCGCAACCACTTCAGTGCCTGGCTGATGGCCCACGGAGAGGTGCTCTTCGCCCGCATCCTGCGCAGCGCGCGCATCGAGGACTTCGACACCGCCGTCGAGTTGCGCTCGTTCATCCTGTCGATCTTCGAGCGCGTCCGCATCCTCAACGTCAAGGGCCGTGTCGTCCACTTCGACGAATACGTCTTCGCAGATGCGAACTGCATCGCGCGCCTGGCGAACGGATCGCTGGGCGGCAAGGGACGCGGGACCACCTTCATCAATCATCTTGTGGAGAACATCGACTTCTCGGGATACGTCGAAGGGCTGGACGTGCGCATCCCGAAGACGGCCATCATCGGCATCGACGCCTTCGAGCACTTCCTCGAGACGTACCAGTCCGGGCGGGATCTCTACCACGAGGAGGATTACGACGTCATCCGCGCCAACTTCCTGGAGACGCCCCTGCCGGAATACCTGGTCTGGAAGCTGCGCCGGTTCCTCCAGCTCGTCACCGGACCGCTGGCGGTGCGCTCCTCGGGCCTGTTCGAGGACATGCTGCTGCAGCCGTTCGCAGGCATCTACGACACATTCCTGATCCCGAACAACCACCCTGATCCCGAGATCCGCTTCCGTCAACTCGAAGACGCCATCCGTCTCGTGTACGCATCGATCTTCTCCCCGCGCTCCAAGGCCTACTTCGACGTCATCAACTACCATGTCGAGGAGGAGCGCATGGCCATCGTGCTCCAGGAGGTCGTCGGCGGCGTCCACGGGAACTACCTGTATCCGCACATCAGCGGCACGGCCCAGTCCCACAACTTCTATCCCGTGGCCGGACTCGCCCCCGAAGACGGGGTCGCCAACCTCGCCCTGGGACTGGGCACCTACGTCGTCGACGGTGAGCAGTGCTTCCGGTTCTCGCCCCGGCATCCGCGCATGGACATCGTGGCCCCCGAGGCCCAGGCCGGCTCGAGTCAGCGGCACTTCTACGCGCTGGACCTGGGCAATCCGGCACCACCGATCCACCTCGGGGAGCAGTCCTGCTATGCGCGCCTGGACATCGCCGAGGCCGAACAGCATCAGGTGCTGAACCTGCTGGCCTCCGTGTATGATCTCGAGAACCACCGCCTCCAGCCGGGGCTCTCGCGCCGCGGACCGCGCATCCTCAACTTCGCAAACATCCTGAAGTACGACGCCATCCCCCTGGCCAAGACCATCGAGATCCTGCTCGAGATCGGCGAAAAGGCGCTCGGAAACCCCGTCGAGATCGAGTTCGCGGTGGACCTGGACAAGCGGCGCCCCGACGGCAACCCCACGTTCTACCTGCTCCAGCTCAAGCCCCTGATCCACCGCATGGACGAGGTGAAACTGGAACCCGAAGAGCTCCGTCGCGAAGACGCGGTGCTCTTCACGGACCAGTCCATGGGCAACGGTCAGGATGCCACGATCCGTGACATCGTGTTCGCCGACCCTGCCAACTTCGACAACGGACACACCCTGGAGATGGTCCAGGAGGTCGAGGAGATGAACCGTTCCCTGAAGGCTGACGGTCGAAAGGCGGTCTTCATCGGGTTCGGCCGGTGGGGCACGCGGGACCGATGGCTCGGCATCCCGATCCAGTTCCACCAGATTTCCCAGGCGCGCGTGCTCGTGGAGGCCGACCTCCCCCACTTCCACGTGGATTCATCACTGGGTTCGCATTTCTTCCACAACCTCACCTCAATGAACATCGGGTACTTCACCATCAACATCCGGTCCGAAAAGCACTTCGTGGACTGGGACTGGCTGATGGCCCAGACCCCCGTGAAGACGACGGCCCACTTCCGGCACGTCCGGACCGCCTTTCCTCTGGAGATCCTCATGGACGGCCGAAGGGGCCTGTCCCTGATCCGAAAGCCTACCGACGGACCCAGGCCATCGGAGCTGCCGGCACAGGAGGGGTGAACTCTTTCACCGCTTTCAGGCACGGATGTGCCGGTTGCACTACTTGGTTTCGGGGACGAGCTGGCGACGCCGCTGGCCGGTCAGTCTGGCGAGGGCCTCGGTGACGCGCTGGGGATATCGTCGGGTCAGTTCTTCGAGGGCGAGGCGGGAGATCGTGAGGGACTCGTGGGAGAGCGCCGGAAGAAGCCATCCGAACGGCACCTCCCTGACCTCCTGTGCGCGTGCAAGACCGATGCTCACCTGGACGATGTCAACCGACGCAAGCAGCTTGCGGATCAATTCGGGGTGCCCGGCGTTGTCCGGATGCGTGGCCAGTTGAAGCAGCAGGATCCGTTCGCGAACGGTGCGCCCCTGTTCGAAGGGGACCGCAAGCGGAGAAAGCACGGAAAGATTGCGCGAGAGCAGGTCCAGAACGCCCTCCCGCGTGTCGGGCCACTTCTCCTCGGCCAGCATGAGCTTCAGGTTCTTCGGATCATGCAGGATCATCAAATGCCAGACGAGCTTGCGCACGGAGGCGTACGGATGGTTCTTCAACCGGGCCAGCCGGGGCACGATCTTCGGAAACAACGCGCGACCAAGTGCCTGGGAGGACTTTCCGTCACACAGATCCGCGAAGCCCGACAAGGTCAGATCCGGTCCCCAGGACAACAGCAGGCTCTCGAGTTCGCGCGGCGTCTGGGTCTGCAGGTTCCCCAGGGCCAAACCAAGGACGTCTGCCAGCTTCTCCAGGCGCGGACACGGCCCGGCCGGGATCGTCTGGTCGGCCACGTCGATGGAGACCTCGGTCAGGTTGGCGCTGGCGGAGACGGCCAGCACCTGCTGCCAGGATGCGTTGTTCTCGCCCGGGCCGGGGTCAGGAGCCTGATCGAACAACTGCCGCAACCACGGCTGAAAGCGCTCAGGGCCCTCGAACCGCAGGGACAGTGGGCGGGAAGGCACCAGCTGGTTCTTGTCACGGATGCCTGATGCCAGCAGCAGGCCCTGCGCGAAGTGAACCCGACGCCGCGGCTCGGATTTCCAGAAACGTCCGGCAAGCACGGCCAGGCTGTCCTGGCGGGGCGCGTAGACCATGGCGTCCTCGACGGCGGTGCGGATCTCGAAACCCGAGAATTTCGTCAGCCAGGAGTCCAGGATCGCGCTCTCAGAGGGCAGCGCATAAACCGCATAGGCCTGCAGGCAGCGTGCACGCACCTGGGCGGGCAGGCTGGAGTTCTCGATCACCGGCACCAGCGCTGCGCGGGACACCGTCGCAACCGTGAAGCACGCGAGCACCATCTGTTCGTACGGCGCGGCCGAGGCGAGGAGCCGCGTGAACTCAGGGCTCTTCGGTGCCAGCCGGGACAGGCCCCACAGCGCGAACAACTGCGCCTGGTGCAGCTCCCTCACCGTGGTGAAGAACTGCAGGTCAGGGATGATCGTGGTGTCACCGATGTAAGCAGCCACCATCAGGCTCTTGAGCACGAAGTTCAGGTCCTGCTTGGGCAGGAACTCCTTGGTGTCTGGCTTCTCCTTCATCTTCTTCTGTGCGGCCTCGACGGTGCGCCGTGCCATGCGCACGAGCGGAATCGCCGCGTTGGGGTTGCCCAGCTGGGCCAGCAGGCTGCGGGCGTTCTCCATGTCGCCTGCATTGTCAGAAGCCAGCGATTCCAACAGCGGTTTGAGCGCACGGGTTGCGACCCTCTCGAGCTCCTCGCGGGCGGACTTGCGCTCCGCCGACGTCGGCGCACGCCGGGTGTTCTCGAACAACTGGGGCACATAGCGCCGATAGGTCTCCAGCAGCAGCCGCGAGAACACGGGGCGGTGGGCATAGGTGAAGGACAGCGGGTGCAGCACCTTCTCGAGGCGGCCCAACTGGCCGGTGATCTCGCCAAGCTCCAATGCGAAACGTGCGGCGCGCTCGACGACCTCGTCCTCCGAGGCGCGGGCGATGATCTGGTGGTAGGTCGAGGCGGCCTCCGCCAACTGACCTTCCTGCTGCTGCAGGAAGGCCAGCTCGAAGTAATACGACATCTCGTAGGGATCCAGCCGGATGGCCTCCTGGAAGGACTTGATCGCATTCTTGTAATCCTCGAGCTTGATGGCCAGCTCGCCGGCCTTGGCCCACGACTTGGAGTCCTTGGCATCCTTCTCCAGGGCCATCTGAAGGTACAGACGGGCCTTGGAATCGTCCCCGATCACGGCCCATGCAGCCGACAACTGCTCGTAGAACTCCTTGGCGCGATGGGGAATGAGCTTCACGGCCTCCTCGAGCGCGGCGATGTAGTCGCGGTAGCGCCCCAGTCCTTCGTACAGGGCGATGATGCCCAACAGGGGCTCCGAGAGCGAGGGCTGGGCGACGCGCATCTTCTGGAACAGTTCGAGCGTGGTCTCCCACTTGCCCAGCATCAGGTAGCCCTCGGCGAGGAACATGCCCCGATCGGTCTGGTCGGGTTTCCATGTGGCCAACCGCTCGTTCATCTCACGTTCCAGTGAGTTCAGTTCCTCCCAGAGCTTGAGCAGCTGCTTGCGAATCTTCTTGGCCATGACCACGTCCATCTGTGTGATGGCCTCGTCCAGCGAGGACTCGAAGACGCGCTCGGCGTCCTTGAGCAGCTGGTTCTTGATCATGACCGTTCCCAGCTGGAACATGAATTTCGTTTCCTTGGGGCGTTTTGCGACGGCGGCCTTGGCCTGGGCCAGCGCCTCTGGCAGGCGTCCGGCCTCAAGATACACGCCCGACAGGATGAAGTGCGCCTCGCCTGGCTCCTCGATCAGGCCCGGCTTGAGGATCTTCTCCCAGGTCGCCACGGCCTTGAGTCTATCACCTCGCCCCCAGTACTGCTGTCCCAGGTTCACGTAGTGCTCGTGATCGGTCGGCTCCAGGACGACCAGCCTCTCATAGATCTGGATGACCTTGGCGGGCTTGTTCCATTGTCCGAAAAGGTCGGCCAGCCCGAGCAGCACGGAGGCATCGGAACCGTACTGCACCAGCAGGTTCTCGGCCAGGGACAAGGCCTGTTTCATCCGCCCGGCCTTCTCATAGCGTTTGGCCAGTTCGACTGCGAACCGTGTCTGAGCCGGGGCCGCGCGCACCAGGGCCTCCTGCTCGCTGATCAGCAACTGAGGCTCGGCGCCGCTCTTCTCGAGCAGGGAGATGAACTCCAGGCGGTAGTCGACATTCCCTGGCTCCTTCCGCAGCGCCAGGCGATAATAGTTGAAAGCTGCATCGAACTCGCCGAGCTCGCCGTGGATCGTCGCCAGAATGGTGGCCTGGAAACCGGAGGGGGCCGACCATCGTTTCTTGAAGTCCTTGAGGAGCTTGGGAAGCTCGTCCCGCCGGCGCGCGATCGACACCATCTTGCCGATCAACTCGTTGCGCACCCAATGGCCCGAAGCCGTCAGGGCGATGGCCTTCCAGTACAACTCCACGGCCTCTGTGTCCTTGCCCATGCGTTCGAGCAATACGCCGGTGGCCTTGAGCACGTCGATCTTTCGGCGCGTGTCTCCGGCAGAGAGGTTCATCAGTGCCGCATACTCGGTCCGGGCCAGTTCAAACTGCATGGCCTCGGTGAGCAGTTCAGCGTAATCCCAGCGTGTCTGAAAGTCGTTGGGCTTGAGCTTGACCAGGCTCGTGAAGTATTTCGCGCCACCCTCGAGATCGCCGCCGAGGATGGAGATGCGCACCAGTTCGCGCAGCATGCGCTCCCTGATGGAGACGTTGGGCACCTTCTCCAGGGCGGCGTCAAGGAACTTGCGGGCTTCGGGATACAGCCGGCGGCGGATGTGCAGCTCTCCGAGCAGCTTCCAGGACTCATAGCGCTTGTCATCAATGGCACGGGCCTTCTCCAGGTGGATCAGGCTCTCGTCGATGCGGTCGATTCGCAGGTAGAGCTTGCCCAGAATCACATGACCCACATAGGAACGTGGATTCTTCTCGACGATGGAGCGGTACTCCAGGATCAGGCGGTCGAGGGAACTGTGCGTCTGGTAGAGCACGGTCAACTTCCGGAAGGCGAAGTCGTCGTCCGGATTCTGCACCAGCATCGACTTGTAGCGATCGATCATCGCCGGATTGAACTCGTCGCGCTTCACCTTCCAGGCCAGCGCGGAGGTCGTGAACAGGAGTATCAGACAGAACACCAGGTGTTTCATGGTTCTTCTCGTTTCCGGATCAGTCCTCACGAGCCGGCGGCAGCGCGTCGATCACATGCTGGAGCAGGCCGTTGACGCGTTCGAGGCAGGGGACTGCGGGGACCGCGGGCGGCTCGAAGGCGCTGCTCTGCACGGGTTTGGAGTCGGCGCAGTCAGTTTCAATCGCGGTCAGTGCCTGCTGCATTCGGCGGGCGATGGTCCGGTACAGGTAGTTCGAGACCCCCTTGGCGTCTCGGGCCTCGCTCTGGAAATGGATGTTGGCCTTGTGCAGCGCCTCGAGGGCCTCCTTGACGTTGCGTGCCTCCCAGGCCCGACGCGCGTCGGAAACGTATTTGCGGATCTTGTCACGCTGCTTGTAGAATTCGCGCTTCTCCTCGCTCTCGCGCAGCCGCTGGCGAAGTTGATCCCGCTCGATCACGACGCTCTCGACCTCGACCTTGTAGTTTTCCACTTCTTTCTTGAAGCGAACGATCTCCTGCTTCCTGTCGGACAACTGGCTGTGCAGATCCGAACGTCCCCACCGGCCGCTCACGTAGCCCGTGAAGAACAGGACGATGCCGACGATCACCAGGGCGATGCGCCGACCCCAGGGCGTGGAGAGAATCGCGCGCAGCACGGCCCAGAGATCCGAAGGCTGCGGCTCGGAGGGTTTCTTTGCGGGATCCTTGGAATCAAGGGCGGATTCGCGGGTCATCGGTTCCACCTTCCGGGCTTCTGTCCTGGGTACGGGTCCTGCTTCTGTCTTGGGCGCGACTGCCTCGGCCTCGGGCGCGACAGCCTTGGGCTCGGGCGCGACGGCCTCGGGCTCGGGGACCGGCTGGTCCTCCCTGGCCATGATCGGCGCGGTGTCGATGACCGGCATGTTGACCAGGGTGTCGGCAGGCGCTGCCGCCTCGATGATCGCCACGGGTTCCGGCGAAGCCACGGGCTCCGGCGAAGCCACTGGCTCCGGCGAAGCCACGGGTTCAGTCACCGCCACGGGGTCGGTCACAGCTGCATTCCCGGCGACAGCCTCCAGTTCCCTGGAGAACACGGCGAGCCTATCCAGCCTCGGATCGGGTCCGGGCAGCGGAGCGGCGGACGCTTCGGTGACAGGGGTTTTCGTGGTGTCGGTCATCGCGTTGACTCCTGCCGGGTACCGCGTATGCCGATGACCGACAGCAGCAGGCCGTTGGGCCATCCATCCCGCCTGAACGAGTAGTATTTTTCGGACTCACAGAAGGTGCATCCACCGAGTTGACGAACCTGGACAACCCCGTCCCGGGTCAGGTTCCAGGCGGCCATGCCGGTCAAATCACCATGGGGCCGGCCCGATGTGGAGGCGTGGAAGAAAGGTTCCGGGAAGCCGTTGGCCAGGAACGTCTCCACCACCTCATGGCCGATCTCGAAGCAGCAGGACGCGATGCCCGGACCCACCGCGGCCCAGAGGTCCCCGGGATCGCAGGATGCGCGCGAACACACGGCCTCGATGCCGCGCGTCAGGATGCCCGCTGCCAGTCCTCGCCAGCCCGCGTGCAGCGCCGCAACGGCCCTGCCGTTTCTGGCGGCCAGCAGCACCGGCAGGCAGTCCGCCGTGGTGACACCGACGGTGAACCCCGGTCGGGTCGTGACAAGCCCGTCGTACTCGAGTTCGACGGTCTGACCGGGCACCAGTTCATCGACGTCGAGGATGTCGATGCCGTGCACCTGCTCGACGATGAACAGGCCCTCCGGATCAAGATCCAGCGCGGTGAGGAACCTTTGGCGGTTCTCAGTCACGTTCTCCTTCGAGTCACCCTTCTTGTCGTGCATGTTGTTGGCGTGGAACACGCCGGAAGAAACGCCGCCAAGACGCGTGGAAAAACCGTGCGCGACCATGGTCGGCGCGTCGGGGGCTACAGCGAAGGAGAGAGGAGAAACAGACATGTTGGGATCCGGCACTTTCACAAGCGGCCACAATAGACGATCTAATACTTTAATTCAACCGGACAGACTGCACCGGCGGGATACTGACACCAAAGAGCCGCCCCGCCCCCCGCCTTTTCAGCTTGCATCCATACGTCGGGCGATTTATCTGTCTTGTCCTGCACCGGGTGCCCCCGGGGAAGGATTCACCATATGCAGTTCGGACTGTTCGCCAAGCTCGTCGAAGATGCCCGCGAGAACAAGGATTTCGTTCTGGTGACGTGCGTGGACGCCCACGGCTCCACGCCGGCGCGCACGGGATTCAGGATGGCCGTGTACGCCGACGGGACCCAGCACGGCACGGTGGGTGGAGGAAACCTCGAGCACACGGCTCACCAACTTGCCCGGGAGCTGCTGAAGTCGGGCCAGCCGGCCTTCACCCGTACCTTCTCGATGGAGAAGGACCTCAACATGTCCTGCGGCGGACAGGTCCAACTGTTCTTCGAGCCCTACTCTCCATGGCGCCTCACCATCGCGGGCGGCGGACATGTGGCGCAGGCGGTGGCCCCCCTGGCCCTCTCCGCCGGATTCCTCGTGGAGATCCTCGACGACCGTCCGGAGGTCGCCGATTTCCCCTGGCCTGCGGGGGTGCGTGTGCACATCGGCGAGTTCCCTGCGCTGTGCACCGGTTTAACGGTGGGGGCGCGTCACTGTGCGCTGGTCATGACGTACCAGCACGCCCGCGACGCCGAGGCCGCCGCATGCCTGCTGCGGCATGACTTCACCTACGTCGGGGTCATCGGCAGCCGGAAGAAGGCCCTGGGCATGAAGCGACAACTGCTGGAAACGGGCATCTCTGCGGACCGTGTCGAGGGCCTGCGCACCCCCGTAGGCATCCCCATCGGCGCACAGACGCCCGCAGAGATCGCCGTCTCGGTCGTCGCCGAACTGATCGCGGTCCGTGCCGGACTTCCCCTGCAGCCGTGGATGTGATCACCGTCACAGGCCCCCTCCCCGGGGCTTCGCCTCCCCTGGTCCTGGTGCTGGCAGCCGGCGCCGGAACCCGCATGGGCGGACCAAAGGTGTTCGCCCACGTCCGGGGCTGTGCGTTTGCCACCCACATTGCCGACACCCTACATACCCTCGGTTGGCCCGCGCTGTGGGTCCTGCGCACGCAGAGTCAGATTCCCATTCTTGCAGATATGATTAACTATATGCCCGATGTTTGCCTTAACACCAATACAGCGGGTGACATGCTTTCCTCGGTTCAAGTGGCCTTAGCGGCCCCAAAAGCCCTCTTTCAGGCGACATACTGCATCTGGCCGGTCGATTTCCCCCTGGTCCGACCTGAAACACTGCAGCAACTCGCCAATGAGCTTGGGTCTTGCGATGGGGCCGTTCCTGCTAATAATTTCTGCACTGGGCATCCGTTAATAGTTAAACGACATATCCTTTGCCGTTGGATCTCTTCGAGGCCGCGTGACGGGCTGCGTCAGGCCATGTTCGAACAACCCGCCTGCATCCGGCAGGTTCCGGTCCTGGATCCGGCACCGTTCCGAAATCTCAACACCCCCGATGACTGCCTGGCTGCCGGCCCCGCCCCCCGGGAATAACCCCTCGTTCATTTTTCTGAAGCCAACGAAGACTGTCAGCTTGCACCGAATGGGTTCTTCGCGGTATGCAATGTCACGCAACGGAGGTTTCGCATGCGGCATCTTTCTGTTCTCCTGTTCACGATGACACTCACCATTTCCGGAATCGCACAGGGATCGGTCCGACGCATCCAGGGGGAGTCCGCTTCGGTCCTGCCTCCGTCGGTCACGGCCGCGGCATTCCTGCAGCGCAACGCATCCCGCTTCGGGTGGGACGTGAAGCAACTGGCGGCGGTCGCACGCGTGCCGGCTGCCAAGCGGCACATCGTCGTCTTCGGCCAGAACGTGCAGGGCGTTCCGGTGTACGGCCATAATCTGAAGGTCGAGATGGATCTTCAGGGTCGCGTCACGCATGTGTGGGGCGAGCCGCTGAAGAACCTGGCGGTGCCTGCCGGCACGCCGAAGGCTCCCGAGCTGGCCGTACTGGCCGCCGAGAACACGCTCAACACCCTGCTTCCGCTGGATCTGGATCCGCCTTTGGTGCTGCTCCCCGGCCGGCCCGCGCGCCTGGCGTACCTCGTGGTTGCATGGGTGGGGATGAAGAAGTTCCATGTCCTGGTCGACGCGTTCACCATGAACGTGATCCTGATCGATCGCGCCTGGTTCAACGCCCAGGGCCGCGTGTACGGCATCGACCCGGCCCGCACCCCGGACCCCATCGAGGTCGAGCTGGCCAACATGACGTCCACCGAGGCGCTCGTGGGACGCGCCGGCCACGTGTGGAACTGCGTGACCGCGACGGACAACCAGGGCATGCCCGATCCCGAGAACATGGAACTCGAGGATATCCCCACCTCCGACGCCACGGGCAACTTCCTCTATGATCCGGTCCTGACCCTGGACTACACCGACTTCGCGGCCGCCGTGAACCTGTACTACCACGTCGACCGCATGGACGCCCATTTCCGCAGCATGGGCTACACGCCACCGGTGGACGTCACCGTCGTGGCCAACGTGCACTCCGAGACCGGCGGCACCAAGACCCCGATGGACAACGCCTACTACTCCCCGATGCAGAACGGCAACGACGGACTGTTCGTGGGCCAGGGCACCAACGTCGACCTGGCTTACGGCGGTGACGTGGTCATGCACGAGATGACCCATTCCGTCGTGGCCCACAGCGCCATCGACCTGGGCGTCCAGCAGGCTGACCAGTACGGCATCAACCGCATGCCCCTGGGCCTTCACGAGGGCCTGGCCGACTACTTCCCAGCCTCCCTCAACGACTCCCCCATCATCGGTGCCTACTCCCTCGAGATGATCGAGCCCGGCGCCTCCCGCGATCTCTCCGACAACGACAAGGTCTGCCCCGACGACATGGTCGGCGAGGAGCACATGGACGGCGAACTGATCGGCGCGCTGAACTGGCAGGTCCGGGTCGAGCTGGGCGCGGAGATCGCCGACGAGGCCATCTTCACCACGCTCACACGCCTGACGGCCGCGTCCACCTTCCGGGACTACGCCGAGACCCTGATCACCACCCTCGAGGACCTGGAGACCGCCGGTGATGTCACGACCAACCAGATCGCTGCCGTGCAGACCGTGATCGAAGCCAAGGGTCTGGACATCTGCGGACGCTGGGTACCCCTGGACGAACCCCGCCGCGTGACCAACTTCGGTCTGGACACCCTGGGCCAGGCCATGGGCGGCGACTGCGCCCAGCTGCGCGGGATGCTCGATTACATGGGCGTCGACATTACGACCATGTTCCAGTACCAGGTCATCGTGCCGGAGAACGCCACTTCTCTCACCCTGTCCTTCGACTTCACGCCCATGGGCGGTACCGATCTGCAGTACAACGTGTACGGCCGCGGCGGACAGATGGTCCAGTACGAGCTCGTCAACGTCTACGGCGGCATGATGCTGCCGCGCATCCAGACCTTCGACCGCTCCTGGCCCGCCAACGTCCTGGATCCCCCCATGAATGGAACCACCGCCGAACTGATCTGGACGATCAACGACACCCCGCCGCTGCCGACCGGACAGGAAGTGTACTTCAGCGTGACCCACGCCAACTGCCCGTTGACGACGCTGGACGTCGAGGCCACGGTGTCCACCGAGCCGATCGTCGATCCCGATGCGGGCCCCGACGGCGACACCGACGCTGACGTGGACGCCGACGGCAGCACCGAGAAGCCCCCCGCAAAGAAGGACGGCTGCTCCTGTTCCGCGGGTTCTTCCAACCGCCCCAATGCATCTTTCTTACTGCTGCTGGCCGTGGGCCTCTTCTTCTCCCTGCGCCGCCGCGTCAGATAGTTTTCACCCACCCCGTTCCTTCGTTTTTCAGAACCCCCGGAAATGCACATGGCCGCTGCCGGACCCGCCGTTGCCGCACGACAGGCCGTTTATGCTTGCATTTCCCCGGATGTGCACAATAATTTCCTCGCTCTCCCCGTACGTGGAGACCCAGGAGTATCCCATGCAAAAGTGCCTTCTCTTCCTTCTCGCCGCGCTGGTGATCGTCGCCTGCGATGACGACCCCGCATCCAACAACGCCAACAACGCCAACAACGCCAACAATATTAATAATATTAATAATATAAACAATATAAACAACCCGGGGGTCTGCGACGCCGAACCCTGCGCCACAGCGGGACTGCACCGCGGCACCTGTGTCGAAATCGCGGCCGAGCCCGGATATGAGTGTCAGTGCGACGCGGGCTTCTCCGACACCGGCGACGGCTGCGAGCTCGAGGTGTGGGAGACCTGCCCGACCGACACCACGTGCACCGGTGACGTCTGTGTTCCACCCTCCGAGGACGGCGCCCAGTGCCTG
>JAHITJ010000066.1 GCA_018817795.1 Myxococcota bacterium | reverse complement strand
TTTCCCGGCCGACGGCGACTCCCACGAGATCCGGGTCGAGGCGCCGCGCAAGCTCCCCTGGAAGCGTACGCTGCAGCCTTCCACGGTCAAGGCCGAGACCATCGTGGTCAAGATGGAGCCGTTGATGGCCGAGCTTAAACTGGTGTCCTCCAAGAACGGCGTAGAGATCCGCATGAACCGGCAGGGGAAGAAGGCCGCGGCCACCGACGAGTGGATCCCGCTGCCGCTGATCATGGAGGGCCTGGAGCCGGGCCTGACCCTGCTCCTGGAGGCCCGCTGGAAGAAGAAGAAATGGGACATGCCCATCCAGGTCCCCGCCGCCACCTTCGTCGAGATCTCGGTCGAGCCGCCCTCGTCGGGCCGGTGAGCCGGGGTTTTCGGTGCCGATCGAGCTGACCGCAGGTCGCCGGTGGGCCGCCTCGAGAAAAGGAGATCGCCATGCGCATCACATTCATGCTGCTGTTCGTTGTCCTGTTTGCCGCCGGGTGCGAGTGCTCCCGCGATGACAAGACCAACAACACCAACGCCCAGAACAGCCAGAACCTCAACAACCCGGTCTGCACCGAGGGCGACAAGCAGTGCGAGCTCAACAAGGTGCTGCTGTGCGAGAACGGGCAGTGGCGCATCTTCAAGGAGTGCGGACAGGGCGAGCTCACGGGACCCCTGTGCGATCCGGCCCTGCTCGAGTGCGTGTACTGTTATTCCGGCGGCACCGCCTGCCAGCCCGACGGCCACGTCTACTACTGCCTGCCCGACGGCCACATCGGGGAGAAGAAGGAGGACTGCGACCTCGAGTACGAGGAGGACTGCATCGAGTGGTCCCCCGGCGAGGCCGTCTGCGGCACCGACTGCAACATCGCGCGCCTGTCGCGCAGCTACCTCGGCTGCGACCTGGTCGCCACCGTGACGGCCAACGCGTCCCTGCGGCCGCCGTTCGCGGACAACTTCGGCGTGGCCCTGGACAACGCCGGCGACCGTGACGCCACGGTGTACATCGAGGGCCCCGACGGCACCCGCACCGAGGACCTGCCCGCCCACACGTTGCGGGTGATCCTGCTGCCCTTCCACGAGCCTCTGCGCACCGGCTCCTCCCTCGACTCCGGGCTCACCCTGCGGTCGGGACAGTACACGGCCGCGGCGTACCGCCTCACCACGACCCAGCCGGTCACCGCGTACCAGTTCAACCCGTACGACTTCGTCCTGGACGTCACCGGCATCGACTACTACTCCTACACCAACGACGCGAGCCTGCTGCTGCCGGTGTCGTCCCTGGGGCAGGGATACACCGCCATGAGTCGCCCCACCAACGCCTATGACACGGTGCTGCCGCCGTTGTCGCAGAAGCACAGTCCGGGCTTCGTCACCGTGGTGGCCGTGGAGAACAACACCGCCGTGACCGTGCGTTCGACCGCCCACACCGCCGCCGGCGACGGACTCGAGACGATGGCGCCCGGGGACGAGCGCACCTTCGTGCTCCAGAAAAACGACGTGCTCCAGCTCGTGACGGCCCAGGACATCACCGCGGGCCAGTGCCCGGAGACTCCGGGCTGGGCGACCGAGTCCGACCAGCGGTTCCTGTACTGCAACCCGGGCGTGGACTACGATCTCACCGGCACCCGCGTCACCTCGGACAAGCCCGTGGCGGTGTGGTCCGGGCACAACTGCTCGTTTGTGCCGTACCAGACCTGGGCCTGCGATCACCTCGAGGAGATGCTGTTCCCTCACGAGACCTGGGGGCAGCGGTTCGTCATCGGCTTCACCGCGCCCGTCGAGACCGCCACCGGCGAGACCAACGCCGTGCGCGTGGTCGCCGCCGAGGACGACACGGTCGTCACCTTCTCGCCTGACACCATCGCCGCGCCACGCACCCTGGCCGCCGGCGAGTGGGTCGAGGTCATCCCCCCGCCCCAGCAGCACTTCGGGATCACGGCCGACAAGCCCGTGCTCGTGGCGCGCTTCATGGTCGGCCAGAACTACTGGACCACCGCCCAGGACGCCTCGGGGGATCCCTCCATGGGCCTGGTGGTGCCCGTCGAGCAGTTCCGCGACGAGTACCGGTTCACCACGCCGCCGTCCTTCCCGGCCTCCTGGGTCAACGTCATCGTGCCCGCGGACATGCTCTCGGGGGACACCCTCACCCTCGACCAGACAACGGTCCTGACCCTGGCCGACTTCACGGTCATCGGCGACACCGGCTTCGCGCTGGCCCAGTTGCCGCTGACCGCGGGCATCCCGGCGGGTTCCCATCACCTGGTGGCCTCCCGCGAGAGCCTGCGCTTCGGCATCGAGGTCTACGGCTTCGCCAACTACACGAGCTACCTGTACCCGGGTGGACTGGACCTGTACCGGATCAACACCATCGAAAAGTGATGCTTCAACCGGTCCGAACGGTCCGAACGGTCCAGGTTGGGCCACTCTCTTCAATTCTTGTTCTGCTTGCTTGAATATTTTCTATCGACAACGTATGTTCCCTGTTAGACCCGGCTTCGATCCGGATCAGGAGCGTGTCATCATGAAACAGTCCATCCTCGGGTTGTCCATTCTTGGTCTTTTGCTGCTCGCGCCGTCGGTGTCCTCGGCATGCATCCAGAAGCTGGTGCCCGACAAGCAGACCGTCAAGATCGGCGATCAGGTCAAGGTCACCTCGTCGATCAAGTGGATCCACGACAAGTGCCTGCTCGACGTCGACGACATCAACTACGAGTACAAGGGCGTGGTCAAGGTCTCCCAGACCAAATGGAAAAAAGTCGGCAAGGGCAAGTTCGAGTCCGTGATCACCCTGAAGATCACCGGCAAGAACGCCGAGATCAAGAGCTGGCGCAAGTGCTCCCGTGCGGGCCGCCACGGCACCGAGTTGAAGTTCAAGTTCGAGGCCCCCAAGGCCACCCCCAAACCGTAATTCCATCCCCCGATGAACCTTCCCCAACTGCTGTACAGGGGCCTTTCATGAATTTCCGCGCCTGTCGTCCCGACGAACACGAGGCCGTCTCCCAACTGATGCTGCGTCTGTACGAAGAGGACCCGGCATCCACCCCGATGACGCGCGAGATGGCTTTGTCGACGCTGCGCCGCTTCGCCCAGGAGCCCGTGCGCGGGGTCGTAGTGGTGTACGATGCGGGCCGGGGTATCGAGGGGTACGCCTTGCTGGCCTCGTTCTGGAGCAACGAGCAGGGTGGCGAAGTCTGCGTCATCGACGAATTGTACTTCGTCCCCCAAGCGCGCGGCCTCGGCCTCGCCACAGGGCTTTTGAAAGCCCTCGCGCGCGGTGTGCTGCCGTGGTTTGTCGACGCCGTGGCCCTCGAACTCGAGGTGACCCCGAAAAACACCCGCGCCCGCGCCCTCTACCGGCGCCTGGGCTTTTCTCCATACCCCAATGCGATGTTCCGCCTGCGCCGGTAGGGGGTGGACAGGCGCAGGGAACGGGCAGGGGACGAGAACGAGGACAAGGAACCTGGAGGGACGTTCCGGCAACGTTGTTGCCTCAACTGGCGCGCTGGCGCGCGGTTTGGGATGATCCGGCGCGTGCTTCGACGCGCCTCAGTGCTGGGGCCATGGGCAGGGAACGTGAGCGAGGATGGGCGCAGGGAGTATCTTCCGTCTTTTCCGTGGTAAAACTCTTTTGTCTTTTTCTTTTTTCCGTTTACTTCGGAGATCAGACGCCGCCCGCGTTACCTTTCATCCGCGGAGTCGATCCGCTCGATCCCGTCGCGGGTGACGATGATGACGTAGTGGTAGATCGAGGCCTGGGCTTCCCGGCCCTTCTCGGAGAGTTTCAGCACCAGGTGCACGTGGTAGACGCGCCGGCATTCGATCGGAATGACCTCGTCGCCCTCGATGCGGTCGCGGTTCTCCATCGGCTCGTCGAGCATGGTGAACCAGGACGACAGGCGCATGCGGATGATCTCGGTGATGGACTCCAGGCGGGCGTGGGCGTCGGCCAGCCGCGGGGAGTTGAGGTGGATCTCCTTCTGGAAGTGGATCACGTTCTCGGGCTTGAGCACGTGGCGGAAGGGGTTGGTCGTCTGGTTGCGGATTCGCAGGACGTCGGCGGGAACGGCGAGGGCGTCGGAGAACCGCACCCGGGCCCGGGAGACGCCGACCTTGCGTTCGATGGCGGGGTCGATGAGGTCCTCCATGCGGTCCGACACCAGGTGGGGAACGTAGCGGATGAAGAACGCACGCAAAAGCTCCTTGATGCGGTCCTTGAAGACGTAGGCCAGGATGATCATCAGCGCCCAGGGCAGGCTGTAGGTGGCAAAGAGCTGGTCCGTCAGGAAGGCGGCCGTGACCGCGAAGGCCATGGCCGCGCCCGCGGCGATGCCCATGAGTACCTGGCCGACCTGGGAGGCCATGCGGTTGGGCGTTCGGCCCATGTACATCGCGCTTTCGCTCCACTTCTTGAGCATGTGGCTGCGGTACAGGGCGACCTCGTTCTGGATGGGCGTGTCCGCGCAGACCACCGACGGGTAGTGCATGGCCAGGCGATATTTTTCCTGCTTGTGGAGCTGGGTATTGACCGCGGCGGCGGTTCCTGCGTAGCCGGCGGCGACAAGATCCCGGTGGAGGTTGAACTGCTCGCGCTCGGTGACCAGGCTCATCAGTTCGTCGGTCCAGCGGTAGGCCTCGCGCAGGAACTCGTCGATGCCCGGCTCCAGAAAGCGTGTGTGCAGGCCCCGGTAGCGCTCCAGCACCAGTCCGATGTTGGTCACGAACTGCTCCACGGTGGTGTCGATCAGCGACGCCGGCTCCATGCGGGCCATGCTCTCGCCGATGAGCGCGATGCGGCGTCGCAGCTGGAACGCGTAGATGTTCGAGAGCGTCTTGATCTCGTAGACCAGCTCCTCCTGGTCCTTCGAGGTCAGGATCGGCGTGGTGTCGAGCCGGCGCACAATGCGGGTCAGCGGACTCTTGTCGTTGTCCTGGTCGATCAGCAGAGCAAGGGGCATCGGCGCCACCGTGTAGCGCGTGTAGGTCACCAGATTGTTGAAGAACGCCTCCACCCCGTAGCGCGACTTGGTGATGTTCATGGACGCGGGGGTGAACAGGAGGGCCTCGAGGCTGTAGGCGGTCTTGGGCTGGTTGTGGACCAGCGGATAGTCCACCTCCAGCTCCAGTTGCTGGCGGCCATGATTACGGATGCGACAATGATATTCCATGATGATGCGATCTCACGCGGGCCCGTGGACGGTCCGAAGGGACCGGGTGGGGGGCAAAACGCGCACTCTAGTGGGTTTTGGCGAGTAAATCAAGGTCCGCAAACCGGCCCGGGCGGCCCTTTGGCGGAAAAAACGCGGGAGCCGGTTGCGTTTTTCCGGTTTTGGCACTATTTTGCTGCGTCCGTGACCGCTTCGGGCGGAGCGGACCTGCATAAGGAGTATGGTATGGATTCTGCTGATCTGATGCGACTGGCCAAGCTGGCCATCGAGGAAAAAAAGGGTGAGGACGTGGTGGTGTTTCAGGTGGCCTCGCGCGTGGGCTACACCGACTACATCATCGTGGCCACCGGACAGAACCGCCGCCACGTGGAAGCCATCGTCGAGGAGGTCCGGGGGAAGTTGGTCCAGAACAAACAGGAGATCGTGGGGGTCGAGGGCCGCGAGCAGGGCGAGTGGGTCCTGCTCGACGCCGGTGACCTGGTGGTGCACGTCATGCAGCCCGCCACCCGCGACTACTACCACCTCGATCAAGCCTGGGCCGACTGTAAAATCGAAGTCGCATGAAATGGTTCGTGTACAGCGTGGGGCATGAGAAGGCGGATCCCCTCGATCCGCTGGTGCAGGAGTACGCCTCTCGCATCGCCCGGAAGGTGCCCCTGACGCTGAAGGTGTTCCCTGACGAGGTCCGCCTCGACCGCGCCATCGGCGAAGGGCGCGTGCGCGTCGTGCTCACCGAGCACGGGGAGCCCCAGGTGTCGTCGGAGAAGTTTGCCGCGCGCATCGGCCAGTTGCTGGCCCACGAGGGCCGCGACGTGGTCTTCGTCATCGGCGGCTCCCATGGCCACTCCCCGGAGTTCCTCGCCAAGGCCCACCAGCGCTGGTCGCTGTCGGGCCTGACCTTCCCCCACCGCCTCGCGCGCCTGCTGCTCGTCGAGCAGCTCTACCGCGCCCTGTCAATTCTGGCCAACGAGCCATACCACCACTGAAGAAGAAGAGTTTCTAACCACGGAACACACAGAAGCTCCGGAAGGGGAAACACGTATTCCGCGTGTTCCGGGGTAAAATCTTTTCCCAGATGTTTCGCGTGTTTCGCGGTGAGGTCTTCTAAGCTGGTTTAGAACTTGGCGGTGGCGATGATGGCGGCGCCGAACTTGTTGCTGTCTTCGAACTCACGCTTGGCGGTGCCGTTGGGGAGGGTCTTGAGGGTCGTGAAGTTGGGGTCCCGCTGGTAGAGCACCACGAACGACATGCTCATCATGTTGGAGAGGTCCCACTTCAGGCTGAGCTTGGAGCCCAGGATCGGCAGGGCGTCCTCGCCATCGGGGAGCACCGAGATTTCGCCCTCGTTGCGCACGACGATGGTGCGGATGCCCAGGTCCACGTCGGAGGCGCCCGTGGAGGTCGTCAGGTGCACCTTCGCGGTCGACGGCATCTGCACGCCCAGGGTCAGACCCAGGGTCATGTGCAGGTTCGGGAAGTAGTAGTCACCGCCCACGGCCGCGAACAACTCGGGGGAGGTCTCCAGTTCGCCGCTCATGGCCTGGTAAGGCACATAGGAGGGCACGTTGAGCAGGATGAACGACAGGGAGCGGGAGAACAGCGTGAAGGTCATCCGCGCGAGGTCCTTCTGCAGTTTGAAGTTCAGGGCGCCGGCGTAGGCGGGCTGGAAGGTCGTGGTGCCGTAGTTGTCCGGGTCCGACAGGGACTGGGCCATGAAGTTGCCTTCGAGGGAGACCAGATAGTGCAGGCCGGGCTTGTATGAAGGCTTGGTCAGCAGTGAGTCGGCGAACTCCTGATCCGAGCGGAACAGGCGCAGGTCGGCGCTCATGCCGAGCTTCATGCCGTTCATGTAGGCGATGCGTCCCGAGGCGCCCACGAGCTGGACCATCTCACCCTCGACGCCGAGGTTGGGGTTCTCACCCATCTGGAAGTAGCCGCCGTTGGCCTCGATGGAGAGCTTCTCCGAGGGCGTCCAGCCGAAGCCGCCGAGCATGGCGTAAACGGTCTCGCTCTCGCGGCCCTGGTTCGATCCCGGTGGCGGGTTGGTGAGCACGCGGGCGGTCTTGACGCCGAAGAACGCGTACATGTCGGGCGTGCGGTAGTTGAACTTGACGCCCGGGGTCAACTGCTTGGAGGCCGCCGCGAACGTGTCGGCGCCGCCCCAGGTCAGGTCGTACATGTAGCCGAGGCGGAAGCGGTCCGTGGACACCGGGAACATGGTGATCGAGAACTCGCCGCGTCCGGGCTCCTGGTACTTGACCAGCAGGTAGGTGCCCGCGTCGGCGAGCTTGCCGTCACGCGAGGAGGAGAAGTCATACCGCGTCACGACCGCGCCCTCGGTGGTCAGGCCGGGGATGTAGCCGGCGAGCTTCTTGTAGAGCACGATGTGGAACTGGTTCTCGCGGCCGGTCCGGGCGGAGTCGAGGTTGTCGAAGAACAACTCGTATCCGGGGCGGTTGCCGAAGCCCGGCAGCGGGCTGTCGATGATGGTCTCGCCGGCGCTGTGCAGGAAGTCGTCGTCGCCGAGGATGAAGGCGATGCGCGTGTCGATGAAGTAACGCTCTGGGGCGAGGAACTCCGGCATCGGCATCAGGGAGCGCTGCTCGCGGCGCAGGCGGCGGCGCCAGGCCTGCTCCTCGGGGGTCATGTTTTTCTCCTGGTCGGTCACGTCATCTTCGGGCTTGACCTCAGGTTTGACCTCGGGTTTGACCTCGGGTTTGACTTCCGGTTTGACTTCAGGAGTCGTCTCGGGTTTGACCTCCACGCCGGGGACGGGCGTGGCATCGGTGGAGCCTTCCTGGGCCAGCGCCCACGAGGGAATCAACAGGGTGAACATCAGAAGGAAGCGGGAAAAAGTACGCAAGGGAACCTCCATTCTCCTCAAAGTAAAAAACTACTCACAGTCGGCCTGGGTGAGGCAGACGTCGCGGGCGTCGCGCGGAAGGATGATCCACTCCGGTGCGCCGAAATCCAGTTGTTTGAGCATGCCGCGAACGCGGTAGATCGGCAGTCCGAGGTTGCCCTCGGCCTCGGGATCGAAGGGCACGATGCCCTGGGAGACCACGCCCACCTCGACCCCGCCGACGTCGACGGTCCAGGTGAAGTAGATGTCGTAGTCTTCCTTGACGACGCAGCCGATCTCGTCACCGCAGTCGTACTTGCAGTTCTTCTCCTCCGGAATCGCGTAGTCAATGACGCCGTCTCCGTTGGCGTCGCAGCGCAGAAACTCCGTGGAGCTAATGACGTTGCGGACTTCAACGAGGGCCGACTCAAGCTTCTCCATGGCGAGCTGGTTGCCCAGGGTCGCGGCCGTGATCTCGATGGGCTCGTTCAAAAACGCGGTGCACTTGGGCTCGCCCACCGTGCAGAACGAGTCGCCCGTCTCGCAGCGGTCGACCTCCCACAGGGGGTTCTTCATCTCAGTGTAGCCCTGGAACTCGTCGATGGCGCCCTGGATCGACAGGATGCAGTCGCCGCGGCTGGTCTCCTCGGGGGTGCTGAAATTGTAGATGTAGAGGTGGGCGTAGTCCGGGAACGCCGGATCGCACACGTCGGAGATGTTGAAGCCGGCCACAGAGATGGCCGTCACGACCAGGCGGCTCTCGCCGGGGGCGCAGGCGGCGGTGCCCAGGTACGGGTCGCCGTCGATGGTGACGCGGAACCCAGAGAGCGGGCTGGCTTCCTTGTCCCTGCTGCCGTTGGTGACCAGGCTCTCGTCCCACGGGCGCTGGACGTCGGCCAGGCATGGGTTGTCGAAGTAGAGCAATTCCGAGACGCCCACGGCGCCAGAGCCCGGCAGCGGGTTGTCGTCGTCGGGGGCGTAGCATCCCTGGGCAGGATAGAGGGAGGCGCAGGCGGCGTTGGCGGCGTTGGACGCCGGCTCGTAGCCCATGTCCTCGACCATCAGCCGAAGCGCTCCGAAGGAGCCGCGGAAGGTGATGTCGCCCTCCCAGACACCAGCCGACATTGCCAGGACGAGGACCTTGCGGTTGTCAGGCAGCAGGTGGACATCGTCGCCGGACACGAACATGCCGGAGGGGACGGTGGTGACCACGATGGAGTTGTAGAAGGACGGGGCGACTTCCATGTTCTCATTGAGCGCCTGGATGCGGACCCGCGCGGTGAACGCGTTTTCGGCCAGGGAGAAGGCGCAGGCGTCGGCTGTCTCCAGGCCGCAGGTCGGCGGGGTCACGAACGAGACCTCGAAGGAGAGCACGTCCCGCTTCAGGGTGACGTTCTCGGTGCAGGCGAAAACAGAGGCGAACAGGAATGGGGTAAGTAGAAGGAGCTTCTTCATGATTTTCCTACTCGTAGGAGGGGTACACGCGATCGATGCGGCCTTCTTCGCGCGCCTCGATGCAGGGCATCCGGATGCACATGTCCAGGGCCGACTTCATCAGTTGCCGTTCACAGTAAATCCGCTCGTCGGAGTTGCGCTCCAGATACGAGCAGTCCTTGATCAGGGCATCGGCGACCTGCTCCGAGCAGGCGGCGTAGCGGGACTGGGAATAGCGCAGGCTGTCGATGAAGGACGCGAACGCGGCCTTGAAGTCAGCCAGCGTCTGGGAGTCGGCCTCGGCCTTGAGGCCCTCGATGCGGTCGATCTCGCTGTCGGGCAGCGTGGAGCCGCAGCCGGGATAGTTGATGTACATGAAGTCGACCACGGCGTCGCGCAGCGGGATGCCAGTGTTGTACTGGGTGGTGTTGAACTGCAGCACGCGGAAACCGGAGCCGCCCGCGGCGATGTAATCGTTGGCGGCCAGGGTGTACGAGCTCAGCAGGGTGATGGGGCGTCCGCATCCCAAGGGTGTGCAGAGCTCGCCGGCGGGACAGCAGCCACCTTCGCCGAAGGTCGTGCCGTCAGGGCAGGAGGCCGCAGGTTCATAGGCGTCGTCGCAGGTGTCGGCCGCGCCAACGGGGCCGCCGGAGACGCAGCGCAGGCCGTCGTACGAGCACACGGGCTTGCCGGTCTCGGCGTTGACGCCGTAGAGCGC
>JAHITJ010000065.1 GCA_018817795.1 Myxococcota bacterium | reverse complement strand
GCGCGGTCGTCTTCGACCGCCGTGTCGCCGCAGTCCCATATTTGGAAGGGGAATGGGGGAGCCCCGCGGGATTGAAAACTGTCTCACAGGATTCGTTTTTGTCTGTTGGATAAATGATTCTTCGGGGCGTGGACGCGCCTCTCAACAAGCCCCAGTTGGAGACGCAAATCCAAAGCCCGAGCGATGCGCACGAGCGAACGAAGGGTGAAGTTTGTCTCCCCTGCGAGCATCTTGGAAACATAGGCCGGGCTTTTCTCGAGCATTCTGGCCAGATCCGCCTGAGACATATTGCGCACCTTCATGGCAGAAACGACCTCCTCAGTGAAGTGCAGTATCAACTTTTCGACCTGAAAATCTTCGGTCTTCTCAGCGTCATTCATCCAGCGATCGAACTTTTCCTCGAGTTCCATTTCAGCTCTCTTCCACGCCATGCCATAACATATAGGTTAACTCCGGAGACATTTCCAGTGCAAAATCACGACAGTTACCATTATCGAGATTCTGCGTGAATTGTTGCAGGCATTCTGCTTTTCGAAGGTCGATGGAAGCTGAGCCCTGCGGCGGCGGGCCACCGCAGTCCCATATTGGAAGGGGGAGAAGACGCGGCGCTCACTTCATCGCGTTGAGCTGGCGGAGCAGGTCGTCGCGGCGGTTCTGGTAGCGCTGGTGGGCGGCCTTGTACGTGAGGCTCTTGTTGTAGCCGGAATAGCCCATGTAGAGGCCCAGGCCGATGAACCCCAGGCCGACCAGCGCGACGAGTGCGGGGGCGTCCATCGAGACGGCGTTGTAGATCCAGCCGATGCCGAAGACTGTGGCGACGAAGCCGCCGAAGATGCTGCCCCCGGCGGTGGGCACGCTCTGGTGGCCGTCGTTGTCGCGGACCATGTACTGCTTGAGCTCCTCCTGCCATTCACGGTCGATGCGCTCGAGCTCGTTCTGGAGCTTGAGGACCTCGACCTCCCTGGCCAGCGTCTCGGTCTTGCGGTCGAGGGCCTCGAGGGTCTTCGTGTACGAGGCGCCTTCGGTCCGCTGCACGGAGAGCCGCGAGCCGCAGAAGTTGCAGGTGAAGAAGTTCGTGCTCCCGGGCACGTCGATGGGGGCGCCGCATTCGTTGCAGGACAGGGTGAGGGTCTTCAGTTCACCGGCGGACGTGGGGGAGTCGTCTGGCATGCCTTGCCTCCGCTGGCGAGTATTCTAGGGAAGGTGACCGATGTCAATGCTGGAGCTTGCAGCGCCGCGTTGTCCCCAGCGCCGGAATGAGCACCAGCGTGAACGCCAGGCACAGCAGCAGGCCCAGGGACACGGTGGCGCCCAGGCTCTGCATGCCGGGGTGGTTGATGGTCAGCAGGCTGCCGAAGCCGATGACGGTGGTCACCGTCGTGATGATGATCGCCTTGCCGGTGTGCATGACGTCGTCGGCGATGGCGGTGGCGGCGCCGGCCCGGAGCCGGTGGACCAGGTGGATGCCGCTGTCGATGCCGATGCCGATGATCAGCGGGAACGCCATGATGCTGAAGATGTTCAACTGGATGCCCAGCAGCGGCATCAGGCCCAGGGTGAACCACAGGGCGAGGGTGACCGGCGCCAGGGCCACGGCCGCAGGCCTCAGTGCGCGGAAGATCAGCAGCAGCAGCAGGAACGACAGGCCCAGGCAGGCCGCGCAGATCATCAGGATGTCAGCTTCGATGAGGGCTGCGATGTCGGCCATCAGAGCGGGCATGCCCACCGGACCCTGGCCGGTGGCGTCGGTGATCGCCTTTTGCAGGCGTGCATAGGACGCGGGATCCCAGATGTCCACCGCCGGCACCAGCTCGACGCGGTACGAGCCGTCGCGGCCGATGTACATGCCGGCCAGCTCCGCGGGCATCAGCGACAGGGCCAGCGCTGCGGTCAGGTCGCTTTTGGCGGCCGCGGGCGGGAGCCAGCTCAGGATCGACTGGATCTCCCTGACGTCGGGGCGCTTGGACAGATCGGCCGTGACGCGGCGAAGCCGGGCCAGGTCCTTGACGCGGAAGGTGAGCGTGTTGGGCGACTGGCCGAACTCCTTCTCCACCACCTTGAGCCAGCGCAGGCTGTTGAGGTCCTCGGGATAGATCTGCGAGACGTCGCGGTTGAAGTGAACCTGCATGATGACAGGCACCAGGGCGACGGTGGCAGCGACGGCCAGCGCCAGCACCGCCACGCGGAAGCGGACCACGCCGGCGGCGAGGCGGCGAAGGGGGGTCCACTGCTGGTTGCGTGCGGGTCTTTCGGCCTGCGTGTGGGACACGGCGATGATGGCCGGGACGATGACCAGCATCGACAGGCACATCAGCAGGATGCCCGTGCCCGACAAGCCGCCGATCTGGGCGAAGGCGGTAAAGCGCGCCGGCAGGAAGGCGTAGAAGGCCAGCGCGGTGGTCAGCGCGCCGAAGAGGATGCCCGTGCCGGAGCGGCGCAGGGCGTTCCGCAGGGCGTCGGTCGTGGCGAGGCAGCCGGGACCGGGGCCGCCGGGGCCGCCG
>JAHITJ010000064.1 GCA_018817795.1 Myxococcota bacterium | reverse complement strand
CCGTACTCCTGTGCGAACGCCGACGATGCGACCGGCAGCATGGCCAGGGCGCACGCCAGCGACAGAATGGTGAACAGCCTGCGGATTCTCATGTTCGGTACTCCTGGCCCGCCCGGCGGCGCCGGAGTCTGGCCCGGCGAACACCGTGAAGGGGACTTGCCGCATATTATGCCATAGACGGCGGTGATTTCGAGCAGGTTTTTATTGTCCCCCGGACGCGTTCATGGGAAGAATGGCCCATGACGCACGACACACGCATCCCCGGCTTCCACCGACTGTCCCCGGAGCAGCGGCGAGAAACCGTCTTTGGCGCCAACCCCACGGTCTCCGATCTGTTCAGGACCGGCGGATGGGACCCGTCCACGTCGGCGCGCTGGGTCGAGGACGTGCTGGGCCCCATGGCCCTGCCGTTCTCGGTGGCGCCCAACTTCGTCATCAACGGGACGCCGCAGTGGGTGCCCATGGTCACCGAGGAGCCCTCGGTCGTGGCCGCCGCCGCCCACGGTGCCAAGCTGGCCGCCGGGCGCGGAGGCTTCTTCGCTCAGGCCGGAGACGCCGTCGCCACCGCCCAACTGCAGTTGCAGGTGACAGATCCTGTCACCTCCTGGCGGCTCATCGAGGAACGGTCAGCCGAACTGCTGGCCTTGCTCGCGCCGCTGGATCCCGCGCTGATCGCCCACGGAGGAGGTCCGCTCCAACTGGAGTGCGGCGGCGTCTTCGAGGACGAACTGATCGTCCACCTGCACATCGCCACCGCCGACGCCATGGGCGCCAACGTCGCCAACACCTTCGCCGAGGCCCTGGCGCCCCACCTCGAGGGGCTCACCGGCGGCGCCGTCATCGGACGCATCCTCACCAACGCGTTTCCCCGCCGCCTCACCCGCGTGCGGGCGGACTTCGACGTGGCCTCCCTGGCACACGGCGACTTCTCCGGAGCCCTGATGGCCGACCGCATCCTGCGCCTGGCCCGCTGGGCCGAGCGTGATCCCCTGCGGGCCGTGACCCACAACAAGGGCATCCTCAACGGCCTCCTTGCGGTCACCGCGGCCACCGCCAACGACACCCGCGCCGTCGCCATGGCCGCGGCCGCCCACGCCTGCGGTCCGGACGGCCTGCGTTCGCTGTCGCGCTGGACCCGCTCCGGCGACGGCCTGACCCTGTCGGGTGAACTCTCGCTGCCCCTGCCCCTGGGCACCGTGGGCGGACTCACGGTGGCCCATCCGCTGGTGCGCCACGTGCTGGAGGCCATCGGACTGACCTCGGCGGCCCGCCTGTGCGAGACCACGGCCGCCTGCGGGCTGGCCAACCACCTCGCGGCCCTGCGCGCACTGGCAGGCGAGGGCATCCAGGCCGGACACATGGCGCTGCATCGCCGCAAGGCCGGGACCGACCAATGACCGCCGGCCCCATCGACGCCTTCCTGAACCATGAGACCGACACCCTCGTAGTGGGCGGCGTCGAGTTCTTCGTGGTGCAGGAGCGCGCCATGGAGTGGGCGGCCCTGGTCCGGCGCCGCATCCTCTGCGATCCGCCCGCGGGCGTGGCCACCGTGCTGCCCGAGACCCTCCGGGGGCTGGTCCCCCATGCGCTCTCCCTGCTGCCGGCGCTGGGACTGCTCACCCATGCCCGCGAAGGCGGCGAAGACGGCGCACCGGCCCTGGCCCTGATCCCGGTCGAGGCCACGGATCCCCGCTGGGAGGCGCTGCGCAGCGCCATCGACCAGAACATCCCATGGCGCACGGTCGCCCCGGACACCGGACAGGGGGAGTCCCTGGACCCGGTCGAGCCCGACACGCTGCTGGCGGCCGCGGTGGCCGAGGCCGATCTGATGCGGCTGGCCATCCTCGCCGAGCAGGCGCCCGTCTCTGAGACCGCGGCCCGCGTGGCCGCCTTCCACCTGCGCGAGCTGGCCGTCCCCCACGACCTCCCCGTGCTGTTCGTGTGCACCGCCGCCTGGGTGCGCCCGGTCGTGGAGGCGCTCTCGTCGAACGACGCCTCCGTGCCGCTCCGCCGTGTGCGTCGTGAAGACCTGCGGGTGCACCTGGCCTCGGACCAGCTCGCCCAACTGATCTCCGCCGAACCCATGGGCTTCATCAAGCGTTATGAGAGCTGGCGGAGCCAGAGCGCGGACGGGATGGCCGACTGGCGGCTCCTGGGCGGGTCCGGCCTGCCGCCGGGCCGCTGGGAGATGACGCTGGCCCTGCT
>JAHITJ010000007.1 GCA_018817795.1 Myxococcota bacterium | reverse complement strand
CGCCCTGGGATAACGAAAAGGAGAACCTGACGCCGGCCCATCCGTTCCCCGTAGGGGATGATGGTCGTGGCATGTCGGCCGCCGACGCGCAGGAGGCCGATGCCGCCCAGGCCGAGGTCGTGCGCGGCGAGAAGAAGCAGCGCAAGGCGCGCGAAAAGGAGACCCGTCGCCGGGAGGAGGAGCATCACCGTGAGACCAGCGGTGTCTCGGCGCCCGAATCCTTTGGCTATGACGATGTCGAAGTGGAGGTCGACAAGGCCGCACCGGCCGGCCGCACCGCTCCGCGCCGGACACAGCAGGCTGCACCGGCCCCGGCTGCTTCCACCGCACCGGCGATGATCATCTTCGTCGCCCTGTTGTTGCTGGCCATCGGTGGCTATGTCCTCGCCAAGAAGGATGAGGGACAGTCGGCCAAGCCCAAGACCGTGCGTGAGCGGCCGGAGCGTCGGCCGGGACGCGCGGTGCCTCCGGAGGAGCAGCCCGGCGCAGTGACCGAGCCCGACGGCGCTGAACCTGTCCAGTCGCCCACGAAGAACCTGACCGTTTCCCAGCGCATCGGAATGGAGCAGGTCGAGAAGCATTCGGTGATCCTCTCGGCGGAACAACTCGAGAAGGTGAAGAAGGTCATCACCCACCGTGAGAAGTATCCGCTGCACCGCTGGGGGGCCGAGAATCCGAAGGTTGAAGTCGTGGTGTTCGCGCCGTTCACCCACATGGGGGTGGCCCGCCTGAAGCAGTTGAACAGCGAGTTCAAGAAGCTTGATCCCTTTGAGTCGCAGATCGCCGTGTGGTTCATGTTCCATTGGGGACCGGATCAGGGACTCGAGGCCGAGGCCGCCGACATCGCCAATTCCATCCAGTGGACGTTCAAGCAGGAGGGCATGTATCACTTCGTGATGCTGCTCCAGAAGGAGGCGATCTGGCGCGTGGCGGCCAACAACAAGTTCGACGAGTACATCAAGCAGGTGGGACTGGACCCAGCCAAGATACGTGAGCAGATGAAGTCCATTCCGCTGGGGGAAATCCGCAAGGAGGTGTCCGATCTCATGAGCGATCTGCACCTGGGGGACAAGGATCTCACCTTCCTGATCGGCGGCCGCAGTTACCTGGACGGCAAGACGCTTTACAATGTCTCGAAGATCGTCGATTACGAATTGTCCGCCCGGGAACCGTGAACGTGTGACTTTTTTCTTTGATTCGATGGACGGAAACGGTATCTCGAAACACAAGGAGTCAAAATCGAAATGAAACGCTTCATGAATGTTTGGCTGGTGATGTTCGCGCTGGGGTTGGTCGGTTGCACCGAGCCCGAAAAAAAACTGGGGACCGTTCCGACGGAGGCGCCCAAGAAGGAGCCCCTGGCCAAGACGGATCCTTCAAAGGTTGAGGTCGAGGCCGCGCCGAAGATCGTCCTGGAGCCGACTTTGTGGGCCACCGCAGAGGCCGCGGCCGCGGACTGCAGCAAGAACCTCGAGCTGGTCAAGACCATCCGAGGTGAGATCGTGAGGGTCGCCAAGGAGCGCACGGTTGAAAACACGCTGGTGCCCTATGCCAGGCTCCGGCTGGCGCTGGACCGCGTCATCCCGATGACCGATCTCATGAAGGAAGTGCACCCGGATGCGGGTGTGCGCGCCGCCGCCGAGAACTGTGAAGTGGAGGCCAAGAAGGTTTTTTCGGAGTTGAAGCTGGATCGTGAACTGTTCCAGGCGATCAACGCCGTGGCCGGCATCCCTGCGGCGGACAAGCTCACCCTGCGGTTCCGCGACAACCTGCTGCGCGAGTACCGTCTGGCGGGCGTGGACAAGGATGACGCCGCGCGGGCGAAATTGAAGCAACTGCAGGAAGACGCAGTGAAGCTCGGCCAGGAATTCGCCAAGAACATCCGGGAGAGCCGCCTGGAGGTGGAGTTCACCAAGGATGAGCTCGCCGGGATGCCCGAGGACTTCCTCAAGTCCCACCCGGCCAACGCAAAGGGAATCATCAGGATCAGCACCGACAACCCTGACTTTTTTCCCGTCGTGAATTATGCCAAGAGCGAAAAGACCCGTCAGAAGATCTACCTGGCGTACCTGTCCCGTGCCAAGGACAAGAACGACGAGGTGCTCCTGAAGCTGCTGACCACGCGTCACAACTATGCCGTGCTGCTGGGTTACACCGACTGGGCTTCCTACACCGCGGCGGACAAGATGGCCAAGGACCGCAAGACCATCGCCGATTTCATCGACAAGGTGGCCGCGCTGGCCCGTCCCCGCATGCAGGAGGACCTCAAGGAAATCCTGGTGGCCAAGAAGAAGGACGTCAAGGGCGCCAAGACCGTCGAGGTATGGGACCGCTTCTTCTACGTGAAGAAGATCCAGGAAGAGAAGTTCGGCGTGGACTCCAAGGTCGTGCGCGAATACTTCGAGGTCAACAAGGTCAAGCAGGGCCTGCTCAAGATGACCGAGGATCTGTTCAACATCCAGTTCAAGCGCGTCATCGGCGCCAAAGCCTGGTTCGATGGCGTCGAAGTGTACGACGTGGTCGAAAACGGGAAGGTGTTCGCCCGCATGTACCTGGATCTGCATCCGCGCGCGAACAAGTACGGGCACGCGGCCGTTTTCCCGATCTATACCGGCGTCAAGGACGTGCAGATGCCGTCGGCCGCGCTCGTGACGAACTTCCCGTCCGGCGAGAACGCCTACATGGAATACAACGATGTGGTCACGTTCTTCCACGAGTTTGGACACATGATCCACCACCTGTTCGCCGGCAATCATCGCTGGGTCACCCAGGGTGGCATCAACTGCGAGTGGGATTTCGCTGAGGTCCCGTCCCAGTTGTATGAGGAGTGGGCCCGCAGCTACCCGGTGCTGGCTCGCTTCGCTGTGCATCCGAAGACCAACACACCCATTCCCGAAGATCTGGTGAAGAAACTCAATGCGTCGGCCGAGTTCGGCAAGGGCGTGCATGTCATGCGGCAGATGTTCTATGCCGCCCTGTCCTTCACGTTCCATGCGACGGCGCCCGATGGACTGAACCTTCAGAAACTGCTCGGAGAAATGCAGAAGAAATATAGTCCCTATCCGCTGGTGAAGGGCTCCCTTGAGTATGCGAGCTTTGGGCATCTGGACAGTTACAGTTCCATGTACTACACCTACATGTGGTCCTTGGTAATTGTAAAGGATTTATTTAATCAATTCCAGGAAAAGGGATTGATGGACGTGGACACCGCTTTGAGTTATCGCCAGTTGATATTGGCCCCGGGCGGCAGCGTCGACGCCGATGATATGGTCAAGAATTTCCTTTCCCGCCCTTACGCCTTCGATTCCTTCCAGAAGTGGCTTACCACGAAGTAAAAGAAGAATAGACAACTGACTGCAAAACGCCATCGCGACCGTGGTCGGCATTTCCGGCGCCCAGTTGATCGATCCGGTCATTGCACGGCAACTGGAACGCTCGTCGAGCTTCAGCGCATTAAAAATCGCCAAAGGTACCGTGACTGTGACGGTGACGACGCCGTCCACAGTATTAAGTATTTGGATAGGTGGGTTTGGGGGATATCAGGTGAAGTTCAAGCAGGGGATCAGACTAGCGGCCGCCGCGGGGCGGGCGCACGGGGGGCTTCATGCCAGGGGTCGGCTCGGGGACCATGCACTTGCCGCCCTTATCCACTGTGCCCGGCTTGCAGATGCAGAGGTTGCCCTGCTTGACCTTGCCTTCGGGGCAGTCAATCGGCTTCGGGGGAACGACGCAGGCGCCGTTCCTGTCGATCTGGCCCGGAGGGCAGATACAGGCGTTGCCGCTGCGGACGCGGCCGCGCTCGCAGGCCGGAGCCTTGGGCTGGCAGCGCTTGGAGTTGGCGTTGTACTCCTGGCCGGCGGGGCAGGCGATGGGCTTGTCCTCGACGGGGCGGACGACGGCCTTGCGCTCGCAGCGCTTGGAGTTGG